>NZ_CP014845.1:0-307033 GCF_001598055.1 Cupriavidus nantongensis | reverse complement strand
TCTCGGACTGGTATTTCCAGTACGCATCCATGGTCATGCGGAACGGGTCTTCCCATTTGTCCCAGTCGTGGATGCGGATGCCCTCGTACTTGTCGAACGGGAAGACCTTGTCCATCGGCTCGTAGGTCGTTTCCCAGGCCAGGTCCCGCGTCATCGAGGCGTACTTCTCGCGCAGGTTGAGCTTCTTGCGTGCGTCCATGATGTCTCCTTGTTGTTTGCGATGCCGCGGGGCGGTCAGGCGTTCCAGCGCAGCGTGAAGGCGTCTTCGTCCTCGTCGATGTTTCCGCACAGCGAGACCAGGTTCAGGTGGATCTCCTGCAGGTCCCAGTCGCGTCCGAGCTTGCCGGCCACCAGCTCGCGCACGATGGTCAGGTGTCCGGGCGCATCGATCTTGACCATGGCGGGAAACTGCGACACCACCGCATGCGGGTTGGCTTCGGTAATGGCGTCGATGATGGGACGGGTGTCGTCGTTGTTCTGCAAGGCGATGTAGACGTTGGCGGCGGCGGTCATGGGTAGGCTCCGAGGGTCCATGGGTCAGGCGGCAAGGCCGAGCTTGCTCAGGCGCACTTCAAGCTGCTCGCGGCACAGCGCGACCATCTGCGCGCCGTCGGCGCCGGTCAGTGCGTTGGCGACCGGCACCAGCGCTTCGGCCACCTGCGCGGCGGCGGCATGCGCCCAGCCGGACAGCAGCACGCGGTTGGCATCGGACTCGGCCGCGGCGGCCTGGACCACGGCGTCGACCCAGCGCGCATGCTCGTCGCGCCAGTCGTTCATGAACTCGGTCAGCACCGCCAGCCCGGTACCGCAGGCGCGCGCGATGACCGCATCGGCGTGCTGGTAGACCAGCGGGTAGAGCAGTCCGTCCAGCACCAGGTTCTGGACGACGAAAGTCTCGAACCAGTCCGCGGTAACGAAGGTGTGTTCGACGAAGCGGCGCAGCGGCTGCCACGCGGCGCCCTCCAGCCAGGCCACCCTGGCCCGCTCCAGCGCCACGCCGGTATTGCCGTCGAGCAGCATGCCGATGCGCGACAGGTACTGGGCGATGCCCAGGCGATCCATGGCGCAATAGGTGCAGGCCTGCGTGATCGCCGTGCCCCAGCCGTAGTCGGCGCAATAGAAGTTGTTCATGTTGGCGCCCCACTCCACATGGCGCAGCGGCAGCAGGCCCGTGGCCAGGCGCTCCTGCCATTCGGCCGGCAGCGCCTGCAGCAGGCCGCGCTTCTCGACGAAGGCAAAGCTCTTCTCGGCGGCGTCCTGCTGGCGGCCGCGCGCGGTCACGTAGGCGCCGTAGTAGAACTGGCGCGGGTCCTTCAGCGCATACCAGTCCTCCATCACGATCGCGGTGCGGCGCTTGTCGTACAGCTCAAAGCCGGGGTCCCAGGTGGGGCGGTAGTGGAAGTTCACCTCCGACTGCACGTCGTAGGTGGCCTCCTGGTAGCGCGACGCCGGCTTGTCGCCGAAGCGGCGCGCGACATGGCCGTAGGTCTGGCGCAGCGGCTGGATCTGCTGGGTCTTGATATCGACTTGCATCGCTTGGTCTCCTGTATCCCTTCTCGTTGTGATGTGGCGGCAGGCGGGCCGCGTCAGTCGTCGGCTTCGGGCTGCGGCGAGGCTTCAGGCGCAGGCAGGAAGCGCACGCGGTTGACGCAGCAGAAGGCTTCGAACATCGGCTCCGGCATGATCAGTTCGACGTTGAGCTCGGGGTCGGCCACGCTGAAGACGAATTGCACGAACCCCTCCGGGGTACGGCCCTCGACCCGCACATAGCGCGGCGTGGCTTCGAACAGGGGAACCGACGGGGTGGTCATCGCGCGCTCCTTGGCGTGGCTGGACGCGGGCCTTACTGCGAAGACCGTGCCAGCGGCCGCAAGCCTTGTGGCACAACGGTTTCCGGGAATTGGCAGAGGCCATCGTGCGCGTTTACCCGAAAGCGCAGGCAGGACCGCCATCGATGAATTGATGATGCGGTCCGCGAGCGTTGATCAAATGATCAAAAGCCGCGCCGGGCGGGCGTTTGCGGGCAGCGCGCAACGAAGGGGGCGATGGCGCTGCGGCGCAGCAGCGCGTGCGGGACAGGAGGAGGAAAGGGCTTGATCCGGCAGCGGAAAATCGCTCGCGCTGCGCAGCATGGCGCGGATGCGGGGCGATGCAAGGCCTGGGAGCGCCTGCATCAAATGATCAAATGGAAAAGCGGAAGGGAAAGGAAGCGCGGCCTCAGTCGCCGTGCCCATTCCCCCCACGCGCACCCCGCGTCTTCCACCGATACGCCAGCTGCGGCCGCGTAATCCCCAGCAACCGCGCGGCCTGGCTCATGTTGCCATCCGCGCGCTGCATCGCGGCCTCCATCAGCACGGTCTCGACATCGCCCAGCGCCAGCTGCTGTTCTGACATCTGGTCCAGCAGCGCATGGACCGCGGCTTCGCGCAGGTCCGGCAGCGTGCCGCCCGCGCCCAGCCGTGGCGCGGTATCCAGCGGCGGCGCCACGGTGCCCGGCAGGAACAGGTGGTCGGCGCCAATCTGGCCGCCGTGGCTGGCCAGGATCACGCCGCGCTCGATCACGTTCTCCAGTTCGCGCACATTGCCGGGCCAGTCATAGTGGCGCAGTTCGGCCAGCGCGCGGTCGGTGATGCCGACGATGCGCTTGCCGTGGCGCGCGCCGTAGCGGGCCACGAAGCGCTCCGCCAGTGGCCGGATATCGTCGAGCCGCTCGCGCAGCGGCGGTATCGTGACCGGGTAGACGTTGAGGCGGTAATACAGGTCCTTGCGGAAGGTGCCCTGCTTCACCGCTTCGGCCAGGTCGACATTGGTCGCGGCCACCAGCCGCACGTCCACCTTGCGCGCGGCGGTGCCACCCACGCGCTCGACCTCGCCCTCCTGCAGCACGCGCAGCAGCTTGGACTGCGCCGAGGCCGAGAGCTCGCCCAGTTCATCCAGAAACAAGGTGCCGCCATGCGCGCGTTCGAAGCGGCCGGGCCGCGACTGGGTCGCGCCGGTGAAGGCGCCTTTCTCCACGCCAAACAGCTCCGACTCGATCAGTTCATCGGGAATCGCCGCGCAGTTGACCGCGACGAAGGGCTTGTCGGCGCGCGCACTCACGCCGTGCAAGGCCTGCGCGAAGCGCTCCTTGCCCACGCCGGTCTCGCCCAGCAGCAGCACCGTCACGTTGCTGGCGGCGGCTCGCTGCAGCAGGCCCCATGCGGCGCGAAAGCCGGGTGAGGTGCCGACCAGGTCGGCCGGCGTAGCTGGCCCGCCCTGCAGCGCGCGCAGGTGCTCGACCTCGCTCTGCAAGGCGATCAGGGTCTCGATCACGGGGTCGGGCTGGTACAGCGCCAGCACCTGTGCGCCATCTTCCCAGGCTTCCACCGGCTTGCCGACGATGCGGCAATGCGGATGCCCGCAGGCAATGCACTCCACCTCGCGATACAGGATGGTTCGGCCCATCAGCGCCGAGGTGTAGCCGGTGGCATAGCCGATCTGCATCCAGCAGGCAGGCTGGTCGACGATGCCGAACAACTGCCGGTGCACGTCGCCCTCGAACGAGTCTTCCCACAGGAACTCGCCATCGTAGATGCCGGCGGCAATGTCGATATCGACCTTGACCGGCGTGACCCGCACCACCCCCTCGATGGTATGCAGGCAAGGGCCGATCTCGAGCTGGCCGAAGTCGCTGTGGCCCGCGCGCAGTTTCCTGGCCACTTCGGCATCGCGCATGCCCGAATGAAAACCCATGCGCGTGAACAGCCCGCGCGCGCGCTCCATGCCCAGGGTGTCCACCAGTTCCTTGCGCAGCGCGGCCAGCGCAGCGGTGTGGATCAGGATCATGCGCTGCTCGTCCAGCCAGATCGCGCCCTCCTCCATGGCGAAGCGCAGGCGGCGGGCAAGATCGGCCAGGCCATCGCGCATGGTGGCCGAGAACTTGTCGGTTGAACTGCTCATTGTCTCCCCTCAGTGCCGGCGGATGATCCGCTCGAATGTGCCTTTCGGCTGGCATGCTACGCACATTATGTGCCAGGGAGAAAGAGATGGCGCGCCAGCGCCGCCGGTGCGCGCAGCGCTGGATGCGCCCCGCTGCGGGTCGCCGGCGACCATGAGCTATCGCGACGTTGCCACCTCACTGGTATGGTCGCGCACGGTGGCGTGGGGATGCAGCGGCGCCAATGGACGGCGTCAGGTTCCAGTAAACCGTGGCTTGCGCTTTTCCTGCCAGGCCAGCGCACCTTCGCGGATATCCTGCGAGCCATTGGCCGCGCCGATGTCGGCGGCCAGTGCCGCGGCATCCAGCGTGCCGCGGCCGATGGCGTTCAGATGCCGCTTCATGCCCTGCACCGCCAGCGGCGCCAGGCCGGCCACGGTTTCGCTGAGTTGCTCCGCGCGTTCGCGCAGGCGCTCCGCGGGCAGCAGCTCGGTCAGGAAGCCGCAGCGGAACATCTCGTCGGCATCGATGCGCTCGGCGGTCAGGAACAGGCGCTTGGCGTGGTTCAGCCCCAGCCGGCTGACATAGCGTTCCATGCCGCGCTGGTAGAAATGCAGGCCCAGCCGCGCCGCGGGCATGAACATGTCGACCGCGTGGGTGCCGAGCCGGAAGTCGCAGGCAAGCGCCAGGTCGGTGCCGCCGCCGTAGACGCCACCGTGGATCTCGGCAATGGTGACGGCGCGGCAGTCTTCCATCGCGTTGACGAGGGTTTCGAAACCGGCGCCGCGCTGGCCGGCCGCGAGCCGGCCGATATCGAAGCCGCTGCAGAAGTACTTGCCGCTGCCGCGCAGCCGCAGCACGCGCACGGCGCTGGCATTGACCGCCTCGACATGCCGCTGCAGTTCCGCCAGGTCGTCCGGCCCCAGGCGGTTGGCCACTTCCGGGCGGCGCAAGGTGATCGTGGCGACATGGCCGGCAATGTCGAGCGAAGGCAAGGAACCATCAGTCTGCATGGGGAATTCTCCAGTAGGGATCTTCAGAAATCATTGGTCGCCGGCGCCCGGCGCGCCACGGCGTGCCAGCGCGATGTCGAAGCGTTCCAGCCGCGCCTGCGCAAACGCGGGCCGGGCCTGCGCGCGCTGCCACCACGCAGCCACGGCCGGCGCCGACGTCAGCGCGGCGGGCGCCAGTTCGGCGATGCGCGCGATGAAAGGCGTCGCGGCGATATCGGCCAGCGTATAGCGCGCGCCGAAGAGCCAGTCGCCATCGGCCAGCATCGCTTCCATCTTCGGCAGCAGCAACAGCAGCGCCTCGAGCGCGCGGCGTTTCTCTGCTTCGGTATAGGGCTGGCGCGCAATGCGCAGCCATGCGTCCCGGCGCTCGGCGGTGGGGATGCGCGCCAGCCGCTCGGCCAGCGTGGCATCGCTCCATTGCGCGGCAACCGGCTGCAGCGCCAGGCTCCAGTTCAGCACCAGCAGGTTCGGCAGCGCCTTCTCGTCGGTCCAGCGTACGAAGTTGCGCATCACCGCGCGCTGGTAGGGGTCATCGGGCCGCAATCGCGGCAACGGGCGGATCTCGTCCAGGTATTCGCAAATGGTGCCGCTCTCGTGCAGGAAGCGGCCATCGTCCAGCACCAGCGCCGGCACCACGCCGTTGGGGTTCATTGCCAGGAACGCGGGCGTGTGCTGTTCCTGCGCCGCCAGGTCGACCGGCACGCTGTCGTAGTCGATGCCCTTCTCGGCCAGGCACAAGCGCACCCGGCGCGACGCGCTCGACAACCAGCCATGGAAGAGTTTCATGTTTGGGCTCGCCCGGTTCAGGGGATCAGCACGGCCGAACCCGTGGTGGCACGGCTTTCCAGGTCGCGGTGCGCATCGTGCACGGCGGCCAGCGGGTAGCGGTGCGTGACTTCCAGCCGCAGCTGCCCGGCCGCGACGGCGTCGAACAACGTGGCCGCGGCAGCAGCCAGCGCTTGCGGGCTGGCGATATAGGTACGCAGCGTCGGCCGCGACACGATCAGCGAGCGCGCGTGCAGCAACTGCAGATCGAAGGCTTCAACGTCGCCCGACGCGGTGCCGTAGTTGATGGCCATGCCGCACGGCCGCAGGCATTGCAGCGACGGCACGAACACGTCCTTGCCGACGGCGTCGTAGACCACGGCCACGCCCGCGCCGCCGGTCAGCGCCAGCACAGCATCGACGAAGCCGGTCTCACGGTAGTTGATGACATGGTGGCAGCCGTGTGCCAGCGCTACCGCCCGCTTGGCCTCGCTGCCCACCGTGCCGATCACTGTCGCACCGAGTGCGCGCGCCCACTGCGACAGCAGCACGCCCATGCCGCCCGCCGCAGCATGCACCAGCACCGCGTCGCCCGGCTGCACGGCATAGAGCCGGCGCAGCAGGTACTCGGCGGTCAGGCCGCGCAGCAGCGTGGCGCCGGCCACCTCCGCGGAAATCGCGTCGGGCACGGGCACGAGCCGGCCCGCCGGCACGTTGCGGACCACCTGGTACGCCCCCGGATGCATGCAGGCCACCCGCTGGCCCAGCTCGAAGCCGTCCACCCCGGGCCCGATCGCCACGACCTCGCCGGCGCCGACCGAGCCCAGCGTGACCGGGAACGGCGCCACGGCGTGAGGGCCATGCGCGCCTTTGCGCTGGTAGATGTCGGCAAAGTTCAGGCCGATGGCTGACTGGCGCAGTTGGATCTCTCCCGCGGCCGGCGGCGGAACCGCTACCCGGCAGGGCTCCAGCACGTCCGGGCCTCCGGTCCTGTTAATACAGATAGCGTCTGTCAGCATACGAATCCTCAGGGATTGCCACGATCGGCGTCAGTGCCGTGCTCGCTGGTGTTGGCGTCGATTGCAACGGACTCCAGGGGGTTCCGGAAGCAATGTGCGGTGGCTTGGCATGTTGCCGGGGCCGCCACGAACACCCACAGCCTACGTGATCCCACGACGCTTCGCATCATGGAAAGTCCGTATACGTATTTTTATATTGATTATTTGTATACTCAAATCCATCCACTTGCCAAGGATTGCCATGACCTCTTTCCCACCCGGCATCGACCCCGGCGCCTCCGGCGCCGCGTGCGCCGACCTGCCGCTGTCAGGCCTGACCGTGCTGGACCTGTCGATCGCCCGCGCCGGTCCCGCCGCCGTGCGCCTGCTGTCGGACTGGGGCGCCGACGTGATCCGCGTCGAGCCGCCCCCGCCGCAGGACCGCGGCTCCGTGACCGGGCGCCGGCGCGGCTCGGACGAGCAGAACCTGCACCGCAACAAGCGCAGCCTGTGCCTGGACCTGAAGACCCCGCAGGGCGCGGAGGTGCTGGCGCGACTGGTACGGCGCTCCGACGTGGTGGTGGAAAACTTCCGCTCGGTGGTCAAGCAACGCCTGGGGCTGACCTACGATGATCTGAGCGCGATCAACCCGCGCGTGATCCTGGCCAGCATCTCGGGCTTCGGCCAGGACGGCCCCTACTGCGAGCGCCCGGGTCTCGACCAGATCGTGCAGGGCATGTCGGGGCTGAGCTCCGTCACCGGCGAGCCCGGCCAGGGGCCGCTGCGCGTCGGCATCGCCATTTCCGACACCACGGCCGGCATGTTCCTGGGCCAGGGCATCCTGCTGGCGCTGCTGCACCGCGCGCGCACCGGCCGCGGGCAATGGGTGCATACCTCGCTGATCGAGGGCATGCTGAACAAGCTGGATTTCCAGGCCACCCGCTACACGGTGGACGGCGAAGTGCCGACCCAGCAAGGCAACGCGCACCCGACGCTGGTGCCGATGGGCACCTACCGCTGCCGCGACGGCGTGGTCAATATCGCCGCCAGCACCGACCGCATGTGGGCCAACTTCTGCCGCACCGTCGAGGCCGGCTGGCTGCTGGACGACCCCGCTTTCCAGACCGCCGCGGGCCGTGCCGCCGAGCGCCGGCGGCTGGACGCCGCGATCAACCAGTGCACCGCCGCGTTCACCGCCGCCGAGCTGACCGCGCGCCTGAATGCGGCCGGCGTGCCGTGCGGCCCGGTGTTCGATATCGGCCAGGCCTTCGAGGACGCGCAAGTGCGCCACCTGCGCATGACCCGCCCCGCCGAGCATCCCGTGCTGGGGCCGCTTGCGCTGCTGCGCTCGCCGATCAACCTGTCGGCGGCGCCGCACCCGGAACGCTTTGCCCGCGCCGCGCCCGATCCGGGCGAGCACACCGACGAGATCCTGCGCGGACTGGGCTACGACGACGCCGGCATCGCCGCCTTGCGCGAAGCCAGCGTGGCGTCCTGAGCACCGCCCGACCCCACGGCGGCAGCGACTACAACAAGGAGACAACCATGAACCATGCTCTCGGGCGCGTTGCCATCGGCGCAGCCCTCGCCACCCTGGCGGCCTTGCCGGGCATCGCCGGCGCGCAGGAATATCCGACCCGGCCGATCCGGCTGCTGGTGGGCTACACGCCGGCCGGCGCTGCCGACTTCGTCGCCCGCGTGTTCGGCGAAGCGCTGTCCAGGGAACTGGGCCAGACCGTGGTGGTGGACAACAAGCCCGGCGCCGGCAGCACGCTCGCCTCCGCGGCGCTGGCGCAGGCCGCGCCGGACGGCTACACACTGGGACTGGCCACCGCCACGCTGTACGGCATCGACCAGCAGTTGTACAAGGCCCGCTACAAGGCGACGGACTTCACCCCGGTGACGCGGCTGACGGTGTCGCCGCTGATCCTGGCCGTCAACAAGAACCTGAACGTCGGCGACGTCAAGACGCTGGTGGCCAAGGCACGCGCGCAGCCGGGCAAGTTCAACTACTCGTCGTCCGGCATCGGCGGCTCGCCGCATATCGCCGCGCTGCAGTTTGAAAAGGCCACGGGAGCCAGGATGACCCATGTGCCCTACAAGGGCGGCGCCCCGGCGCTGCAGGCCGTGGCCGCGGGCGAGGTGGAATTGTCGTTCGGCACCGCGGCGTCGGTGCTGCCGCTGGGCACGCAAGGCGTGGTGAAGATGATCGGCGTGACCACGCCCAAGCCGTCGGCGGTGGCACCGGGCCTGCCCGCGCTGGCGGAGATGGGCCTGCCGGGCTTTGACTTTACTTTCTGGTTCGGGCTGTTCGGGCCGGCCGGACTGCCCGACGGCATCCGCGACAAGCTCTTCGCCGCCGCGACCAAGGTGATGGCCGACCCGCAATTGCGCGCCAAGCTGGCCGGCAACGGCAGCGAGGTGTCGACCTCGGCGTCGCCCGCGGAGTTCGGCAAATGGGCCGCAGCCGACGGCAAGTCGGCGGTGACGCGCATCGAGCAGGCCGGCGTCAAGCTGGACTGAGCCGCGCGCGCGGAGCGCCGGGACTAGCGGCGGCCGCGGCGGCCGCCGGCCTCGTCGTCCGGCATGGCCGCGATCATGTCCGCATAGACGTCGCCACCGGTGGCGATATGCCGGACCATGGCAGCCGCGGCATCGTCCTCGTTGCCGCGCACGATCGCGCCCATCACCGCCTCATGCTCGGCCAGCGAGGCCAGGATGCGGGCTGGCTTCTCGAAGCGCAGGTCGCGCATGCCGCGCATGCGCGCGCGCATGGTGCGGATCTGCCGCGACAGGATGTCGTTGCAGCAGGCCGCGTAGATGACGTCATGGAAGGCATCGTTGGCTTCGCGGTAGCGATCGGAATCGCCACGCTCCGCCGCCGTGCGGCATGCATCGAACGCCTGCTGCAGCGACGTGCGCTGCGCCGCGGAGATGCGCCGCGCCGCCAGCCGGGCCGCCAGCGCCTCCAGCTGAACCAGGATCTCGTTCATCGCCACGTACTCGCGCAGCGTGATCGAAGAAACGATCGCGCCCTGGCGCGGCACCAGGTCCACCAGGCCGGCCGACTCCAGCTGGATCAGCGCCTCGCGCACCGGCGTGCGCGACACGCCGAAACGCGCCAGCAACTGCTGCTCTTCCAGCTGCGTGCCGCTGGGTAGTTTTCCGGAAAGAATCTCCTGCTCGATCGCGGCGCGGATGGTTTCGGACAGGCTCTTCTTTTCTTCGGACATGGACAGCAGCTACGCAGGAACAGGGAGAAGGGATTCTAACCTGCCCTGCGTATTCACAGTCTGCCGTTGTGTGCACAAGGCAGGGCGTCCCGGAACGCAGCCGCGGTGCGGGCAATTGGCCTGAATGCTCGTGATCCAAGGTACGCGCCAGTATCGACATCCGCCCCTTCGCGCTTTACAACGCTACCGCGAAAGAAATGCAGCGCCTCAATGTCGACGCCCCACGGCCTCGGACACCTTGGCCGGATCTTCATACTCGCGGTCATCAATCTCCTCCAGCGCGCGAGTGATGGCCTCATCGGCACCTGACTCGCGAGCCTTGTCCACCAGTTGCTCGCGCGTGGCCGGGTAATCCACGCCCTTGAGCGCACGCTGCAGTTCGATCGGGTTGGGCATGCCGCCGGCATCTCCGGACTTGCCTTGCTGCTGGTTACGCGTGGTCATCTTGCACTCCTCATCTTGCGCTTCAACTAGGAAGCGCCGACCCGCCGCCACAGCGCGGCAGCGGGCCGGCGCCGTGGGGGCGCGTGCAAGGAGCGTACCCGTAAGAGGCCCCTGGCCGCCGGAGCACGAGGCTTCAGGCCAGCATCCGCACCTGCGGCTCCCGATCCCATTGCCGCGTCTTGGCCGCGGCGATAAACCGCGCCGGGTCGCTGGCCGGCACGATGCCGTTGTCCGGCTTCAGGTTGGCGTGCGTGAGCAGTACCTCGCCGCCGGCATCGACCGCGATTGCCTTCAGGTGCGCATAGGCAAAGCAGACGAAGTCCAGCGCCGCGCTCTCCTGTACCAGCATGGTGGCGGCATCGGCACCAAGGATCACGGCCACCGCATCGAACATCACCGACGGCGTCCCGGCCAACTGCCCATCCGCCGGCAGCTTGGTGCCATCCGCCAGCACCGCCCCGCCGACCTTGGGCGCGACGATCTTCACCGTAGCGGCGGCGGCGCTGGCCGCCTGGCGGATCGCCTCGACGGTGGCGCCGTCGGAGCCGTCGGCGACCAGGATGCCGATCTCGCGCCCCTGCAGCGTGTCTTTCATCTTGCCGATGATCTGCAGCGCCGGCGACGGCGGCAGGTCCTGCACCGGCGCGGCGGTGGGCAGCGGCTCCGGGACCTGGTCCAGCGCCAGGCCATCGGCCACGCGCCGGCCCAGGTCCGGGTCGATATTGAGCAGGTGGGCCACCATGCGCTCGCGCACATGCACGTGCTCGACCTTCGACAGCTCGAACACCAGCGCCGAGGCGATATGCGCCTGCTCGGCGCGGGTCTGGCTGCGGTAGAACAGGCGCGCCTGGCTGTAGTGGTCGGCGAAGGTCTCGGCGCGGATGCGGCCCTTGTCGCCCCGCTCGGGCACCTGCGCGTGGCGGAAGCCGAGGTCGGGCGCCTCGCGCGGGGAATTGTCGGACAGGGAGTTGGGCTCGTAGGCGACGCGTCCCTTGGGCCGCTGCATCTGCATATGGCCGTCGCGCTGGTGGTTGGCGAACGGGCACTTGGGCGCGTTCACCGGAATCTGGTTGAAGTTGGGGCCGCCGAGGCGCAGCAGTTGCGTGTCGAGGTAGGAGAACAAGCGGCCCAGCAGCAGCGGATCGTTGGAGAAATCGATGCCGCGCACGATATTGGCGGGGCAGAACGCCACCTGCTCGGTTTCGGCAAAGAAGTTGTCGGGCCAGCGGTCCAGCACCATGCGGCCAATGATCCTCAGCGGCACGGTCTCTTCCGGGATGATTTTGGTCGGATCGAGATGATCGAACGGGAACTTCGCGGCATCGCCCTCCGTGAACAGCTGCACGCCCAGTTCCCATTCCGGGAAGTGGCCGGACTGGATCGCATTGAACATGTCGCGGCGATGGAAGTCCGGATCGGCGCCGGCGATCTTGACGGCCTCGTCCCATACCGTCGACTGCAGCCCCAGCTTCGGGCGCCAGTGGAACTTGACGAAGGTGGAGCGGCCCTGCTCGTCGAGCAGGCGGAAGCTGTGCACGCCGAAGCCTTCGATCATGCGCAGCGAGCGCGGGATGGTGCGGTCCGACATGATCCACATGACCATGTGCATCGACTCCGGCGTCAGCGAGATAAAGTCCCAGAAGGTGTCGTGCGCGGTGGCCGCCTGCGGGAACGCGCGGTCGGGCTCCATCTTGACCGCGTGGACCACGTCGGGGAACTTGATCGCGTCCTGGATAAAGAACACCGGGATGTTGTTGCCGACCAGGTCCCAGTTGCCTTCCTTGGTATAGAACTTGACCGCGAAGCCGCGCACGTCGCGCGGCGTGTCGATCGAACCCGCGCCGCCGGCCACGGTGGAGAAGCGCGCAAACACCGGCGTCTTGACGCCGACCTCGGTCAGGATGCTGGCGGTGGTGAATTGCGCCAGCGAATCGGTCAGCTCGAAATAGCCGTGTGCCGCGGTGCCGCGCGCATGGACGATCCGCTCGGGGATGCGCTCGTGGTCGAAGTGTGTAATTTTTTCACGCAGGATGAAATCTTCGAGCAGCGTCGGGCCGCGCGGATTGGCTTTGAGCGAGTTCTGGTTGTCCGCGATGGGCGCGCCCTGGTTGGTAGTCAGCGGGACATGCGCGCCGCCGGCAACCTGGTGCAGCTCTCCGCCTGCGCCGCGCTGGGCATCGCCATAGCCGGCCGGAGCGCCGTTGATACCGGCGGCGGATGTGGTGTTTGACGTGGACTTGGCCTTGGCGTCGGGCGTGTCGGGCATAGCGATCTCCTGTATCGGGTTGAACGGATGAACGGCTGCAACCCGGCAATGCCTGCAATTGCCACGCCTGTTTGCTGACACTTTTGGTTACAAAGGCAAAGTACCGAAAGTGCTCACTGTCAAACATCTGACACTTGATCCGTCAACAATCGCCCGCTGTCGCGACAAGCCACGGCCATTTCCTCAGCATCCGGCCGGACCCGCGCTTGTCCTCCGCCGCGGCGGAAGTCCGATGCGTGCAGCCGTCTGTCGGCGCAACGGGCGCGGCCATCGTTCTCTCCCTCAACCAGAAGAAAAGGCCCTGCACCAATGAGACCCACCTTGCTGTTGCATTCCGCCCGGCCATGGCTGGCGGCTGGCACCCTCACCCTGGCATTGATGCTTGCCGCCTGCGGCGGCGACGACTCCTCCGGCGCGGCAGGCGGCACGCTGCAGCCCGGCGCCGCCAACGGCAACGCGCCGGACGCGGCCGGCAAGCCCGGCCACACTGGCAAGCCTGGCAACTGCAGCACGCGTTGCGCCCCCTGATGCGGGCCGCGTTCCAATCCAGCGACAGAACGACCCAACCCAAGCCATGACCTTCAATCCGTCCAAGCGACAGTTCCTCAAGACCAGCCTCGGCACCGGCGCCGCCGCCGCGGTGCTGGCCAGCTTTCCGCCCAGCATCCGCCGCGCGCTGGCGATCGAGGCCAACAACGCCACCGGCACCATCCAGGACGTCAAGCACGTCGTGATGGTGATGCTGGAAAACCGCTCGTTCGACAACTACTTCGGCACCTTCAAGGGCGTGCGCGGCTACGGCGACCGCTTTGCGATCCCGCTGCCGAACGGCAAGAACGCGTTCTACCAGACCGATGCCAACGGCAATACGCTGACGCCCTACCATCTCGATGAAACGCAGGGCAACGCCCAGCGCGCCGGCGGCACGCCACATACCTGGCCCGATGCGCAGGCCGCCTGGGACCACGGCCGCATGGACCGCTGGCCGGTGGCCAAGAAGGCGCTGTCGATGGGCTACTACGACAACGCCGAGATCCCGTTCCAGCGCGCGCTGGCCGACGCCTTCACGCTGTGCGACGCGTACCACTGCGCGATGCACACCGGCACCATCCCCAACCGCCTGTTCTACTGGACCGGCAGCAACGGTCCCACCGGCGACAACGTCGCGGTGATGATCAATGAGTTCAACGCCGGCGCCGACGTGGGCCCGTCCACCGAGGGCTGGACCTGGAAGACCTACGCCGACCGCCTGCAAGGCGCGGGCGTGAGCTGGAAGGTCTACCAGAACGTGCCGGACAACTACGGCTGCAACCAGATGATGAGCTTCCGGCACTGGCGCGCCGAGATGGAAAAGATGCCGGAGGGACGCAAGCTGTCCAACACCGCTGGCACCGGCGTCAATCCGCCCTACAACCCGGATATCGACGACCAGTACAGTGCGCTGGCCAAGGGCTTCTGCAACACCATGCCCGACGGCGGCTTCCTGCAGTCGCTGCGCGACGACGTTCTCAACGGCCGGCTGCCCGAGGTGTCGTGGATCATCCCGCCGGCCGAGTTCAGCGAGCACCCCGGGCCGTCCAGCCCGGCCAAGGGTGGCTGGTACGTGCAGGCCATCCTCGATGCGCTGACGGCATCGCCGGAGGTCTGGAGCAAGACCGTGCTGCTGATCAACTTCGACGAGAACGACGGCTTCTTCGACCACAGCCCGCCGCCGACGGCGCCGTCGCGCAACCCGGACGGCACGCTGGCCGGCAAGTCGACGCTGGACGATGCGCAGATGGCCTACGAGTACTTCAACTACCCGCCCGCCACGCCCAAGCAGCCGCCGCAGGATGGCAAGCCGTTCGGGCCGGGCCCGCGCGTGCCGCTGTGGGTGGTGTCGCCGTGGAGCCGCGGCGGCTGGGTCAACTCCGAGGTGTTCGACCATACCTCGGTGCTGCGCTTCCTGGAAGCGCGCTTCGGCGTGATGGAGCCGCAGATCAGCGCCTACCGCCGCGCCGTTTGCGGCGACCTGACCAGCGCCTTCAACTTCGCCACGCCCAACACCGAGACGCTGCCCGTGCTGGCGGGGCGCACCACGCGCGCCGACGCCACCAGCCTGACCGCCTGGCAGCAGACGCAGCCCGCCATCCCGGTGCCAGCGTCGCCCGCGCTGCCGGCACAGGCCACCGGCTCGCGCCCGTCGCGCAAGCTGCCGTATGAACTGCATACCAGCGCGCGCGTCGATGCCGCGTCGCGCACCGTGCGCCTGCTGTTCGCCAACGGCAGCGCGCACCAGGCCGGCGCCGTGTTCCATGTCTACGACAAGCTGCACCTGGACCGCATCCCGCGCCGCTACGTGGTCGAGGCCGGCAAGGCGCTGGACGACGCGTGGGATGTCAACGCCGACGGCGGCAAGTACGACCTGTGGGTGCTCGGCCCCAACGGCTATCACCGCGCCTTCACCGGCGACCTCAACGAGACGGCGACCACCTCAACCGAAATACAGGTCTGCTACAACCCCTGCAAGAAGCCGACGATCCAGGTCAAGCTGCATAACGACGGCGATGCCGACGTGACCTTCACCGTCAAGGCGCTGGCCTATCGCGACGACGGCCCGTGGACGCAGCGGGTCAAGGCGGGCAAGGTGGAAACGCTGGAATGGCCGGTGGCGGAAAGCGGCAACTGGTACGACTTCGTCGTTAGCTGCGAGGCCAGCCCGGCATTCTCGCGCCGCTTTGCCGGACGCATGGAGACCGGCGAGGATACCGTCAGCGATCCGGCGATGGGCGTGATCTGACGGCCTGGCGGTAAGCGGCGCAGGGCGCCAGCCGCACTGCCCGCGCAAGGCCAGGGCTGTTTCGTCCGCCAGGGACGAAACAGCCCGTCGTTCTCGTTGATGCGAGACTGCCTTGCCCCCCGCTCCCCCTCGTTATTCCTCCTGGAACGCCTCTTCGCGCTTGGCCTTGATCGACGGCAGCGCGACCACCGCCACCAGCGCCGCCGCGGCCACCAGCAGGCCCAGCGACAGCGGACGCGTGGTGAACACCGAGAAATCCCCGCGCGACAGCAGCAAGGTGCGGCGGAAGTTCTCTTCCATCATCGGCCCCAGCACGAAGCCCAGCAGCAGCGGCGCCGGCTCGCAGCGCAACTTGTGGAAGACATAGCCGATCAGGCCGCAACTGGCCGCGGCAAAGACGTCGAACACCGTGTTGTTGACCGAATAGACGCCGATGCTGCAGAACACCAGGATGGCCGGGTACAGGAAGCGATAAGGCACCGTCAGCAGCTTCACCCACACGCCGATCAGCGGCAGGTTCAGCACCACCAGCATCAGGTTGCCGATCCACATCGACGCGATCAGGCCCCAGAACAGCGCCGGGTTGCTGGTCATCACCTGCGGGCCGGGCTGGATGTTGTGGATGGTCATCGCCCCCACCATCAGCGCCATTACCGCATTGGGCGGAATGCCGAGCGTCAGCAGCGGGATGAACGAGGTCTGCGCCGCGGCGTTGTTGGCCGACTCCGGACCGGCCACGCCTTCGATCGCGCCCTTGCCGAATTCGTGCGCAAACTTCGAGGTCTTCTTCTCCAGCGAATACGCCGCGAACGAAGCCAGCGAGGCGCCGCCGCCCGGCAGGATGCCCAGCGACGAACCCAGTGCGGTGCCGCGCAGCACCGCCGGGATCATGCGCCTGAAATCTTCCCGGGTCGGGAACAGGTTGGTGACGCGGTCGGTGAAGGTCTCGCGATGCTCCTTCTGCTCCAGGTTGGCGATGATCTCGGCAAAGCCGAACAGCCCCATCGCCAGCGCGGTAATGCTGATGCCGTCGGTCAGCTCCGGCACGTCGAACGAGAAGCGCGCGGCGCCCGAGTTCACGTCGGTGCCGACCAGCCCCAACAACAAACCCAGCACGATCATCGCCACGGCCTTGACCAGCGAGCCCGAGGCCAGCACCACGGCACCGATCAGCCCCAGCACCATCAGCGAGAAATACTCGGCGGGGCCGAACTTGAACGCCAGCTCCGACAGCGGCGTGGCAAACGCGGCCAGGATCAGCGTGGCCACGCTGCCGGCAAAGAACGAGCCCAGCCCGGCGGTGGCCAGCGCCACCCCGGCGCGGCCGCGCCGTGCCATCTGGTAGCCGTCCAGCGTGGTCACTACCGCCGACGACTCACCGGGCAGGTTCACCAGGATGGCGGTGGTAGAGCCGCCATACTGCGCACCGTAGTAAATGCCCGCCAGCATGATCAGCGCCGCCACCGGCGGCAGCGTGTAGGTGATCGGCAGCAGCATGGCGATGGTGGCCAGCGGTCCCAGGCCAGGCAACACCCCGATCAGCGTGCCCAGCACGCATCCCAGGAAGGCATAGGCCAGGTTCTGCAGCGACAGCGCGGTGGAAAACCCCAGCGCGAGATGACTCAGCAACTCCATCCGATATCCCCTAGTTGACGAAAGCGGCCGGCCACACCGGCATCTGCAGGTTGATGCCGTAGACAAAGGCCACGGTGCTGATCAGCACCAGGATCACGGCGTTCAGGATGGCGCCCTTCCAGGTGAACTCATGGCTGGCCATCGACGACACCAGCACCAGCGCCAGCACCGACAGCACCATGCCCAGCGGCTTGAGTACCAGCCCGAACAGCACCACCGAGCCCAGGATCCACAGCAGCGTCTTGATGTCCCAGCGCGCCATGCGGTCTTCTTCGCTCTTGTGCGACAGAGATCCGGTGGCGACCACGGTGCCGAGCAGCGCCAGCACGATGCCGAGCCAGAACGGGAAATAACCGGGTCCCATCCTGGCGGCGGTGCCCATCGAATAGCCGCGGGCAACGAAGGAAAAGCTGAGGCCAAGGATGATGAACATCAGGCCGGAATAAAAGTCGGTTTGCTTGCGTATGCGCATGCAGGCTCCTTGAAGCGGGGGGCGACGCGACGACACCAACAGGCGGCGTCGGCTTCGGGAGTTCCGAACAATACATCATGTCGTGATATATTTTTCGGCCTGCAAGGGTTATTCCCTACGAATCGGTCGCAGGTTCAGTGGGCGGGTTGGCCATGGCGGCTGGCTTGCCGCTGGCGCCAGCAATGGCGTGCAGGGGGAAAAGATGGAAGCGAAAGGCCGCGCGCGGGGTCAGCCTGCGGCCGGACGACGAGATGCGGTCCGGGACCTACAGGGCGCTAGCTGCGCCCCGCCGGACAAGCGGATGCCGGGCCTGCGCTAGCGCGCCGCGGCTTATGCCTTGCGCCAGACCGGCGAGGCCGACACCGCCACCTTGCGCGGCAGGATGCCCTGCACGGCAAAGGCATCGGCAATGCGCTGCTGCTCGGCCAGCGCGGCCGCGTCGACCGTGCGTACGGCGTAACTGCGCCGCGCGTTCGCGGCCTCCACAGTGGCGGCATCCAGGCCGATCAGTGGCGCGTGCCAGCGCGCGGCCTCGGCCGGGTGGCGCTTGACCCAGTCGCCGGCGTCGCGCAGCGCGTCGAACACCACCTCGAGCACCTCGGCATGCGTACGTGCGAACGGCGTGGCCGCCAGGTAGAAGCGGCGATAGCTCGACAGCCCTTCGCCATCGCGCAGCACGCGTGCATTGGACTGGCGCTGCACCGCCGCCAGGAACGGATCCCAGATCACCCACGCCGCCACGCTGCCGCGCTCGAACGCGGCGCGCGCATCGGCGGGACTCAGGTAGGCCGGCTCGATATCGCGGATCGACAGTCCCGCGCGCGCCAGCGCCTCGAGCACCAGGTAATGCGCGCCGGCCCCCTTGGCGAACGCCACGCGCTGGCCCTTGAGCTGGGCCACCTCGCGGATCGGCGAATCGGCACGCACCACGATCGCCTGCGCCTGCGGCGACGGGGTCTCGGTCGCGTAATACGTCAGCGACGCGCCGGCCGCCAGCGCGAACGGCGGCACCGCGTCGGCGACGTCGGCACTGAGGTCGATGTTGCCGAGGTTCAGCGCTTCGAGCAGCGGCAGGCCGGAGGTGAACTCATACCACTGCACCGCCACGCCCTTTGGCGCCAACGCCTTTTCCAGCGTCTGCCGCGATTTCAGCAGGATCATCAGCGTGGAGGACTTCTGGTAGCCGATGCGCAATGTCGTCAGGCCCTGCCCCAGGCTGACGCCGGGCAGCGCACTGGCCGCGGCCGCGCCCGCTGCGGCGAGAAACCAGCGGCGACGGGAATTGTGGGTCGGGGTCATGGCGGTGCTCCAGGCAGGCAAGTCGGAGCGCCAGCTTAGTCGCAGCACCGCGCCGAGACAACGAAGATTGCCGCCGATGCTTATGCGGCGGCTATCATCCAGATTCCCGCGCCTCTCCCGCACCAGACACCATGAACCTGTCCGCCGGCATCCCCATCCTCCGCATCTTCTCGGTCGACAAGGCCATGGAGTTCTACCTGGATTTCCTCGGCTTCACGCTCGACTGGGAGCATCGCTTCGAAGACGGCTTGCCGCTGTACGCGCAGGTCACGCGCAGCGGCCTGACGCTGCATTTGAGCGAGCACCATGGCGATGCCACGCCGGGGTCGACCGTGTTCGTGCCGGTGGTGGATATCGATGCGCTGCACCGGGAGCTGTCCGCCAGGGACTATCCGTACGCCAGGCCCGGTGTCGAGGACGTGGGCTGGGGCCGGATGCTGCAGGTGGCCGACCCGTTCGGGAACCGGCTGCGGTTCTGCCAGCGGTCGGAAAACTAGGCTGCCTGGATTGCCGCTGGATCATTCCTGCTGCGCACCCACCACCAGAAACACCGCGCTGGTACTAGCCACCGGCTTGCCGCCGGCGCTGATCAGCGCCTTCGCGAACGCCAGCCGCGAGCCCGCCTTGATGACCTCGACCTGCGATTCGATCCAGTCGCCAACCCTGGCCGTGCCGACATAGTCGATGCTCAGGTTCGCCGTGGTCATGCGCAACGGCGGCTGCTGCGAGGTGGCGGTGACATAGCCGAGCGAGACATCGGCCAGCGTGGCAACCAGCCCGCCGTGGACGGTGCCGGAGGCATTGGTGTGCTTCTGCTCCACCCTGAGCCCAACCGTGAAGCCCTGCTCGGTCGGCTTGTAGAAATACGGGCCGGTCGCGTCGAGGAACGGGCTGGTGCGGAACAGCGGCTGGTAGCCTTCGGGCAGGCCTTCAGGTTGCATGGCGTGGCTCCGTGTCGGGTTGGGCGGGATCGGGGCGAGATGGGCCGGGACCTGTCTGGACCGGTCGAAAGCGGATTCCCGCCATCATCCACCAGCCCCGCCGGCCGCGCCACTGCCCGGGGCGTGTAAACTGCTGCCTTTTTCCAATCCAGCGGAATGTTACAAGTGCCCCGGCGCACAGGCCTGAGCGGACCCACGCTGGTCCGCCTGCTGGCCCGCTTGACCGATGCCGACGCCCCCGCCCCTGCAAGCTCGCTTTCCAGCCAGCTGAGCCAATGGCTTGGCTGGGCGGATGCGATCGCGCTGTCTTCTGCGTTGAAGGCCCATGCTGCGGCCACGCCGGCCCCGGCAAGTGCCGGCGGCAGCACCGAAGCGCAGGAATGCGCGCGCGTGCGCGCCCGGCTGGTAGATGCGATTGCCGAAGATGCGGCGCCGGCAGCGCGGCGGCGCGGGCCGGCGCGGCCGTCGGCGCTCCCCGACCCGGTCGATGCGCAGGTCGACTACGCGGTCCATCGCCAGCGTTACCAGACGCTGCAGCAAGCCATGGAAACCGCCATCGGCAGCGTGCGCGGGCGCCTGCGCGCGGCGCTGTCGGCCCGCACGCCGGCGCTGGCCAAGCTGGCGATGGTCGACGCGGTGATGGAGCGCGTGCTGGGCATGCGCGAGCAAAGCCTGCTGGGCGCGGTGCCGAACCTGCTGGAGCCGCACTTCCAGCGGCTGCGCCAGGCCGAAGCCGCGGCGCTGGAGGCGGAGGCCCAGGCATCAGGACAACCCGCTGCGGCTCGCCCAGGCGCATGGCTGGGCGTGTTCCGCAAGGATATGCAGAGCGTGCTGCTCGCCGAACTCGAGATCCGCTGGCAGCCCGTCGAAGGCTTGCTGGCGGCGCTGCAAGACAGCTAACCCGGACATCATGACCCGATACCTCTCCCATATTGTTGCGTTCCTGGCGGGCCTGGCGGTCGTCTGCTGGATTGGCGCGGGCTATGCCGGCACCAATTTCCTGGCGCTCGTCGTCACCCTGCTGATCGGCGGCTTCTACATCGGCGGCGCGCTGGAACTGCTGCGCTACCGGCAGGCCACTGCCACGCTGGCGCAGGCGCTGGCCGGCCTGGCCGAAGCGCCGGCCAGCCTTGGCGGCTGGCTGGAACGCCTGCACCCCAGCCTGCGCGACCGCGTGCGGCTGCGCGTCGAAGGCGAACGCGTCGGCCTGCCCGGCCCCGCGCTGACGCCGTACCTGGTCGGGCTGCTGGTGCTGCTGGGCATGCTCGGCACGTTCCTCGGCATGGTGGCCACCTTGCGCGGCACCGGCATCGCGCTGGAAGGCGCGACCGACCTGCAGGCGATCCGCGCTTCGCTGGCGGCGCCGGTCAAGGGGCTGGGCTTTGCCTTCGGCACCTCGGTCGCGGGTGTGGCCACCTCGGCCATGCTGGGCCTGCTGTCGGCGCTGTGCCGGCGCGAGCGCATCCAGGCCGCGCAGGCGCTCGACGCCCGCATTGCCACCACGCTGCGCAGCTACTCGCGCGGCCATCAGCGCGACCACCAGCGCGACCAGGCCTTGCAGCTGCTGCAGCGCCAGGCCGACGTGATGCCGGCGCTGGCCGAACAGATGCAGGCCATGATGCGCGCCATGGCGCAACAGCACGAGGCCCTGGCCGAGCGGCTGCTGGCCAGCCAGGACGCCTTCCACGGCAAGACCGAGGCGGTCTATGCGCGCCTGGCGTCATCGGTGGAGCAATCGCTGAGGGACAGCATCGCCGACAGCGCCCGCGCCGCGGGTGCAGCGATCCAGCCCGCGGTGGACGCGACCATGGCCGGCCTGGCGCGCGAGACCACGGCGCTGCGCGACACCGTCACGCAGGCGGTGCAACAGCATCTGGACGGCGTTTCGAGCCGGTTCGAGCGCGCCACTGCCGGTGTCGCCGATACCTGGAACCAGGCGCTTGCCGGCCATCAGCGCACCAGCGAGACGCTGGCGGCGGACCTGCGCGCTGCGCTCGATGGCTTCAGCCAGACCTTTGAGCAACGCTCGGCCAGTCTGCTCGACAATGTCGCCAACCGCTTCGATGCGGTCGCGGCCAGCACCGCCGAGGCCTGGCGCGAGGCGCTGTCGCAACAGCAGCAGGCCGGCGAAAAACTGGCCGGCGACAACCAGCAGGCGCTGGCCGCCACCACGGCAACGTTCGGCGAGCACGCCGCGGCGCTGGTGCGCAACGTCGATGCCTCGCACGCCGGCCTGCAGGCACAGCTGGCCGCGCAGGACGCGCAGCGCCTGTCGGCCTGGGCCGACACGCTCGGCGGCATGACGGCAACGCTGCGCCAGCAACTGGAACAGCTGAACGCACACACCGTCAGCCGCCACGACGAAATCAGCGCCACGCTGGCGCAGAACGTGCGCGAGGTCTCGGCGCAGACGCAGGCGCATGCCAGCAGCACGCTGGCCGAGATCGACCGCCTGGTGCAGGCCGCCGCCGAAGCGCCGAAGGCCGCCGTCGCGCTGCAGGCCGAACTGGCATCGCGCGATGAAGCGCGCTTTGCCGCGTGGACCGATACCCTTGGCGGCATCACGACCACGCTGCGCCAGGAATGGCAGCAGCTGAACGCGCACACGATCGCGCGCCAGGACGAAATCAGCGCGACGCTGGCGCAGCACGTGCAAGAGATTTCCGCGCAGACGCAGGCGCATGCCAGCCGCACCCTCGCCGAAATCGACCGGCTGGTGCAGGCCGCCTCGGAAGCGCCGAAGGCCGCGGTCGCGCTGCAGGCGGAACTGGCCGAGCGCGATGCGGCGCGCTTCGCCGGCTGGACCGAAACCCTCGGCGGCATCGCCGCGACGCTGCGCCAGCAGTGGGAGCAGTCCAGCACGCACGCCGCCGCGCGCCAGCAGGAAGTCTGCGAGGCGCTGGCACAGACCGCGCGCACGATCTCGACCGAAACGCAGGCGCATACCAGCACCACCCTGGCCGAGATCGACCGCCTGGTGCAGGCCGCGGCCGAGGCGCCGAAGGCCGCCACCGCGCTGCAGGCGGAACTGGTGGCGCAGGACGCGCAACGCCTGGCCGCCTGGACCGAAACGCTGGGCACCATGGCGGCATCGCTGCGCGGCGAATGGGAGCAGGCCAGCGCGCATGCCACCGCGCGCCAGCAGGAGATCTGCGAAACGCTGGCCATCACCGCGCGCGACATGGCGGCGCAGGCCCAGAGCCAGGCCACCGATACCGTCGCCGAAGTCTCGCGCCTGCTGCAGGCTGCGAGCGAAGCGCCCCGCGCCGCCGCCGAGGTCATTGCACAGCTGCGCGAGAAACTGACCGAAGGCATGGCGCGCGACCACGCCATGCTGGAAGAACGCAGCCGCATGATGGAGACGCTGGGCACGCTGCTTGACGCCGTCAACCACGCCTCTACCGAGCAGCGCACCGCGGTCGATACGCTGGTTGCCACCACCGCCGACCTGCTCGAGCGCGTCGGCGGCCGCTTCACCGACAAGGTCGAGGCCGCGACCGGCAAGCTTGCCGACATCGCCGCGCATGTCACCGGCAGCGCGGTCGAGGTGGCCAGCCTGGGTGAAGCCTTCGGCGTGGCGGTGCAGCTGTTCAGCGAATCGAACGGCAAGCTGATCGAGCACCTGCAGCGCATCGAGGCCGCGCTCGACAAGTCGATGACGCGCAGCGACGAGCAGCTGGCCTACTACGTTGCGCAGGCGCGCGAGGTGGTCGACCTGAGCATGCTGTCGCAGAAGCAGATCCTGGAAGACCTGCAGCAGCGCGCAACCCCGCAGGCGCCCGGCGCAGAGGCGGCATGAGAGAAGAACTCGACGCCGGCGTTGAGCCCACCGTGCCGGCCTGGGCGGTCTTCGGCGACCTGATGTCGGTGCTGCTGGGCGCGTTCGTGCTGGTGCTGCTGGGGGTCATCGGCGTGCAGATGGAGCTGTCGGCGCGGCTCGAAGCCGAGGTGAAGCAGCGGCAAGAGGAAGCCCAGCGCCGCGAGACCCTGGAAAAGGCGCTGGCCGGCCCGCTCGCCGCCGGCCGCGTGACGCTGGTGAACGGGCGCATCGGCATCAGCGGCAGCGTGCTGTTCGCGCTCAATTCCGCCGAGCTGCAGCCCGAAGGCCGCGACCTGCTCAGGAGCCTGGCCCAGCCGCTGTCGGCCTACCTGCGCAGCCGCGACGAGATCCTGATGGTCAGCGGCTTTACCGACGACCAGCACGTGCGTGAGGGCAACCGGCGCTTTGCCGACAACTGGGAGCTGTCGGCACAGCGGGCCCTGACCGTGACCCGCACGCTGATCGATGCGGGCATCCCGCCGTCGTCGGTGTTCTCGGCCGCGTTCGGCTCGCAGCAGCCGGTCACGCCGAATGCCGACGCCGCCGGCCGCGCGAAGAACCGGCGCGTGGAAATCTCGCCGGTGCCGCGCGTGACCACCGGCACGGTGAAGGCGCATGGCTGAGCTCGACGCGGCGGCCGACGCCCGCGCGCAACTGCACGCCTGGCAGGCCAGCGGCGCCGACCGTGCCGACCCCGTGCGCTTCCGGCTGATGCAGGCACTGGCCGCCCGTGCTGCCGCACACGGCGGCGCGGCGCGGCAGTTGCTGGAGGCGCGCCTGCAGGAACTGGTCGCCGCCTATGCCGCCATCGTGCCGGATAGCGCCGATAGCGCCGATAGCGCCGATAACGCTGGCGAGACCACTTGCCGGCCGGCGCCAACGCCAGCCGTGAGCGCGCTGGGCGCCTTGGTTCACGACCTCGCAGCGCGCGCCAAACCCGCGCTCGCGCCGGCTTCGAACGATGCCCGTGCGCGATCGCCGGCACCGGCGCAAGCGGTCGACACGCCGCTGGTCGACACCCTCGCCGACTACTTCCGCGAAACCTGGGCCAGGGTCAGCGTCGAGCAGCAGTTCCGCCAGTCGCTGGAACGGGTGCCGGAGAACGCCGGGCCGCTCAATACCGACCATCTCGTACATCGCGCGCTGTCGCTGATGCGCGAGACCTCGCCCGAATACCTGCGGCATTTCCTGTCGTATGTCGAGGGCATGGCCTGGCTGGAGCAGTTGAGCGCGGCGGCAGCGGCGCAAAAGGAAGCGGCCCGCGCCGCGGCCAGGAAAAATACGCGCGCCAAGCCTCGCAAGTAGCAGCGCGACGATACCGCTACGCCGCCACGGCAAACCCGTAAAGCGCCGCCGCGTTGCGCCAGCGCAGCGCGGCGGACAACGCCTCGCGCGCCGCCTCGCCGTCATCGGCCTGCCCTCGCCACGCGGCCAGCTCGCGGCACTCGTCCAGCCGCTGCGGCCCCTCGTGATTGGTCCAGGGCCAGTCGCTGCCCCATAGCAGGCGGTCATCGCCGACGATGTCGCGCCAGCGCTGCGCAAGCAGGGGCCAGTCGTGCGGCGATGCCAGCCGGTAGGGCGCGCTGATTTTCACCCAAACCTGGCGGCGCGCGCGCACTGCCATGGCGGCATCGAAGACCGCATCCGCAATCCCGGCGCTGCCAGGCCGGCCGAAGTGGTCAAGCACGACCGGCGCGCCGGCATCGCCAAGCGCCGCATCGAGCTGCGCCAGCACCATGGCGCCCTGCCCGTTGCCGGTATGGAGTTCGACGTGCCAGCCCAGCGCCGCAATCCTGTGGAACAGCGCACGCCACGGCGCGGTGGCAATGCGTTGCCATTCCGGATCGCCGTACAGGTTCAGGCGGATGCCGCGCACGCCGGCGGCCTGGAGCGCTGTCAGCTGCGCGTCCGTGAAGGTCGGGTCGATCACCGCCACGCCGCGCAGGCGGCCGGGCCGCGCCCGCAGTGCGGCCAGCAGCGCGGTATTGTCGGTGCCGAGAAAGCTGGTCTGCACCACCACCCCATACAGGTCGCCCTGGCCGTCCAGCCCGCCCAGGCTGCCGAGCGCCGCCTGCCAGTCATGCAGCCCAGCGGCATAGGCCGGCCGGTAGCGCGCCGAAGCCGAGGCCACGCCGGTATCGAAGACGTGGAAATGGGTATCCACCAGCGGCGAAGCGCGCCTGCTCATCATCAAGCCTCCGTGGGGCGGGTATATCCGGATATGGCATCCAGACCCGCGTCAGTATTCTAGTCCTCTAGAGGACATAAGCACTCAATCAATTTAGCACGGCTTCGGCATGCCAGACAACGCAGCGCTCCAGAACACCAACGCCACCGCGGGACTGAGCCGCTACGGCCAGATTGCGGCGGCATTGCAGGACCGGATCGTTTGCGGCGCCTGGGCCCCAGGCGATGCCATCCCGGCCGAAGGCGCATTGGCCAGGGAGTTCGGCATTGCGCTGGGCACCATCCGCCAGGCCATCGCCGTGCTGGTCCAGCAAGGCCTGCTCGAGCGCGTGCAGGGCAAGGGCACCTTCGTGCGCAAGGGGCTGAGCGGCGCCAGCCTGATGCGTTTCTTTCGCTTCGGCGGCGCCGATGGCGCGCCCGTGGTGCCCCGCTCTGAAATCCTGTCGTGCCGCGCCGTCCGGCTGGACAAGGCCATGGCGGCGCGGTTCGGGCTTGCAAGTGGCGCGCGCGGGCTGGCGATCTCGCGCCGCCGCTGGCTGGAGCAGACGCCACGGCTGCTGGAGTCGATCTGGCTGCCGCTGCCGCGCTGCGAAGCCCTGCAGCAGCTGCCGCCGGCGCAGTGGGGCGACCTGCTCTACCCGCTGCTGGGCAGCGCCTGCGGCGTCACGGTCCATCGTGCCGTCGACGAGGTGACCTTCCGCACGCTGGCGGCGGACGAGGCTGCGTTGCTGTCACTGCCCGATGCGCATCCGTGCGCGGTGGTCACGCGCCACGCCTATGACCTGGCTGGCCACTGCGTCGAGTATCGCCTGACGCGCGGCGACGCCTTTGCTTTTCGCTATACCGCCGACGTCCGCTGAGCACCGTTATGGACCGTCGCCAAGGAGACAGACCCATGCGCGCATGCCACGCGATTGCCGCTGCAGCCACCGCTGCGGCCACCGCCATGATCGCCATCGCCACCCCGGCACAGGCCGCCGACAACGCCGCGGCCTGGCCGGCACGTCCCATCACCATCGTGGTGACATACCCGCCGGGCGGCGGCGCTGACCTGATGGCACGTCTGATCGCGCCCGGCCTGGGGCGCGAACTGGGGCAGACCGTGGTGGTCGAGAACCGGCCGGGTGCCGGCGGGCAGATCGGCGCAGCCTATGTCGCCAAGGCCGCGGCCGACGGCTACACGGTGATGGTCGATGCCTCGTCCTATGCCGTGAATCCCAGCCTCTATCCGCGCCTGCCCTACGATCCGGACAAGGCGTTCCGGCCGCTCGGCGTGCTGGCGCGCTATCCCAATGTGCTGGTCGCCACCGCCAGCTTTGCGGCGGGCAAGGTCAGCGATGTCGTCGCCATGGCCAGGCAGAAGCCCGGCTCGGTGGCGTTTGCGTCTTCGGGCAACGGCTCGGCGCAGCATCTGGCCGGCGTGCTGTTCGAGCAGCGCGCCGGCGTCGACCTGCTGCACGTGCCCTACAAGGGCGGCGGCCCGGCCATGACCGATGTCATCGCCGGCCAGGTGCCGCTGTTCTTTGCCAACGTGGCCTCGAGCCTGCAGCACATCCAGGCCGGCAAGCTCAAGCCGCTGGCGGTGACCAGCCGCTCGCGCACCCCGGCGCTGCCCGCGGTGCCGACCATGCAGGAAGCCGGCGTGGCCAGCTACGAGGTGTATGAATGGAACGCGGCCTTCGTTCCCGCCGCGACCCCGGAGCCGGTCGCCGCCAGGCTTGCCGACGCGCTGCAGAAGGTCATGACCAGCGCCGAGATCCGGCAGCGCGTGGCCGAGCTTGGTGGCGAGGTCGTGGCGGCGCCGCCGGCGCAAGCGCGACAGTTCATCGACGGCCAGGCGCGGCTATGGGCCAAGGTGATCCGCGACGGCAACATCCGGCCCGAATAACAACTTAATCGCCTGCCGCTTCACGGCCCGGCTACCGCAACCCGAGGAGACCAGCATGACCGCAGCCAATCCCTTTCGCCGCCAACTGCTCAAGGCCAGCGCCGCGCTGGGCGCGTGCGCGCTGGCGCCCACGCTCGCCCGCGCCCAGGCCTGGCCCGCCAAGCCGGTCCGGCTGGTGGTGCCGTTCGCGCCTGGCGGCAGTTCCGAAATCGTCGCGCGCTCGACCGCGGCGGAGCTGACCAAGCTGCTGGGCGTGTCGGTGTTCGTCGAGAACAAGCCGGGTGCCGCCGGCAATATCGCGATGGGCGAAGTCGCGCGCGCCGATGACAACCACACGCTGATCCTCGGCCATATCGGCACGCTGGCGGTCAATCCCTTCATCTTCCCGAAGCTGCCGTATGACCCGGTCAAGGACTTCCGCGCGATCTCGCTGCTGTCCAAGGTGCCGAGCCTGTACGTGGTCCATCCCGACGTGCCCGCGAAGAACCTGAAGGAATTCGTGGCGCTCGCCAAGAGCAAGCCCGGCAAGCTCAACTATGGTTCGGCCGGCAATGGCAGTGCCGGCCACCTCGCCTTCGAATACCTGAAGGCCGCCTCCGGCACCTTTATCACCCACGTGCCATACCGCGGCAGCGGCCCGCAGATCACCGACCTGCTGTCCGGCCGGCTCGACGCCGCCGCGGTCGGCGCGCCCGCCATCCTCCAGTTCATCAAGGCCGGCAAGGTGCGCTGCATCGCCACCGGCACCACCCAGCGCATCGCGCAGTTGCCCGACGTGCCCACGGTGGCCGAGCAAGGCTATCCCGGCTTCGAGATGACGCAGTGGTACGGCCTGCTGGCGCCGGCATCGCTGCCGCAGGCCGCCGCCGACAAGCTGGCCGACGCCACCATGAAAGCCGTGAAGAGCCAGAGCTCGGTCGAACGCCTGAGCGCGGACGCGGCCATCGTGGTGGGCGGCACGCCGGCGGAATTCTCGCGCTTTATCGCGCAGGAGCAGCAGCGCTGGAGGCCGATCATTGCGCGGGCAGGGATCAAGCCGGACTGATCGTATCGGCACGCGCCGGGTGGCTTATTGCTTCTCCTGCCACACCGCAATGCCGCCCGGCGTCCCGGCGCGACCCTCCAGGCTGATGTCGACGCGGGTCAGGTCTTCGCCAACCAGCAGTTCACCGGCGTAGGTCTTGCGGACCCGCTCGACGATCTGGCCGACGGTGGCATCGCCGTTCAGGCCGATATGGCTGAACACGGCCAGCTTCGGCGCCGCGGCCTGGAACACGCGCGCGGCATCTTCCGGCGAAGACAGGTGGTCGTAGATGGCGCGGTACGCCGGGTTCGATGCCAGCAGCGCGTCGGGGATCAGCGTGACGCAATGCACCAGCACGTCAGCGTTCCGGGCCTGCGCCACCACGGCGGGACTGAAACGGGTATCGCCCGACAGCACCACCGCCCGGCCACGATACTCGATGCGGTAGCCATACGACGGGCGGATGTGGTCGCCGTGATCGTTCTCGAAGGCGGTCACGCGCACGCCGTTCTTCTCATAGACGACGCCGGGCGCCACGTCATGCGCATCGATGGTGATGCCGGTGAGCGCGCTGCCCTCGTCCTTGTGCCGGATCGCGATGTCCGCGGCGAAGGCCTGGCGCAGGCCCTCGGCCAGCGCGCGCGTTCCCGCCGGGCCATACAGCGCCATGGGCCGGTCGCGGCGGCCGTAGGGCGGGCGCAGCCAGCCGGTCAGCCACAGGTCGGGCAGGCCGACCAGGTGGTCGGAATGAAAGTGCGTGAGGAAATGCGCATCGACGCTGCCCAGCGGAATGCGCAGCTGCCACAGCCGCACGGATACGTTGCGGCCGAAATCGAAGACCAGCTTCTGGCCACCGGCCTCCACCAGCGTGCTGTAGCCGGCGCGGGCGGGCGAAGGCACCGGCGTGCCCGTACCCAGCAGCGTCACGCGGAAATAGTCAGTGGCAGCCACAGGCGCCGCCGCGGGCGCTGCGGACGAAAGCGCCGTGGCGCACATCAGGACGATGCCGGTCAGCACCGACAGCAAGCGTGAGGATTTCATCGTTCTACCTTTTGAAAGAAGACTGCAACGGCTCAGAAGATCTGCTTGATGCCCAGCATGACGCCGGCCTGGTTGCCGCCGGGTGCCGGATTGCCTCCCGGGCTGCCGCCGCTGACCGACAGCGCCGACTGGCCGCGATTGTCGATATAGCCCGCGGTCGCGTAGACGGAGGTGCGTTTCGAGAACGCATAGGTGCCGCGAATCGCACCAAGCCAGGCCCGGTTCGCGCTGTGGCGATAGCGCAGGTAATAGATTTCGCCAGCGAGGTTGAACGCGGGCGTGAGGTCATGCGAGGCGCCCGCGAACCATAGATCGCTGCGCGGGGTGGCGCTCGCCTCGTTGTTGCGCGACAGCAGCCCGAGGCCCAGCTTGGTTCGCTGCAGCAGCATGTAGCCGCCCAGTGAGAAGCGATCGTCTTTCAGGCTGCTGCGGGTCAGGCCGCCGAACGCGCCGGGCCCGCCGCGCAGGGAGTCGTAGGCCGCGCTCACGCCCCACCAGTCGGTCTCGTACATCAGCATGGCCGACCATTCGCGGCAGGCGCGTGCATCCGCGGGATTCTCGCCCGCGCAATTGGTGCCCGCCGGTCCGGGGCCGGCATTGACGGCATCGCGGCCCAGGCTGTACGTCGCGCCGACCGTGACGCCGCCGAACTTGCCCTTGTACGACACCGCATTGTCGGCGCGCGTGTTGGGGATATAGCTGTCGATCGAGCCGACACCATAAACGTTGGAGGTCAGGATGTCGGTATCCAGCCTGGCCCAGAACAGCATGGTGTACTGGCGCCCCAAGCCGACCTGCCCCCACGGGCCGCTCAGCCCGACGAAGGCCTGTCGCCCGAACAGGCGTGGGCCCTGGTTCGACACCCCGGAGTCCGGTGCAAAGCCCGATTCCAGCACGAACACGCTCTTGAGTCCGTGGCCGAGATCTTCGGTGCCGCGCAAACCCCAGCGTGACGGCACGGTCGCGGCCAACGACGGCTGGCGCACCAGGGCGTGGCCCGCCGCGCCGACGTGGTTCAGGTATTCCACGCCCGTATCGATGACGCCGTACAGGGTCACCGACTGCGCTGCCGCCACCAGCGGCAGCGCAGCTGCCAGCGCGGCCGCGGCGATGCGGAATTTCATCATGTTTCCTCCTTGGACCACCGCAGATCTTTCATCTGTCGCGGTCGCTGCGTGTTCATATTTGAACATCTGTTTCTTTATTGAACCAACCCGCCCGAATCATAGACGCTGCTGGCCACGCAGGAAGAGTGGGGAAACTACCGATCCCTCGAACGAGGAACGCGCAGGACTGCGCTGAACAGGAAGAACCAGCCGACGCCAGCGCTGCCGGCGCGGAAGCCGGACGCGCTACACGCACCATTTACAAACGGTGCGGCTTAGCCGCGCAAAGACGATACCGCGACGGTGGCCCGGAACCTGCAAGGGCTTGCTGCCCCGTTCACCCTTCAGGAGCCCGCCATGAGCATCTTCAAGGACATCCTCAACAAGCTGCTGGGCAAGGACAAGCCGGCGGCCACCACCACCGCGACCACCACCCCACCCGCCGCTGGGTCGCCGACTTCAGCGGGCGCGCCGGGCGGCACCGCGCCAACCGCCGGCACCGGCGCGGCGCCCGCGGGCAACGTCCAGGGGACTACCGGTGCGACCGCCGCAGGGACGCAAGCCACACCGCTGTCGGGTGTGGACGTCGAGGCCATCATGGACCGCATGGCGCAGCAGAGCGGGCAGACGCTGAACTGGCGCACCTCCATCGTCGATACGATGAAGGTGCTTGGCATCGACAGCAGCCTGGAACACCGCAAGGAACTCGCGCGCGAGCTGCACTACAGCGGCGACATGAACGACTCCGCGGCGATGAACGTGTGGCTGCACAAGCGGCTGATGCAGGAGCTGGCCGCCAACGGCGGCAAGCTGCCGAAGGAACTGTCCTGAGCGATGCCGTGAAAGGCGGCGCCGGGCCGGCGCCGCTGCGGTTTCAGCCCGCGATGCCGGCCCAGCGCAGATGCCTGGCCCAGTCACCTTCGCTGATCACGCCGGACACGCCCTGCCGCTGGCCGTCGGCGCGATAGAAGTAGGTGCGCGGCATTTCGCCCATCCAGTCGGGGTCGACCGCATAGCGCAGCCGCTCCTGCGGCTCGTGCCCGAACACCCACGCATTGCGCGTCAGCCGGACGCGTTCGAGCATCTTTTGCACCTGCGGCGAGGCGTCGGCACTGTCGGTCGCCAGCGTGACGACGCGCAAGTCCGGATGCCGCGCCCGCAGCTTGCCGATGGCGTCGAAGTTGCGCTTGCAATAGACGCAATCCAGCGACCACACCACCAGCACGAAGGGCTTGCCCTGCTGGCTGGCGGCGATGCGCGCGGCGTTGGCGGATTCGAACACGGCAACGCGGTCGGCGGCATTGGCGGTGCCGAGCATCAGCGCGCATGTGGCAACGGCGGCGGTCATAGCGGCGGCGAGCAGTTGGCGGCGCGATCGCATCATGCGCCCTCCTGCCCGAGCGCGAACACCTGGAAGCCATCGGCCTCGGTACGCCACAGCACGTAGGCGCGGCCGGCGTGCTGCAGCAGGTGCGGCTGGTCGGAGTCGCGTTCGGTGCCGGCCAGCTTGCGCGTCTGCCAGGTCTTGCCGCCGTCGCGCGACAGCATGGCGGAAAGCCGCGTCTGCTGGCCGTCGAACGATTTCCACACCACCGCGATGTCGTTGTCGTTCAGCGCGACGATATCGGCATGCTGTGCGCGCGCGTCGTCGAGCGGGCGCTGCGCCTGCAGCTTGCCGTCGCGCCAGCGGCCCACCGACACCGTCGGCTTGCCGTCGCGCACGCTGAACCAGACCATGTGCACGGTGCCGTCCGGCGCCACTGACGCGCCGGGGCCGTGGTGCGGGCACGCGTCGATGCGCCAGTCGTCGAAGGTGGCGCGCTGCATCGGCGTGGCCTTGCCGTCTGCGCCAAGCAGCGCCAGCGCGTGGTCGCGCGCGTTGGGCGGGAACACATGGCGCCACAGCGCCAGCATGCTGCCGTCGGGCGCGGGCGTCAGCGCGATGCGGCAGCATTCGCAAGACTGGTCGGCGATCTTGTAGTCGCCCTGGAAGCTCTTGCCTTGGTCGGCGGAGACAGCGTAGTAGATCGCGGCGCCGGCATACGGCTGCTTGCGCGCCTGCGCGGCGGTCACATCACGCTTGTCGATCCAGCTGACGAAGACGCGCCCGGCCGGGTCCACCGCGAGGGCGTCGAAGCGGTGCGCGATCTGGTCGCGATTGGCATGCACCGTCAGCGGTTCGGCAAAGGTCTTGCCGCCGTCGCTGGAGCGCGCAAAGCGGATAAAGCCGGTCCATGGCTTGGGCAGCGGCTGGGTCCAGGTGATGTAGACCTCCCCGTCGGCGCCGGTGGCCACCTTGGGGCGGCTTTCATGATCCGCGGCGACGGGCTCCGGCGTGGCGTTGACATGCCGCGCTTCGCTGAAGCTGCGACCGTAGTCCGTCGACGAACGCACCGCGACATGCTGGCCGTCCTTGTAGGCGATCCACAGCTTGCCGTCGCGATCGAAGGCGGCGCCGGTGCCCAGTTCGCTCATTTTCGGCTTGGCCTGGGCGCCGTGGCTGGCGTGAGCGCCATGCTCCTGCGCGGCCGCGACGACAGGCGCGAGCGTGGCGCAAGCCACCAGTCCGGCAGCGATCAGGCGGACAGCGCGGCGCGCGCCTGGCAGGGTTGGAGTCAGCGTGTTCACGTGCTCAGAAGGAGAGTTTCGCCTCCGCATAGAACGTCCGGCCCGGGTACGGGTGGTAGACGTAATAGCGCTGGTCGGTGAGGTTGTCGATGCCAAGCCCGAGGCGAACGTTCTTTGCGGGCTTGTACGTCACCTTGACGTCGAAGGTCAGGAAGCTGCTGGTGCCGCCGAAGGTGTCGGGGTTGGTGTCCGAATTGTCGAGCGTATTGTACTGCCGGCCCGAATACGTCATCGCCAGCGTGCCGGCCCACGCCGGCGTAAAGCGATAGGTGCCCACCAGGTTGGCGCGCCACTTCGGGATGCGGTAGAAATACTTGCCGACCGAGGCCGGGTTGTTGGCGTTCTCCAGCGTCTTCGAATGGTTGTAGGCGCCGCTGGCCGACAGGTCGAAGCCGCGCACCAGCACATCGCGCCCGTCATAGGCCAGCTCGATGCCGCGCGTGCGCACCCGCTCGACGTTCTGGAAGCTGGTGACGGTGGGGAATACCGTGGTGTTGGTCTGGCTGACCAGCGCATCCCGGATATCGTCCTCGTACAGCGAGACGCGGAAGTTCGACGCGTCCACCGTGCGTTCGAAGGTCAGGTCCTTGGAGAATGATCGTTCCGGCCGCAGGCTGGGATCGTTGTTGATCAGCGAAGTGCCGGTGATGCGGCCCTGGAACAGCTCGCTGACGGTCGGGTAGCGATAGGCCTGGCCCAGCGACAGCCGGCCCAGCCAGTCCTGCCCGAACGCCTTCTCCAGCGCCAGCTTGGGCGACCAGTTGGATTCGCTGCGCACCGGATAGCCGATGTCCACGCCGGGCTGGCTGCGGCTGCCGTCATAGGCGCGCCAGTGCTCGTAGCGCACGCCGGGGATCAGCTTCCAGTCCTCGGCGAAGTACCAGGCGTCCTGCGCGTAGAGCGCCTGGGTCTCGGTCTTGCCGGTGAAGGCATTGTTGAACGCGGTGATGGTGGCCGCGCGCCAGTCCGAGGTGTTGTAGGTGGTATTGCTCAGCCGGTAGTTGTCATAGTGGTAGCCGAAGGTGATCCAGTGCCCGCCCTGCAGGCGCTCCGGGCGGTAGTCGGCCTTCAGGTCGAGCGTGCGCCAGCCGGTGCCGTCGCCATACGTCACAGTGCCCGGTCCGTTGCCGACGGTGCTGGCGCTGCGGCTCACGTCCTTGCTGACATCGAACAGCGACGCCACGCCGGAAAAGTTCCACCCCGTCTGGTTGCGCGTGCGCAGCGACAGGCCGTACAGCCAGCGCGCATCCTCGCCATTGCCGGGCGCAAAGGCGTTGGCCGGAATCACGTACTGGTAGCCGCCGATATTGACCGGGCCGCTGGATACGACATTGCCATTGGCATCGCGCAGGTAGCTGCCGGTGGTGCTGGAGCGGTCCTGCTGCCAGTAGGCGGCGGTGAACTGCGCCTGCAGCGTGCTGGTGATGTCGTAGCCGAGCTTGAGCTTGAGCTGGTCCTGCACGGTGTGCGTGACGCCCTCGCTGTTCACCCCCATCACCACGCGGTCGCGCCCGCTCTGGTCCCGGTCGAAATAGGCGCCGGACACCGGCGTGTCCGCCGCGCCCGCGGGCCGCGTCGAGCGCGATGCGGTGTAGAAGCTCAGCGGCTGGCTCTTGCTGTCCTGCCGGTCCACGCTGACCAGCCACGAGAACGCGCCGACGCGATCGCCCACGTAGGCGTTGGCATGCACCCCGTTGAAGTTATCGTGGGTGCCGTACAGGTTGAAGCGCTGTGTGAACAGCTGCACGCTGGCGTCACCCTCGAACTTCTGCGGCGTGCGCGTGGTGATCAGCACCGTCGCGCCCAGCGAATTGCCGGGATACAGCGCCGAATACGGGCCGTACAGCACGTCCATGCGCTCGATCTCGGCGGCATTGACCAGCGACCAGCGCGGCGGGAAGCTGTAGTCCGAACCAAGCAGGTTGGACAGCAGCAGGCCATCCGCATAGACCAGCCCGCGCGCCGACTGGCGCGAGCTGGTGCTGCGCACCGAGATGATCGAATTCATATCGCCGATAAAGCGCTTGCGCACGGCGAGGTTGGGCGCGTACTTGAGCGCGTCTTCGGTATTGACCACGTTGAAGTCGGCCATGCGCGTGCTGCTGATGCCATACGCCGGCGCCGGCGTGTTGGGCGGCACCGCCGGCACCTCGCCGCGGTCGGGTCCGGCCGATACCACCACCTCCGGCAACGACGCGGGAGCCTCCACTGCCTGCGCGGCGGCCACGGCAGGGCCCATCAGCACTGCCGAGACGGCCAGTGCAATGCGATTTTTCTTCACTGAATACCTTGCTTTTTGTCTTGTTCTGGCTCGCTGGCCTGCGCGGCAGCAGGCGCACCCTCCCGCATCTTTCTGAGAGCGAGCGCTGACATTTTATGGGGCCTGGCGGCGCTGGCCGATGCGACATAGCGACGCGGCCGGCGCGGCCATTTCCGCTTGTATCCGTGTTAACCCGCATATCCAATACGGGGCCTTGTCACTACATTGCCCCGACTGGCGTCAAGCCAGCGTGATGCAGGGAGAGACTGTCGCGGCGCCCGCCGCGCACGGCGCCGAAGGAGCAACCGCCCCGGAAACTCTCAGGCAAAAGGACCGGCATCACCCGTCAGTGCACTCTGAAGAATGCCGGACGCCATCGTCCGCCCGGCATACCGAAGGAGCAAGCGCGCCCGCCCCGCGGCAAGGCGTCGTGAATCTCTCAGGTCCAGAACAGAGGGGGCGTCCTCCACGCATGTTGCGTGCGGACTCCACCCCCCGACGTTCCCGGAACCTGCAGATCATGAAGACAATCGCTGTTATCGGCGGTGGCATCACTGGTGTCACCACGGCCTACGCGCTGGCCCGGCGCGGATTCTCCGTCACCCTGTACGAACGGCACCGCTATGCCGCCATGGAGACCTCGTTCGCAAACGGCGGGCAACTGTCCGCCTCCAACGCCGAGGTCTGGACCCACTGGTCCACCATCGTCAAGGGGATGAAGTGGATGCTGCGCAACGATGCGCCGCTGCTGGTCAATCCCCGGCCCAGCTGGCACAAGCTGTCGTGGTTCGCCGAGTTCATCGCGTCGATTCCCCACTACCGCCGCAACACCATCGAGACCGCGCGCCTGGCCATCGCTGCACGCGAGCACCTGTTTGCGTGGGCGGCGCAGGAAGGCATCGACTTCGACCTGAAGCGCGCCGGCATCCTCCATATCTACCGCGACCGCGCCGGCTTCGAGCATGCCGGCCGCGTCTCGGCGCTGCTGGCGCAAGGCGGGCTCGAGCGGCGCGCGGTGACCCCGCAGGAGATGCGCACGATCGAGCCGACACTGGCGGGCTCCTACTACGGCGGCTACTTCACCGAGAGCGATTCGACCGGCGACATCCACAAGTTCACCAGCGGACTGGCCGCCGCCGCCGCGCGCCTGGGCGTGCGCTGCATGTACGGCCAGGACGTGCGCGCGGTCAAGACCGACGGCCGGCGCGCCACCATCACCGTACAGGATGGCAACGACAGCACCACTGCCACCTTCGACGGCGCCGTGATCTGCGCCGGCACCGCCAGCCGCGCACTGGCCGCCGCGCTGGGCGACCGCGTCAACATCTATCCGGTCAAGGGCTATTCGATCACCGTCAACCTGACCGATGACGCCAGCCGCGCCGCCGCCCCGACGGTCAGCCTGCTCGACGACGAAACCAAGCTGGTCACCAGCCGCCTCGGCGACGACCGCTTCCGCGTTGCCGGCACCGCCGAGTTCAACGGCACCAACCGCGATATCCGCGCCGACCGCATCCGCCCGCTGGTGGACTGGGTGCAGCAGTGCTTCCCCGGCGTCAGCACGCGCAGCGTGGTGCCATGGGCCGGCCTGCGGCCGATGCTGCCCGACATGCTGCCGCGCGTAGGACGCGGGCGAGCGGCCTGCATCTTCTACAACACCGGGCACGGGCATTTGGGGTGGACCTTGTCGGCAGTGACGGCGGACATGGTGGCGGGGGTTGTGGACCAGGCAATGGGGAGTGCGCCGGCGATGGTGCCTGGCGCGGCCCTGGCGCCTGCCCAAGCCTGATTCCCGCACGCGCATTTTCAAGAGTCTGCGATTTCTAGATCCGTTGCCCGGATCCAAACTTCGCGCGCCCCTGGAAATGCGATATCTCTCATCGATTCCCCGGTAGCTACGCGAAATACTGGTGGTGTCATCGGACCACCGATGATCGGGTGTGGAAAGCCCGGATGTCTGACCGAGGGCAGGCGTTGCTCTTGCAGCAAGCAACGCCTGTGTGATCGCATGGTTCCCATGGCGGGCCAAGCGAGGCAGCCGCAAGGCTGGCCGGTTCCCCTCGTCAGACCGGTCTTTCCACCCTCGTTGACTGGCCCGCCGCCCTCACGTGGAAAGGAGTGGCGCGCACTCACTTGTGAGGGAATCAATGATGACGATCGATGAAATAACCAACGAGTGCCTGCAGCAGGTTCGCGCGGGAATTGAAGGAGTTCTCGTACTGCTGGATCATGAAAGCGAAAGCTCGGAGGGCTGCTTCAGTGCGCTGTGCCTGCTTGGCATGGTGAAGATGCAGCTGGATGGGCTGATAGTTGAGCGAGAGCGGTTGCAATAGTGGTTGGGGGGTGTGATGGCCTGTGCTGTCACACCTTGTATTGCGGGAATCAGTACGGATACACCAACTGCAACTCAATCCTCAGCTCGCCTGCCTGGAAAATCTGACGGACGGGCGTTGCCGGAGGATGCTGAAGAAATGGTCAGGTTCCTTAGAACTGTCATCTTGCATGGACACAGTTTTTGCGTTGCACCCTCGCTGCCTCTTGCTCGACGTAGCGCTTGATATACACGCAAAACTGCGGCACATTAATCGCCACGAGATAAGAATATGCGTTCGGGAAGCCATCCACTAACTGAGCATGATTTCGAATCACTACGATTGGGAACCCGGAAGCCCAGCTCCCGTAATCCGACGGCACAGCGAGGTCAAGCACGCGATCCTACGCTCCTATCTCGTCGACTATTTTCTCACTCTCGTCGCATCACCGGCGCAAGACCGAATCAGGCTGACGATCGTCGACGGATTTTGCGGAGGCGGTTGCTATCAAAATAGCAGTGGAAAGAAGGTGCCGGGGTCACCCATCGTCATTCTGGAGGCGATGCGTGAGGCGCAGGTAAGGATTATGGACCTGCAACAGCGCCGCAAGAACATCGATATTGATGTGGAATTGATCTGCATCGATGAGTCGGCGGCAGCTATTGAGTATCTACGGTACGAGCTTGAGGCAATGGGTTACGGCAACGAGCTCAAAGCAGGTAGGATTCGAACGATTACCGGCACATTTAAGGATCTCGCACCAACGGTCATCGCGCGAGCAAAAGACAGATCGCGCAGAAGCGGCCGGGCAATTTTCGTGCTCGACCAGTACGGCTACAAGGCCGTTCCGCGCAGCGTGCTGGCGTCGATATTCGACACCCTTCATCATGCCGAAGTTATCCTGACTTTTAACGTCGATTCGCTGATCAATTATCTTTCACCAGGCACGCTCGCGGCGTTTGAACGGACTACGGGGTTTACGGGCGCTGTGTCGGCGGCGGACCTTGATCGTAGCATCCGGAGTCCAGGATGGCGCGTTCATATCCAATCCAGCCTGTACGCGAATATCACTACTACTTCAGGGGCAAGTTTTTTCACCCCCTTCTTCATCCGCCCTGAACGCGGTCATGGGGATTTTTGGCTTCTGCACTTGTCGCGACACTGGAAGGCTCGTGACGTCATGGCGACTGCGCACTGGCGCCATCACAATCATTTTGGGCACTATGGCTTGCCGGGATTCGGCATGCTACACACTGGTTACGCTGCCAAGCTCAATCCCGAGAACAGCCTCCAGGCGGCATTCGAGTTCGATGATCTCGCCAAGTTGGCGAGCAACAATGCGATGCTGTCACAAATTCCCTCAATGCTTGCGAAGTACCCCGATGGGATTCCGTTCGGCGCTTTTTTCCTTGAAAACATCAATACGACGCCGGCCACCCGAAAAATGGTTCAGGACTCGATACTTGAATTGGTAAGGGGAAAGGAGGTTCATGTATTCGGGGAAACCGGACAGAAGCTCAACGTCCGCACCGATCTACGCGATGCGCACATTTTGCGTCTTCCTTCGCAAAAGTCTTTCCAGTTTATCTGAGGTCGGCATCAGCCCCGCGTCGTGTGCCAACGATACGCTGCGTTAGCAAATCCGTAAGAGTGTAATCGGGCCACAAACATCTGCTTTCTGAGAACGATGGAAAACTTCAACGTCCCGCAGGCGTACCATACTCGAGAACAGGCCTTGGTCAAGCATTCGCTGCTCCAATCCTATCTCGAGAAGTTGCTGTTGATCATGGGAGCTGCATCACAGAGCCGTTCGGGCGTGGAACTGTGTTATGTGGACTGCTTCGCGGGGCCCTGGCAAGATGACTCTGAAGCCATGGAGTCCACCTCGATTGCGATCTCGCTGCGTACACTGGAAGCCTGCCGGCAGAAACTTGAGAAGAACGGGCATCGTGTAAAAATGCGGGCCCTGTATATCGAACAAGATGCAAATGCTTACGCAAGGCTCGAACGATATCTGAACGAAAATGCTCCACGCACCATCACGTCTTCCTGCTTAAAGGGAGACTTTGTACAGTTGAGAGACGATATCCTTCGATGGGTCGGTAATGGCCCGTTCTGTTTTTTCTTCGTCGACCCAAAGGGCTGGACGGAGGTTGGGGTTTCCACGTTGGAACCCCTTCTGCGCCGCCCCAAGTCAGAGTTCCTGATCAACCTCATGTACGACTTCGTGAACCGGACGATGTCAATCGGTGACCGGAAGGCCGACATGACGGATCTGCTAGGTGAGCCACTTGACCTGGAAGGGCTGAGTCCGCAGGAGCGGGAGAGCCAAATCATTCAAACTTACCGTCGCAACCTCAAGGTGCGTCTTCCGTCTTCGAATCCCCGGTTTCCGCCGCGTGCCGCTCATGTACAGGTGCTGGACCCGCAGAAAAACAGGACCAAATATCACTTGGTCTACCTCACTTCGCACCCTAGCAGGTTGCTGAAGTACTCCCCGTACAAGAGGCGAGGCTTCCCCCTGCAAGGCAGTAGGCTTGCGATTTTTCACAATCTGGAAGCGGGACGTCCCTACATCGATTTTTTCGGCGGTTTGGCGCCCGATTCCGGCCTCATTACCGCGATTACTGCAACTGCGGACGGATTTGTCCCAGTGAGCGCATGCGCACGAGGTTGTAGGCGGCCATGCTCAGCACGAACATCTGGTCGACTCGCTTCAGTCCACGCACCATCACCTGGCGCATGCGCCCGACAGTCTTGACCCATCCGAAGCCTTGTTCGATCAGCTTGCGCTTTTGCTGCGAAACGGCATACCCGGCGCTGCAAGCAATGGCATCAGGAACGGCCGAGCGGCGCCCCGAGGTGTTCTGTGCCACGTGGGGCGTCACCTTCAGTTCCAGGCAGGCTTGAATGAACTCTTGCGCGTCGTAGCCCTTGTCTGCACCCACCGTGATTTCGGTGTTCGGGTCGTCCGTCACCTGTCGGGCATCGTTGAGCATCACCTTCGCGGCCTCGCGCTCAGCATGTCCGTCCGCATTGGTCACCATGGCGCTCACCACCAGGCCGTGACGGTTGTCGCTCAGGGTATGACCCATATAGCGAAGTTCACTCGCAGTTTTGCCCTTGCGGTACAGCTTGGCATCGGGATCGGTCTTGGACTCGTGCGTCTCGTTGCTGCGCGTGCGACCTTTGAAGTTGGCGCCGTCGTTGTCGTCCTTGTCGTCGCCGCCGTCCTTGCGCACGAAGCTCTTGTGGCCTGCCCACGCCTGAATCAGCGTGCCGTCCACGCTGAAGTGCTCGCCCGACAGCCAGTTCTTCTTCTGCGCGATGGCCAGCACCTCGTTGAAAAACTGGATCACCGCATCATGCTTGATCAGCCGCTCGCGGTTCTTGGTGAAGACCGTGGGCACCCAAACGGTGTCGTCCATCGACAGCCCGATGAACCAGCGAAACAGCAGGTTGTACTGCGTCTGCTCCATGAGTTGGCGTTCGGAGCGAACGCTGTAGAGCACCTGCAGCAGCATGGCCCGCAGCAACTTCTCCGGCGCGATGCTGGGCTGGCCACCCTTGATATCGTCCTCGTACATCTGTGCGAACAACCGGTCCATCTTTACCAGCGCCTGGTTGGCCATGGCGCGGATCGAGCGCAGCGGGTGGGACTTCGGCACGAAATCATCCAGCCTCCGCATAGTGAACAAACTTTCCGTGAAGGTATCTGCGCCGCGCATGAAAGTGGAGTTGGATGGGTTCCTCAAATCAACGCTTCAGCCAGTTGTCGCGCTGACGTCCACCGGAGGTATTTCAGCGGCCTGCTAGAGGTGTGATTGAATTCAAGTCGATTTCGGAGCCAGTTGAAAAGCTGCAGCAGATGGTGCGCGCCAAGAATAAGGCTTCAAGGAAGCAGCAAATCACGGGAACGGGCGATCTGTTTGGGGCGGAAAGCTTTTTTAATTCTGATGCGGGGCATGCCGGTGCAGCCGAGGTTGACCGCTTTTGGCACACATATCTTAAGAAGGGTCCCCAGACGATCGACACTCATGCATTTGCGACAATTCTTGAGGAAACGGACTGGTTCGAAAGTGACTTGGACGAATCGCTGGTTCGTCTGATCAAAGCAGGAAAAGTCACGAACCTTTCCGCAGACGCGAAACGGCGCAAGAGGCATCCACTTCACTACACCGGACAAGGAGAGACACTGAAGTGGATCGGACCAGATTGAATGTCACGCGGCGGGCCAACGATGCTCGGCTCGCCGCCGACGCACAGCATGTTGGCTTACTTGAATGATGTCTTGGGAAACTGATCCCAGTGCCGTCCGAGAAGCACCCGCCCCGTTTTCCCCTTGCCCACCGCAGCCACAGGCACTTCGGAGTGATCCTGTCGGAAGACTCTTATTGGCGTACTCTTTCGCAATACCTCAGAGACGTATTCCAACGGTGCCCAGTGACCCCACTGTTTAAAGTGAAAAGGTACTTTTGCTGCGAAACACTGCCGCTGAATATCTGCAGGCCACTGAGGGTCCATCGGTCTTGAGTGAGCGCCGGATTCCCCTCCAGCGATGACCCAGTCGACGCGGTTGCCGAGTTGGTTTGGACGCAGAAATTCTGACAGGTCGATCGCAGAAAGCAATGGCTCGCAGGAGAGGAAGCGCACCGACGGCGATGAGAACTGGAGCAGGTACTTGATCCTTTTGTTCGCAGAAGCCTGATTCTCTACGGTCGCCCCAAGCCAGACATTCCGAGGAAATTCGTAGCCTTTGGGAAGCTGCTTGCGTACCAGATGGATACGCTTGGTCAGTAGCAGCCAATCCAGATTCGGGGTTTCTGCAATCAATTTTAGCAGTCGAAGGCGTGGCTCCTTGAGATCGTCCCTGTTCTCAAAAACGTCTGCCATAGAAGCGCAAAACACTCGCCGGCGTACCCCATCTTTGGCAGCGTCGCGATTCCAACGCAGCGGATCCTTCCAGTGAGACTCACTGAAAAACCGCCTGGGAGTCTCCGGACCCCACAGTCCTTCTCCCAATCGCTTTGCCCAAGTCTCCGCATAGCAGTTATCGCAGGCCGGCGACACCTTGACGCAACCCCACCAAGGGTTGAACGTGTGATGTGTCCATTCGATGCGCGAATCTTTGCCCATGGCTGATGACATGCTCAAGTTAGCGCGACATTCTACCGGCACTATACAAAGCGACAAGTTGGGTACGCCACGTGGAATCGTATCGTCCGACATCGTAGTGATTCCTGGCTGCCCTGCGAATGCTGTGTCGGATGTCAACCTCGCGCGGATGACAAGTGGATGTTGAAAAACGGGTACTGTATATATATACAGTACCACAAACTCCATCGAAGCGCGAGAGGAGCCGCTTGCTCCGCCATTCGACGGGCTGACGGCCTAGGCATGACCTCTGGCGTTATCCCTCTGCGAGCGTGTACGCCTGCAGTCGCTGCCGGCCACCTCATCATCCAACGCGCCGTGGCATGAGCGTTAGCGACTCGCCTCCCCCTCAAACCACCCCCTCCCCCCGCAACCGCTCCAACTCTTCCCCCCCAATCCCCACCTCCCCATAAACCTCCGCATTGTGCTCCCCCACATCCGGCCCGGTCCGCGGTAACACCGGCGCATAGCCCGAAAACCGCGGCACCACACAAGGCGCCGGCACCGTCCCCAGATCGGCATCGGGCAGCCGCACGATAGCCTGGCGCGCCACCATCTGCGGGTCCTCAACGATATCGGCGATGCTGAACACCTTGCTGAACGGCACCTGGCATTGTTCCAGCCGCGCCGCCGCGGCGGCATAGGGCTGCGCGGCAAACCACTCGGCGATGCAGCCGTCGAGGGCGTCGACATGCCGCACGCGGCCGGCGTTGGTGGCGTACTCCGGGGACTGGGCCAATTGCGGCGCGTCCATGGCCTCGGCCAGGCGGCGGAAGGTGGCGTCGGACGAGGCCACCACGGTGACCCAGATGTCGTCGGCGGTGCGGTACATGTTGGAGGGCGCGGCGTAGGTGGTGCGGTTGCCGGCGCGCTGGCGCACGTGGCCGAGCTGTTCGTACTCGATTGCTAGCGGGTCCAGCAGGCGGAACAGTGCCTCGGTGGCGGCCAGGTCGATTTCGCGGCCGGGCTGGGCTGGCCTGGCGCGCTGCTCCGCCACGGCGGTGGCGATGGCGAAGGCGCCGAACAGGCCGGCGATCATGTCGCCCACCGGGTAGTTCATATGCATCGGCCCGCTCTGCGCCGTGCCGGCCAGGTTGGTGAAGCCGCTACGGGCTTCGAAGATGCGGGCAAACCCCGGGCGCGTCGCATCGGGCCCGGTCTGGCCGAAGCCGGTCAGCCGCAGCACGATCAGCCTGGGGTTGGCCGCGTGCAGCGTGTCGAGATCGAGTCCCCAGCGCGCCAGCGTGCCGGTGCGGAAGTTCTCCACCAGCACGTCGAAGCGCGGCAGCAGGCGCAGGAAGATCTCGCGGCCGCGCGGCGTGCGCACGTCCAGCGAGATGCCGCGCTTGCCGCGGTTGGTGACCTTCCAGTACAGGGCGTGCTCTTCGGTGACGGGCTCGAGTCCGCGCAGCGGATCGCTGCCGTCGGGCAGTTCCAGCTTGACTACCTCGGCGCCCATGTCGGCGCACAGCGTGGCGGAGAACGGCGCCGCCACCACGGTGGCCATGTCAAGGATGCGCAACCCGGCGAGCGGGCCGTTGCCCGATGCTTCGGGCGATACAGGCTGGGCGTGAGTGTCTGGCATGCGGTTCTCCGGCGGCAGGTTGGTCCGCTGCAAGGTGGCAGGCGGCCGGCCCGGGCGCAAGTACGGTTTCGCTGTGCGGAACGGTCGTGCTACAACATTGACGCCCCCTTTTCCGGATCCCAGCATGGAACCCAAGCAACCACCGCACAGCATGGACCGCAACCCGGAAGCCCTGCCCCTGCCCGGCCTGGCCAGCGAAGACGCCCTTGCCACCGACCGCCAGTTCGCCATCAACCTGTCGCGCGGGCTGGAGGTGTTGCGCGCCTTTACGCCGTCCAGCCCGGTGCTGGGCAACCAGGACATCGTGGCGCGCACCGGGCTGCCCAAGGCGACGGTGTCGCGGCTGACGTACACGCTGGGGCTGCTCGGTTTCCTCAGCCGCGTGCCCGGCAACCAGAAGTACCGGCTCGGCGCCGGCGTGCTGGCGCTGGCCTACCCGATGCTGGCCGGGCTGGCGATTCGCCAGGTGGCCCGGCCGTATATGGAGGCCATCGCGCGCGAAACCGGTTGCACCGTGAACCTGGGCATGCGCGAGCGCCTGTCGGTGGTCTACGTGGACAGTTGCCGGCTGGACCCCGGCAACTTTTACCAGCCGGACATCGGCAGCACGCGTCCGCTGCTGGCCAGCGCGATCGGCCGCGCGGTGCTGCTGGCGTGCAGCGCGGACGAGCGCACCGCGCTGCTGAACCGGCTGCGGGTCGAAGACCCGCTGCGCTTCGGCCAGGAGCGCCAGATGTGGACGGAAGACCAGAAGCATTTCCGCGCGCACGGCTATTGCCTGAGCCGCGGCGAGTGGCGGCCCGAGATTCACGCGATCGCGGCGCCGTTGCGCCAGTCGCTGCACCAGGACCCGTTCGCGCTGAACTGCACCATCGCGGCATCGCGCAATCGCGACAACCTGCTCGAGCGCGAGGTGGCGCCCCGGTTGCGCGAAGCGGTGCGGCAAATCGAACTGAGCTGCGCGCGCTGACCCGCTACGGGACAGTGGCGCGCCAGCGCAGCCTGCCGGCAATGTCGCCGGCAGGGCCATGACCAGCGGCCCGACAGAGGCCTGCATCAGACCGACCTCGCGCCCGGCAATGTCCCGGGCGCAGGCAACCAAGGAGACAAGATGGATGCCTTTTACCCATGGCGCCGGCTCGCTGCCGGCATGCTGGCCTGCGCCGCGCTGGCGCCTGCGGCTGCGCTGGCCGCCGCCGACGACGCGGCGCGCTTCCCCGACCGCCCGGTGCGGATCATCGTGCCGTTCTCGGCCGGCGGCGTGGTCGATTCGGTCACCCGCATCACCGCCGAGAACATGGCCAAGGTGCTGCAGCAACCGGTAATCGTCGAGAACAAGACCGGCGCCGGCGGTGCCATCGGCGCGGACTTCGTCGCCAGGGCGCCCGCCGACGGCTATACGCTGCTGGCGGTCAGCCCCAGCTACGTGGTCGGGCCGCTGCTCAACCCGTCGATCCATGGACAGGACAAGGGCAAGGGCGGCAAGGACTTCCGCGCCGTGGCCGGCATCGGCGCGGTGCCCAACGTGATCGTGGTGCCGGCCTCGTCGCCGCTGCGCACGCTGCCGCAGCTGCTCGACGCCGCGCGCAAGGAACCGGGCACGCTGACCTATGCCAGCGCGGGCATCGGCACCTCGAACCACCTGTCGGCGGAATTGCTGGCGCAGATGACGCGCGTCAAGCTGACCCACGTGCCCTACAAGGGCCAGCCCGAGGCCCTGAGCGACCTGCTCGGCGCGCGCGTGTCGATGATGGCGCTGACCTCTGCGATCGCGCGGCAGCAGGTGCAAAGCGGCAAGCTGCGCGCGCTGGCCGTGACCTCGGCCAAACGCTCGCCGGTGCTGCCGGACGTGCCGACCGTGGCCGAGGCGGCGCAGCTGCCGGGCTATGCAGTGGGCGGCTGGTTCGGACTGGTCGCGCCGCAGGGCACACCGGACGCGGTGGTGCGCAAGCTCGCCGACGCCGCCGCGCGCGCCACCGCCGACCCGGCCACGGCGCGCCGCCTGGCCGAACTCGGCATGGACCTGGCCCCGCAACCCCCGGCCGAGTTCGACCGCTTCCTCGATGCCGAAACGAAGAAATGGACCGGCGTGCTGAAGACCGCCGGCATCACGGCACAGTAGCCGCGCCCCCAACACCCTCAACTCATCACCGGAACCCTTCATGATCCGCGACTCCGCCCGCCAGCAAGCGCTGCTTGCCGAACTCCGCCGCTTCGTGCTGGACACCTGCATCCCGCTCGAGGCGCAGATCGACCAGACCGATGTCATCCCCGAGCCCGTGGTCGAGCAGATGCGCCGCCTTGGTCTGTTCGGCCACAGCATTCCGGAAGCCTATGGCGGCGCCGGGCTGACCACCGAAGAGCTGGCGCAGGTGAACATCGAGGTGTCGCAGGCGGCCACGGTGTTCCGGGCCCGCTTCGGCGGCAACACCGGCATCGCCTCGGAATCGCTGGTGGCCGACGGCACCGAGGCGCAGCGCCAGCGCTACCTGCCGCTGCTCGCTTCCGGCAAGGTCACCGGCTGCTTCGCGCTGACCGAACCGGAGGCCGGCTCCGATGCCACCGCGCTGCAGACCACGGCCAGGCAGGACGGCGACCACTACGTGCTGAACGGCAGCAAGTGCTTTATCACCAATGCGCCGATCGCCGACCTGTTCACCGTGTTCGCCCGCACCGACCCCGGCACGCCGGGCGCGCACGGCATCAGCGCCTTCCTGGTCGAGCGCGGCACGCCGGGCCTGAGCACCAGCGAGCCGGAACGCAAGATGGGCCAGCACGGCTCGCCCGTGGGCGACGTCTACCTGAAGGATTGCCGCGTGCCGGCCAGCGCCATCGTCGGCGGCAAACCCAATGTCGGCTTCAAGACCGCGATGAAGGCGCTGAACAAGCAGCGCATCAACCTGGCCGGCCTGTGCGTGGGCCCGGCGATCCGGCTGGTCGACGAGATGGTCCGCTACGCCGCGCAGCGGCGCCAGTTCGGCAAGCCGATTGCCGACTACCAGCTGGTGCAGCAGATGATTGCCGACAGCAACACCGAACTGCACGCGGCCCGCGCTCTGGTGCTGGAGACCGCGCGCAAGCGCGACGCCGGCGAGGACGTGACCATGGAGGCGTCGATGTGCAAGCTGTTCGCCTCCGAAATGGCCGGACGCGTCGCGGACCGTGCGGTGCAGGTGTTCGGCGGCAGCGGGTATATGGCGCGCACCGTCGCCGAGCGCTTCTATCGCGATGTGCGGCTGTTCCGGCTGTATGAGGGCACCACGCAGATCCACCAGCTCAATATTGCCCGGCGCACCCTGGAAGCGCGCGGCGCGGCGCTGGAGGGCGCCAGCGCGGGCTGATTGCCGGAACGACGCACTACGGCGGGGCGGCGACGCGTATGCACAGCCCGCCCCGCACCGCTTCGCGGCTGCAGTGCCGCACCGTCGCAAACCCTGACCTTCCCCTCGCAGCGCACCGGGCCATCGCCGCGCCCGGCTTCGCGCAAGCCAAGCACAAGTGCTCAATCGAGCATATTCTGTGCGAAAAATTCCTCTGAACCCTCGCAGTCTTGCACTGCGGCGTGACCACTTTATCCGGCCAACCTAGTCTCCAAACAGACGTTGCATTGGTGGAAGTCCCGTCACAATCGTTGGCTAAGACTGGCACAGTGGTCGCTACATGAAACCGGGTCCCTATGGCACGCCGGCACAAGGCGCGCCATGGGGAGACGTTGCGCGCGGCACCCCACGCATGGGCGGCTGGCTTTGGCGCAGGCGCCATGCAAGCCTAGCCAATTCCCCTCCGATTCACATCCCACCTGTTGAAGGACTACCGATGCTCGCCCAAGCCCAGCCTGTGCAATCCCGCCACCATGCCTGCCGCAACAAGGCCCCGACCCTGCCGCCCTGGATCACCACGCGCATGGCGCAGCATTTCGAAGAACGCATGGGCAAGCTCTGGGGCGGGGACCACCTGCTGCACGGGCTTACACCCGGCCCTGACGCGCTCCACCTGAGCAGCAACGACTACCTGTGTCTGCTGGGCGAGGACTCGCTGGTGCAGGCGCAGATGCGCGCCTTTGTCGACGACGCGCCGGAGCTGCTGATGTCGTCCGTATTCATGCATGGCGATACGCCGCAGCGGCGCGTCGAGCGCAAGATCGCGGACCTGATGCAGGCCGAGGACGGGCTGATCGCCCAGTCCGGCTGGGCCGCCAACGTGGGCCTGGTGCAGTGCATCGCCGGCCCCGGCATTCCGGTCTATATCGACATGAACGGACATGCCTCGCTGTGGGAAGGCATCATCGCCGCGGGCGCGCAGGCGGTGCCGGTGCGCCACAACGATTGCGAGCACGTGCGCCGCCAGCTGGAGCGCTTCGGCCCGGGCGTGATCATGGTGGATTCGGTCTACAGCACCACCGGCAGCGTGGCGCCGCTGCTGGACTATGTCGAACTGGCCGAAGCGTCCGGCTGCGTGCTTGTGGTGGACGAATCGCACTCGCTCGGCACGCACGGCCCGCGCGGCGGCGGCCTGGTCCCGGCGCTGGGGCTGTCGGAGCGCGTGCATTTCCGCACTGCGTCGCTGGCGAAGGCCTTTGCCGGGCGCGCGGGCTATGTGGCCTGCTCCACCGCCTTCAAGGATTTCTACGCGGTGGAATCGCGGCCGGCGATCTTCAGCTCCGGGCTGCTGCGCCATGAGGTCGCGTGGTTCGACGCGGTGACCGATTTCATTGCCGCGGCGGACGAGCGCCGCGCACGGCTGCATGCGATCACCCGCGAGACCCGGGGCGCGATCGCCGCACTGGGCTACAACATCAGCGACGGCTCGGAGCAGATCATCGGGCTGGAGGCTGGCACCGAGCCGCAGGTAAAGGTGCTGCGCGACGCGCTGCAGCGGCGCGGCATCTTCGGCGCGGTATTCTGTGCACCGGCGACGCCAAAGAACCGGGCATTGATGCGGCTTACGCTGCATGCGAAACTTGGCGCCACCGAAATCGACCGCCTGGTCGGCGTGCTCGCCAGCATCCGCGATGAAGTCCGGCTGGAAGAGTGGTCCTCGACGCGCCGGGCCCGGCGCAAGTCCTGAAAATCCCACAAGCGGGCCGATCGCAGGCATCCGCGAGGAGTAGTCCTGGAGATGGATGCAAAGGTAGCGCAAGCGGAGGACGGCCGCACCACGCTTGCCGGACTGGCGCGCAAGGCGTGGCAGGCCGTGTTCGAGACCGCCGCGCGGGCCACGCTGCTGGACGAGGAGAGCGTCATCCGCCTGCGCCGGATCCAGATGGTGGGCGCGCTGGGCGTGGTGGGCCACCCGCTGTACTACGTGATCTGGTCCTATGTGTTCCCGCAGCCCTATGAGAACCTGTGGCTGCGCCTGGTCTGCACCGCGCTGTTCGTGCCGCTGCTGTTCGCGTCCGCGTTTTCGGGACGGCGCTGGCTGCCGCCCTATGCGCTCTTTGCCATCACGGTAGGCCTGCCGTTCGCCTTTATCTTCTTCTACCTGGAGAACGGCGGCTCGATGGTGTGGGCCGAATCGGTCATCATCGCGGTGGTGATCCTGTATCACTTCAACACCGCGTTCGCCACCATCGCCCTGTTCGCGGGCGCCGCGGCGGCGATTGCGCTGTTCGTGCTGGCCGGCAATTCCATGGGCGGCATCCCGTGGGAGCCGATCCTGCTGCAGTTGCCGGTGATCGGCTTCGTGATCGCGGTGCTGGTGGTGATCAAGATGGACCGCCAGCTGCTGGCCGAGCAGAAGCGGCGCGGCATGGCCGCCGCGCTGGCGACCGTCGCGCATGAACTGCGCACGCCGCTGACCAGCCTGGCCATGACCGCGCGCGGCCTGAAGGCCCGCCTGCCCGCGGCGCTGGACCAGGACACGCCGCAGCGCGACGGCCTGATGCAGGCGGTGGCCCGGATGGAATCAGACCTGGCCCATATCAGCAACAGCATCGAGCTGCTGGTGGCCAACTCCAAGAACCCGGAAAACGCCACGCAGGCATGGTTCGAAGTAGGCGAGGTGATCCGCGACGCGGTCGGCCGCTTTCCGTTCGAGCCCGGCGACCTGGAGCGGGTCACGGTCGACCTGCCCGGCCGTGCCTACGTGATGGGCAACGCGCAGCTGTTCGGCCTGGTCACGACCAACCTGCTGAAGAACGCGCTGGAAGCGATCCGGCGCGCGGGCAAGGGCACCATCCATATCCGCTGCGAGGTCGAGCCCGATGCGGTCCACGTGGTGTTCCGCGACACCGCCACCGGTGTGCCGCCGCAGGTGCTGGCGCGGATGTTTCAGCCCTTCTTCTCCTACCCGGCGCATCGCGGCACCGGCATCGGCCTGGCGTTCTGCCAGAAGGTGCTGAGCAGCTGGGGCGCGGGCATCAGCTGCCGCTCCGAGGAACACGTGTTCACCGAGTTCGACATGCGCTTCCCGCGCAAGGGCAAGTGGCCCGAGCCGCAGCAGCCTGACGCGTCGTAGCCCGCGCCGGCCCTTACACCACCCCCGCAGCCTTCAGCGCGGCCACCTGCCCGGCATCCATGCCGAGCAAATCGCCCAGCACGCGCTCCGTGTCCTGCGACAGCAGCGGCGGCGCGGCGCGCACCGGCACGCGCTCGCCGTCGAGCCGGTACGGCGGCGCCAGCACCTCGACGCGGCCGGTTTCCGGATTGGGCAGTTCAGCCAGCAGGCCGGCTTCGGCCGAGCGCCGCGAGCGCAGCGCCTCGAGCAGCCCCAGCACCTCGCCGCACGGAATGCCGGCGGCGCTCAGGCGCGCCAGCAGCAGCTCACGCGGGCGGCGTGCCAGTTCGGCGCGCAGTTCGGGCAGCAGCGCCTGGCGGTTGGCCGAGCGGCCAGTGTTGGTGGCAAAGCGCTCGTCGGCGGCCAGGTCCGGGCGCTCGATCACCTCGGTGCAGAAGCGCTGGAACTGCGCGTTGTTGCCGACCGTAATCACCAGCGGGCCATCGGCCGCGTCGAACACGCCGTAAGGGACGATCGACGGATGGGCATTGCCGTACTTGGGCGGGTCTTCGCCCATCAGCAGCGCCTCCAGGCCGTAGTAGGCCGTGACCATCAGGCCGCAGTCATACAGCGCCATCTCCACGTGGCGGCCCTGGCCGGTGCGCTGGCGGTCGTACAGCGCGGCCAGCACCGCCTGCGCCGAATACATGCCGGTGAACATGTCCACCACCGCGGTGCCGAATTTCAGTGGCCCCTGCCCTTCCTCGCCATTCAGTGCCATCAGGCCGGCCTCGCCTTGCACCACCAAGTCGTAGCCCGGGCGGGTCGCCTCGGGGCCGTTGCTGCGGTAGCCGGTGATCGAGCAATAGACCAGGCCCGGGTTGATCGCCTTCAGCGCCTCATAGCCCAGCCCCATCTTGTCGATGCCGCCGAACTTGAAGTTCTGCACCAGCACGTCGCACTTGGCGGCCAGCTCGCGCACGATGCGCTGGCCTTCGGGCTGCTGCAGGTCGATGCCGATCGACTGCTTGTTGCGGTTGGCGCTGTTGAAGTAGGCGGTGTTGCGTGTCCCCACGCGCAGGCCCCAGTCGCGCGTATCGTCGCCGCGGCCCGGGTGCTCGACCTTGATCACCTCAGCGCCCAGGTCGCCCAGCGCCTGCGTGCACATCGGTCCGGCCAGCACGCGGGACAGGTCCAGCACGCGCACGCCGGCCAGCGGCAGGCGCGGGGAATTTTTGGTGTCAGCCATGCGGCGATCTCCTTGTGTGTTCTCTTGGGCCTGCGACGGTCGGCCCGGGCTTCGCCCGGATTTTGCACTGTCAAGGCGTGGTCGACAATTCCATGGATCGTTGACACGGTGTCAATCAAAAATTAACACTCCGCCGCCGCCCGGATGGCGGAGGCGCACAGCGGGTTTACCTTAGTGCGCGGCTACACAAGAGTTTGGGGGGAATCGCCCTACTGCCGGGGCACGCGCCATTCCTAGTATTGACTCACCGCGCGGCAACGAAGCCTCGCCAGCGGTACAGGCCACAAACGCCTGCCACGCATCGCCAGTATCCCGGACCACCTCGACCAGGCCAGCCGCTCATACGCTTATCGGCTGCGGATGCGGTCGCGGATACGGCGGCAAAAAACCAAGGAGACAACCATGCTGCACGACCTGCCCGCCCGCCCCGAGACCATCCACTGGGGCTACTTCGATGCCACCCAGGCGCCCGCGCTGACCGTGAAGAGCGGCGACCTGATCCGCGCCGAAGCCGTGACCCACCACGCCGGCGACGCCCCCGACCTGATGATGGACGACGCCATCCGCGAGATCTACCGCAAGGTCCCGCACGACGACCGCCACCCGGGCGTGCACATCATGACCGGGCCGATCTATGTCGAAGACGCCAAGCCGGGCGACGTGCTCGAGGTGCGCTACCTGCAGATGATTCCGCGCTTCCGCTTCGGCGCCAATGTCGCCGCGAACTGGGGCCAGCTGTACAAGGAGTTCGAGAAGGAGCGGGTCACCATCTATGAGCTGGACCAGGCCTCCAACACCGCGCATGCGCTCTACGCCTATGACTATCCCGGCAAGCTGACCATCCCCGGCAAGGTGGTCGACGAGCGCGAATGCTGCCGCCAGCCGGCGCTGGCCGGCGTGCGTGTCCCGGTGCGGCCGCACCTTGGCACCGCCGGCGTCGCGCCCGACGCGCGCGGCCGCGTCACCACGGTCGAGCCGGGGCTGCACGGCGGCAATATCGACAACTGGCGCATCGGCGCGGGCGCCACCATGTATTACCCGGTGCAGGTCGACGGTGCGCTGTTCTCGATCGGCGATCCGCATATCTCGCAGGGCGACGGCGAAGTCAGCGGCACCGCGATCGAGGCCTCGCTCAACGTGCTGTTCCAGATCGTGCTGCGCAAGGACTTCCATTTCCCCTCGCCGCTGCTGGAAACGCCGGACTGCTGGGTGGTGCACGGCTTCCATGAGGACCTCGATGAAGCCGGCAGGAACGCGGCACGCGACATGATCCACCTGCTGACCGAGCAACAGGGGCTGTCGCGCGACGATGCCTATTCGCTGATGAGCGTGTCGGCGGACTTCGGCGTGACCCAGGTGGTCGATGGCACCCAGGGCATCCACTGCACCATGCCGCGCGCCATCTTCCCGCCCAAGGCCAAGGGCTGAGCCCGCGGCTGCCACGGAGAACGCGCATGCAATACGTCTACATAGGCCGCAACGAACTGGTGGCGCTGGTGGTCGGGCTGGTCACCGGCACGCTGTATTCCTGGCTCAACCTGCCGATTCCCGCGCCGAATGTCACCGGCGGGATCTGCGCGATCCTGTTCACGTACATCGGCTACCTGATCGTGCACGCATGGCGCCGGACCATCGCCTTCGGGCGGCCGCCGGCCCGCCACTGAATCATCGCAACTCATGCGTTGGGGGAATGACATGGTGGAAATCGCATTGGGCAGCACCGAACTGCAGGCCGCGGCCGTTGGCCTGGTGACGGGTCTTCTTTACACTGCGGTACGGGCGCCGATACCGGCCCCGAACGTGCTGGGCGGCATCTTCGCCATCTTCGGCACCTTCGCCGGCTTTGTGCTGGTGGCCGCGATGCGGGGGCAGCTGCTGATCGGCTAAGGCATCGCCGGGCCTTCGCCAGCAACGTTGCGCAGCGCGGCGGACCGCCATGTCCGCCGCGCCTGCGCTGTGGCAGCCAGACGCCAGGGAGGCACCATTGCATCTGCAGCGTTTTTCCACCGAAGCGTATCCGCGCAACCGGCGCGGCGCCGCATGGCGCGACGAGCTCAGGGCCGCGCGCCTGCAGTGCGAAAGCCTGTGCGCCGACCACACCCTGCACGGCACGATCCAGTCGCGCACCACGCCCGCCGGCATCGAACTGACCTGCATCGCGTCGGTGCCGCAGACGCTGGCGATTACCGCCGGCGACGGCCGCGGCCTGATGCTGCTGATGCTGGCCGAGGGCGAAGCGCACCTCGCCAGCCCCGACCTGCGCGAGCCGCTGCATCCCGGCCAGGTGGTCTGCGTGCCCGAGCACGCGGCGCGCAAGGTGGCGCTGACCACCGGTTTCCGCCTGTTGATCGTGCATATCGGCCAGGCCTTGCTGCACGCGCGCATCACCGCGCCGTTGCCGCGCTCCGCGCTGGTGCTGGGCGGCGACGCGGCGGAACTGTTCGCGCGCCTGCTGCAGTCCATGGCGGCCAGCATCGATACCCTGGTGTGCGCCGACGACCGGGCGGTGCAGCCCTTCGACAGCACCATCGTCGCCTGCCTGGGCGCGGCGCTGGCGGACAACCAGCCGAGCGCGCCGGCAGACATGACGCCGTCGCGCGCGGCGGTGTTCGCGCGGGTCTGCAGCCGCATCGTCGCGCGCCTGGCCGAGCCCGAGCTGAGCCTCGCCGCCATCGCCGCGGACGAACACATGTCGGCCCGCTACCTGCAGAAGCTGTTCGAGAAATCCGGCAGCAGCTTTTCCGCCTACCTGCGCACCAGCCGGCTGGAGCGATGCCGCGCCGACCTGGCCAATGCGCAGTACGACAAGCTGTCGGTCTCCGACATCTGCTATCGCTGGGGCTTCAACGATCCTTCGCACTTCAGCCACGCGTTTCGCGAGCAGTTCGGGATCTCGCCGCGCGCGTACCGCGAGCAGGCCGCGGGCACGCCCGCGCAGCGCCCGCCGCTGAACGTGTCGCGCGGGCTGCCGGCGGATGCCAAACGCGGCCCCGCGCAACAGCGCGTCCCGGCCAACGACGGCGTGCGCGCACGCGTGCAGTCCGGGCCGTCGGTAGTGCCCATCACCCAGGCCCGCTCGCACGCGGCCCGTCCGGAAGGCCGGCACCACTGGCTGCAGGCCACCGACAAGACCGTGCACTGGGGTTACCTGAGCCACGAGCTGCCGCCCGTGCTCGAAGTGATGTCCGGCGACACCGTCACCATCGAAACGCTGACCCAGCATGCCTCCGACGACCGCGAGCGCATGATCGACGGCGATCCCGGCGCCGAAAGCGTGTTCCACTGGACCGCCGAGCAGAAGAACGTCGACCGCCGCGGCGCCGGCCCGATCGACGCCTCGGTCTACGGGCGCGGTGCCGGCGAGGGTTTCGGCGTGCATATCTGCACCGGTCCGGTCGCGGTGCGCGGCGCCATGCCCGGCGACGTGCTCGAGGTGCGCATCCTCGACGTGCGCCCGCGCCCGTGCGCCAACCCGCGCTTTGCCGGCCGCGCCTTCGGCAGCAACGCCGCGACGTGGTGGGGCTTCCACTACCGCGACATGCTGACCGAGCCGCGCGAGCGCGAAGTGGTGACGGTGTTCGAGATCGACTGCGAGCGCGCCGATGGTTGCGCCCGCGCGGTCTACAGCTTCCGCTGGACGCCGCAGCGCGATCCGTTCGGCGTGCTGCATCCCACCATCGACTATCCCGGCGTTCCGGTCGACCACGACACCATCGTCAAGAACCACGACGTGCTGCGCGATATCGAGATCCCGATCCGCCCCCACTTCGGCGTGATCGCCGTCGCCCCGGCGCAGGACGGGCTGATCGACTCGATCCCGCCGTCCAGCTTCGCCGGCAACCTCGACAACTGGCGCGTCACGCGCGGCGCCAGCGTCTACCTGAAGGTAGCGGTGCCGGGCGCGCTGCTGTCGATCGGCGACCCGCATGCGTCGCAGGGCGATTCCGAGCTGTGCGGCACCGCGATCGAATGCTCGCTGACCGGCGACTTCCAGCTGATCCTGCACAAGAGCACCATGATCGAACGTGGCGCGCCGTTCGCGGACCTGAGCTATCCGCTGGTGGAAACCGCCGACGAATGGATCCTGCATGGCTTCAGCTCGCCCAACCACCTGACCGAGCTGGGCCAGATGGCGCAGAGCCACATCTATCTGAAATCCACGCTGGACGACGCCATGCGCGATGCGTTCCGCAAGACGCGGCGCTTCCTGATGACGGTCAAGGGGCTGAGCGAGGACGAGGCGGTGACGCTGATCTCGGTGGCAGTGGATTTCGGCATCACGCAGGTGGTCAACGGCAACTGGGGCGTGCACGCCATCATCAGGAAGGCGTTGTTTACGCGGTCGTGAGGGTCTGCGATGAAGGGCGCGGGGCCCTGCTGCCGGGCCCTATAGTATTCTCGCGGGTTCCCCGACCCGTACCACGAGATTGATGCCACACACCGAAGACGCGCTGCCCGAGCACGAAGCCTCCGCCATCCACGAACCGCGCCTGTGGCGCGACAAGGGCTGGACCGCCCGCGTGATCAAGAACGAGGATGGCGAAGGCTGGGCGGTCGAGATGATCCGCGACGGCAGCGCCGAGCCGGCGCTGGTCGGCCCCTGGACCATGGGGCGCAACAAGGTCGACCCCAAGCCGCTGGACGCCACCGCGCACCAGACCCTGGTCAAGACCGCGTCGGAAGTGATCCGGCGCCATGAGCAGCAGCTGCACGCGCAGCTGAACAAGCAGGTCAGCATCGAAACCGAAGCCGGCAGCGTGACCGTGAAGCTGGCGATCACGCCCGATGAATTCGAGCCCTTCGGCACGCTGACCGCCGAGGATGCCTTCGGCGAGGTGCTGGCCAGCACCAAGGTCCGGCCCGACTTCCGGCTGACGCGCGACAGCGCCGAGCGCTGGGCCGCCAGCGGCTTCGACAAGATCCGCTAGCCCGAACGGTTACTTGCGCAGCCGCAACAGCTCGGCGTAGGAGACCAGCTTGCTTTTCTCCCTGGCCAGCGTCTTGGTCTTGGCAGCCGGGCGCTTCGGCTGGCCGCGCTCGAACTTGGCGGCGGCGCGCTCGTCTTCGCGCGCGTAGGTGCGCGCGGACCTGGCTTCGGCCTTCAGCCGTTCCGCTTCCAGCCGCGCGGCGCTGCGTTCCTCGCGCGCAATATCCTGCGCGGCCGACAGGATCTCGGCCCGCAGCAGGTTGCGCCTGTGCCTGGCGGCGGCACGGGCCGCCTCCAACTCTTCCTTGCGCTGCCGCAGCCAGTCCCTGCGGTTGACCGGCGCGGGCCGGGCTTCCGCCGGCACGCTCAGCCGCAAGGCGCGGCTCAGCGAAACCTGGTCGGTCCGCCGTGCGCGCCGCGGCGCTTCCTTCCCGTTACTCACGCTGCATGACTCTCCTGACACCGCACGGGTGCCGCCTGCGTCTCGTCCATCGATGTCGTTGAAACCATTCACCAACCTTACCACAGCGACAAAAGCCGCTTGCCCGGTTTCCATGTTTCGAATATATTCGAAACATGGAAACCGATGACGCCCTTACCGCGCTGGCAGCGCTCGCCCACTCGATCCGCCTGGCTGTGTTCAGGCTGCTGGTGCAGGCAGGACCGGCCGGCCTGCCCGCCGGCCGCATCGCCGAACGGATGGAGATCCCGGCGTCCTCGCTGTCGTTCCACCTGAAGGAACTGCACCGCGCCGGCTTGCTGACCAGCCGCCAGGATGGCCGCTCGATCATCTACACGGCGCATTTCGACACCATGAACGGCCTGCTGGCCTACCTGACGCAGAACTGCTGCGGTGGCAATCCTTGCTCGCCGGTGTCGCCCTGCTCGGTCGCCTCACCGTCCTGATGTCCTGATCTACTGATAATTCCTGCCCCGGCCTGATGACTACCAACGTATTGATCCTTTGTACCCACAACTCGGCGCGCAGCGTGCTGGGCGAGGGGATGCTGAACCACCTGGCGCGGCGCGCCGGCCGCGACGTCCGCGCCTATAGCGCGGGCAGCGCGCCTAGCGGCCGCGTCAACCCGTACGCGATCGAAGCACTCGGCAACGCCGGCGTCGAGGTGGGGGACCTGCGCAGCAAGAGCTGGGACGAATTCGCCGGCGACAACGCCCCGCCCATGCGCATCGTGATCACGGTGTGCGACAGCGCGGCGGAAGAAGCGTGCCCGTACTGGCCCGGCAGTCCGGTGAAAGTGCATTGGGGCTACCCCGACCCGTCCCGCACGGAAGGCAGCGACGACAACAAGCGCCAGGCCTTCGAGCTGACCCGGCAGGCCATCGCCTACCGCATGCTGCAACTGTTGCTGCTGCCGCTCGACGACATGAGCAACGCCGAGCTGGAACAGGCGCTGCAGCGCCTGGCGCGGAGCTGAACCATGGCCAGCCAGCACGCCGCCGCATCGACCCCGGCCGCCGCCGCCCCGGCCATCGGTTTTTTCGAGCGCTACCTGACTATCTGGGTGGCGCTATGCATCGTCGCCGGCATTGCGCTGGGGCAGATGCTGCCCGGCTTCTTCCAGGCCATCGGGCGGATGGAATACGCGCAGGTCAACCTGCCGGTCGGGCTGCTGATCTGGGTCATGATCATCCCGATGCTGGTCAAGATCGATTTCGGCGCGCTGGCGCAGGTGAAGTCACACTGGCGCGGCATCGGCGTAACGCTGTTCATCAACTGGGCGGTCAAGCCGTTCTCGATGGCGCTGCTCGGCTGGATCTTCGTGCGCCACCTGTTTGCGCCGCTGCTGCCGGCCGACCAGATCGACAGCTATGTGGCCGGCCTGATCCTGCTGGCCGCGGCGCCATGCACGGCGATGGTGTTCGTCTGGAGCCAGCTGTGCAAGGGCGACCCGTACTTCACGCTGTCGCAGGTGGCGCTGAACGACGCCATCATGGTGGTCGCGTTCGCGCCGGTGGTGGCGCTGCTGCTGGGGCTGTCCGCGATCACGGTGCCGTGGGATACGCTGCTCACTTCGGTGGCGCTGTACATCGTCGTGCCGGTGATCCTGTCGCAGGCGCTGCGCAAGCTGTTGCTGCGCCGCGGCGTGGCGCATTTCCAGCGCGTGGTGCGGCGCCTGGGGCCGTACTCGATCACCGCGCTGCTGCTGACGCTGGTGCTGCTGTTCGCGTTCCAGGGCCAGGCCATTCTCGAGCAGCCGCTGGTGATCGCGCTGCTGGCGGTGCCGATCCTGATCCAGGTCTTTTTCAACTCGGGGCTGGCATACCTGCTGAACCGCAAGCTCGGCGTTGCGCATTGCGTCGCCGGGCCGTCGAGCCTGATCGGCGCGAGCAACTTCTTCGAGCTGGCGGTGGCCACCGCCATCAGCCTGTTCGGCTTCCAGTCCGGCGCGGCGCTTGCCACCGTGGTAGGCGTGCTGATCGAGGTGCCGGTGATGCTGCTGGTGGTCGCTATCGTCAACCGGTCGCAGCATTGGTATGAGGCCGGCGCCCGCTGAGGCACCGGCATGTCGGTAGCGCCTTGCAAGGCGCAAGGACGGAGAATTCGAATGACCCTGGCAGACCTGCCCAATATCGTGCCGGCAGTGCTGGATACGCCCGACCTGCACAAGCTGACGCCCGCGCGCATCAGCACGCACCCGCCGCGCATCCTGCTGCTCTACGGCTCGCTGCGGCAAACGTCATACAGCCGGCTGCTGGTGCACGAGGCAGAACGGATCCTGCAGCACTTCGGCGCGGAAACGCGGGTGTTCGACCCGCACGATTTGCCGATGTGCGACAGCGTCCCGGCCGACCATCCCAAGGTGGTGGAGCTGCGCCGGCTTTCCGAGTGGTCGGAAGGCCAGGTGTGGTGCAGCCCCGAGCGCCACGGCACGCTGACGGCGGTGTTCAAGAACCAGATCGACTGGCTGCCGCTGGAATACGGCGGCATCCGTCCCACCCAGGGGCGCACGCTGGCGGTGATGCAGGTCTGCGGCGGCTCGCAATCCTTCAATGCCGTCAATGCGCTGCGCGTGCTGGGACGCTGGATGCGCATGGTGACGATCCCGAACCAGTCGTCAGTGGCCAAGGCATATCAGGAGTTCGATGCCAGCGGCCGCATGAAACCTTCCTCGTACTACGACCGCGTGGTCGACGTGATGGAAGAACTCTACAAGTTCACGCTGCTGGTGCGCGACCGCAGCGACTACCTGACCGATCGCTACAGCGAGCGCAAGGAAGCCGCGCCTGCCGCGGCCACGACACTTGCCGCGGCCGCGATGCGTCATGAGCGGGACGCGCAGGTTGGCGATACCGACAGCGGCGAAGTCGAATAACGTTTGCGCTGACCGGTACCGAATGCATCACACCCGCAGCGCGGCGCAAATATCCCCCTCTTGATGGGGGTAAATCCGCGGGCACGGCGCGGCAGGCCCGCGTGCCGTGGCGCAAGCGGACTCGCCTCACTCTGGCCTGCCGGACATGCGTGCGATGACGCACAGACCAGAATTCGCCAGCCATTAATCTCGATCCCATGAACACGCCATCACTTCGAATGGCGTGCGCCGGTCTCTCAGGAGAATCGGATGGATCGATTTTATTTGTTGGACGCCTCGTTCTGCCCGAGCGTCAACCAGGGTCGCACTCCCATTTACGTCAGCTCGCCCGAGCGCGCGGTGGCGTCGCAGATGACCGCATTCATCGCGGCGCTGCAGGCGCGTACCGGCCAGTCGTTCCACAGCTATGGCGCGCTGCACGATTTCTCGGTACGGGACTACCGAACATTCTGGCGCTGCTTCCTGCAGTGGTCACAGGGGCTGGCATGGTCGGGCAGTCCGGAACCGGTCTGCGTCGGCGACGATTGCGAGCATGCCCGCTTCTTCCCGAACCTGCTGCTCAACTATGCGGACAACCTGCTCGGGCTGGAGATCGCAGGGCCCGATGCGCCGGCGCTGACCGCCTGCCACGCCGACGGCCGGCGTGAACGCCTGAGCCGCGGCGAGCTGCGCGAGCGCGTCGCGCGCGCGGCACAGGCCTTGTCGCAGCTGGGCCTGCGCGAAGGCGACCGCGTGGTAGGCGTGATGCGCAACGACGCGGAAGCCATCGTCGCCGCACTGGCGGTGACCGCGCTCGGCGCCACGCTGTCTACGGCCGCGGCCGAGATGAGCGTCGAGACCCTGCTCGACCGCTTCGCGCCGCTGGCGCCGCGGCTGCTGCTCGCGCACACCGCGCAGCGCGCCTTCGACACCGGCATCCCGCTGGCTGACAACGTCGCCGGCCTGGCTGCCGCGCTGCCTTCGCTGCAGGGCATCATCCAGCTCGACGACGGCGCCTTGCCCGCCACCGTCAACCAGCCGATCCATGCGCTGGCAGACCTGATCGACCGTGGCGATGCGCAGCGGTTCTCTTTCCAGCGCTTCGCGTTCAACCATCCGCTCTTCATCATGTTTTCGTCGGGCACCACCGGCAAGCCCAAGTGCATCGTGCACGGCGCCGGCGGCAGCCTGCTGGAGCATCTGAAGGAGCACCGGCTGCACTGCGACCTGCGGCCCGGCGACCGCATGTACTTCCATACCACCTGCGCGTGGATGATGTGGAACTGGCAGCTGTCGGCGCTGGCGTCCGGCACCGAGATCGTCACCTATGACGGCCCGATCGCCACGGTCGACGCGCTGTGGCGGCTGGTCGCGGACGAGCGCGTCACGGTGTTCGGCACCAGCCCCGCCTACCTGAAGATGTGCGAGGACGCCGGCCTGGTGCCGGGCCAGCAGTTCGACCTGGGCGCACTGCGCGCGATGATGTCTACCGGTTCGGTGCTGTTCGATGCGCAGTTCGAATGGGTGCGCGATCACGTCAAGGCGCTGCCGCTGCAGTCGATCTCAGGCGGCACCGATATCCTCGGCTGCTTCGTGCTGGGCAATCCTAACCTGCCGGTCTATGCGGGCGAAGCGCAGTGCAAGAGCCTGGCGCTCGATGTGCAGGCGTGGGAACACGGCGCGCCCACCAGCGGCATCGGCGAGCTGGTGTGCGCCAACCCGTTCCCGTCGCGGCCGCTGGGCTTCTATGGCGACGTCGACGGCCAGGGCTTCCACAAGGCGTATTTTTCGGCGAATGCGGGGGTCTGGACCCACGGCGACCGGATCGAGTTTCCGCCCGAAGGCACGGCGCGCCTGCATGGCCGCTCCGACGGCGTGCTCAATGTGCGCGGCGTCAATGTCGGGCCGGGCGAGATCTATCGGGTGCTGCGCGATATCCCGCAGATCCGCGAGGCGATGGTGGTCGAGCAGCGCGCACGCACGGCACCGCCCGACCGCACCCGCGCCGAGCGGTACGAGCAACGCATGGTGCTGCTGCTGGTGTTGCAGGACGGCATCGCGCTGACCGGCGCGCTGGCCGCGCGCGTGCGCCGCGACCTGGCGCGCCGCGCCTCGCCCACGCATGTGCCCGACCGCATCCTGGCCGTGCCGGCGCTGCCGGTCACGCACAACGGCAAGTTTTCCGAAGCGGCCGCGCGCAATGCGGTCAACGGCCTGCCGGTGGGCAATGCCGCCGCGTTGCGCAATCCCGAGTGCCTCGACGCCATCCGCAATCATCCGGCGCTGAACCTGGCCGCGCGCGAACTGCCCGCCCCCGGCACGTCGCGCGAGCAGCTCGAGCGCCATTTGCGGGCCCTGTGGGAGCGCTTGTTCGACTTCGCCCCGATTGGCCGCGACGACAACTTCTTCGATCTTGGCGGCCATTCGCTGCTGGCCGCGCGGATGCTGGCCGACGTGCACCAGTCCACCGGCCGCACGATTCCCCTGGCGACGCTGCTGTTCACGCCCACCATCGCCGGCCTGGCCGCGGCGATCGACGAAGCTGCATCCCCGCGGCCGTCGCCCAACCTGGTGCCTGTGCGCGGCGGCACCGGATCGCCGCTGTTCCTGGTGCATGGGGCGAGCGGCTCGGTGATGGAGTGCTGGGGCATGGTCAACGCGCTGCGCACCTCGCGCCCGGTCTACGGGCTGCAGGCGCGCGGCCTCGACGGCGAACAGCCGACGCAGCGACGCGTCGAGGACATGGCGGCCTGCTACATCGAGCAGATCCGCAGCCTGCAGCCGAGCGGCCCGTACGCGCTGGCCGGCTACTCGTTCGGCGGACTGGTGGTGTTCGAGATGGCGCAACAGCTGACGCGCGCGGGCGAGCAGGTCGAGCTGCTGTGCCTGCTCGACACCTATGTCTGCGAGCATTTCCTGCCGTGGCGCACCTGGATGCGCTACTGCTGGAACTATCCCGGCTGGCAGTTGCGCAAGCTGCGCGCGGTGCCGGCGGCACAGCGCGTGCGCTACCTGAAGTACGCGCTGAATCGCGCCGCAGAAGGCGTGGGCATGCGTCGCGGCGGCATCACCTGCAAGCCCGATGCATTTACCGAATCGCTGCCGCCGGCGCTGCGGCAGGTGCGCGAGACCATGGTGCGCGCCATGACGACATATCGGCCGCGCCCATACCACGGCGGCCCGGTGCTCTATCTGCGCGCCGCGGTCAGGCAGCAGCAGCGCGGCGATCCGTTGTCGTTGTGGCGGCGTGTCGCGCTGGGCGGCCTGACCATCGCCGAGGTGCCGTGCAGCCATTTCGACCTGGTGGTCGAACCCAACCTGCAGGCGGTGGCGGCGATTCTTGACGAAGGGCTGGCGGGCGCGTGACGTCGCGGACATGGCACACCATGCAGCATGACGGCCTTGGAGCCACCGCGCCGCTCGCGCCGTTCGTGCTGCCGGATCCGGCGCGCCTCGCGTTGCCGGACGGCGCGGTGCAGGTATGGAGGCTGGATGACACGCAGGTCGATCCGGCATGCACGCGGCTGGCCCATACGCTTGCGCCGGACGAGCGCGCGCGCGCCCTGGCCTACCGGCACGCCAGGCACCGCGATGGCTTTATCGCCCGGCGCGGGCTGTTGCGCTGGCTGATCGGCGGCTACCTGCGCTGCCGGCCGGAGGCGCTCTGCCTGACCGTGTCGCCATTCGGCAAGCCGGTGCTGCAATGGCCGCAGACGGGGCTGGCCTTCAGCGTATCGCGCACCGATGGCCTGGCGCTGCTGGCGTTCGCGCGGGATTGCCGCCTCGGCGTGGACGTTGAGCGGCGTGGCGGTGGCCCGGACATGGCGGAGCTGCCGGGATTTGGGCGCGGCATATTTTCCGCGCAGGAAGCGCAGGCGCTCGCGCACGCGCGGCCCGCATCGGCCGACGCGTTGCTGAGCATCTGGACGCGCAAGGAAGCGCTGCTGAAAGCGCTCGGCACCGGCCTCTCGGTCGACGCCGGCGCATATACGACGGAGGACGACTGGCGTCGCGGTGCGGGCCATTGGCGAGCTTCGCGCGACGGCATACCCATGTCCGGCTGGACCTTGCTGGACCTGGATGCTGGTGCCGATGCCGGTGCCGGTGCCAGGTTCCGGGCCGCGCTGGCCGTATCGCTGCCAGACGCAAGCGTCACGTGGCACAGCTGCTGACCGGTCTTGCGCTCCGGCAGGGGTCGGCGACGTAACACGTTACGTTACACGTAACGCCTGCCGGCCCGATGCCAGCCATGCGCGCGCACCGGTCCGCATGCGCCGCCTGCCGCAAACCCGCGGCCCGCCTGGGTCGCAGCGCTGACCGGGAGCGCACGCCCGGGCCCTGCCGGCGTTGGCATCCCCTTTGCTGATTCCGGTGAAAAGCGTTGGCCACGAAGCCAGCGCCCGACAACGGAGGAAGGAATGAGCTGGACTAACCGTGGAACGCCGGCCCCGGCGCAGGTGCTGGAGTGCGGCGCCGAGGCCCATGCCGTGGTCATCGACGACATGCCGATGTACCGGCACGGCATCGCGCGCCTGCTCGGCGAGATGCCGGGCATCGGCCGGGTAGAACCGGTGGAGGCCGAGGCCCTGGCGGCACGCAACCTGCGCTTGCCGGCGCCGGCGCTGCTGGTGTTCGGCATGCCGTCGGAGCTGGCCGAAGGTTGGAACCAGCTGCGGCTGGCCAGCCTGGTACTGCGCCCGCGGCGCCTGCTGCTGATCTCGGACAACATGTGGCTGCGCCTGCCGCCCGGCCTGGACGCCCGCTTTGCCCGCACCCTGTGCCGCTCGGCATCGCTGGCAACGATCGAACGGGACGTGCGCGCGCTGCTGAACCTGCCGCCCGCCGCGCCGGCCCGTCCCGAGCCGGCGGCGGAGGCGGTGCCGGCCGGCTTCCGGCGGCCCTTCCACGCGTACGCGTAGGGCGGGGCTATCGGGGCCATGCCGCTCAGCTGACGACCGTCGTTCCCGCGCAGGCGGGAATGACGGTCGTGATGGCGCGCGCCGCAGCGCAACACGCCGATTTTTCTAAGCTCGCCGCCCAAAAAGTTTCACTTCCGCTGCAAATCGCAAGCTGTAACCATGCACCGAACTCTGTCCCCGGCCCGCATGGATGGGGAACGCGCGCGGCGGTGGCACCGCCGTTTCCCAAATCACGCGAGCGACGGATGACCATGGTGTTCTTGCTGATGCGGCGGCTTTCCGTGCTGGCCATCCTGCTGTGGCTCGGCGTCGCCGCGGTGCAGGCCGCTCCCGATACCGCCACCAGTCCCGCCACCGGTCCCGCCACCGAAGGCGAGGCCGCGCCAGTCGAAGTCCGGCTGATGAATCGCCCGATCGTGGTGCTGCGCGCAACGCTGGCCGGCGTTACGCCTGACGTGCGTGCCCGCCGTGCGCGCGACCGCTTTGAAGCGCTGACCCCGTCGGACCTGCGCCAGCCCGTGCGCACCAGCCCCGGCGAGCTTGCCGGCCAGCGCGGTGAAGCCATCTATATCGGCGAGCGGCTGCTGCTGGCCGTGGTCGAAGGCGATCTCGATCCCGAAGACAAGGCCGCCTCGTTCGAGACGCTGCTCCGCCAGACCGTCGATCAGGTGGGCCAGGTCGTTGCCGCACGCCGCCAGCAACAGCACTGGCCCACACTGATTCGCGGCGCCTTGCGCACAGGCGGCGCGCTGGTGGTGGCGGTATTGCTGGTGTGGGGGCTGACCAGGACCCGGCGCCTGCTGGGGCGCGTGGTGGACGCCTCGCTGCAGCGGCACCTGAAGGCGCGCATCGCCAGCGGCTTCGACTGGACCGCCGCGCTGTACCAGCTGACCGACCGCATCGTGCGCATCCTGGCGGTGGCGCTGTTCGCGCTGGTCGCCTTTGTCTGGCTGGAATTCTCGCTGCTGCAGTTTCCGCTGACGCATCCGCTCGGCGCGCGCATGGGCGCATACCTGTGGCAGCTGTTGGAAGGCATCGGCGATGCCGTGGTCGGCGCCATCCCGGGGCTGCTGGTCGTCGCCATCATCCTGTTCATCACGCGCGGCGTGCAGGCCGTGGTCGCGAGCGTGTTCACGGCCACCGAGCGCGGCAAACTCTCGGTGCCGGGCCTGCATCCGGAGACGGTGCCGGCGACGCGCCGCCTGGCCACGGTGCTGGTATGGGCGCTCGGCTTCACCTTTGCCTACCCGTACATTCCCGGGTCGCAGAGCGATGTGTTCAAGGGCGTGTCGGTGCTGCTGGGCTTTATGCTGACGCTGGGCTCGGCCAATGTCGTGAACCAGCTGATGAGCGGCATGGTGCTGGTGTATGCGCGCGCGCTGCGCGTGGGCGACATGGTCAGCATCGGCGATACGGTGGGATGGGTCGAGAGCCTGGGTCCGCTGTCGGTCAGGCTGGTCAACCTGCGGCAGGAGCAGGTCACGCTGCCGAACGCGGTGGTGGTCGGCAGCGCCGTGCACAACTATTCGCGCTCGGGGGACATCAACCAGGGCAGCGCCGCGCTGCTGTCGTCGAAGGTGACGATCGGCTATGACACGCCCTGGCGCCAGGTCCATGCGATGCTGCTCAATGCCGCGCGTCAGGTGCCCGGGCTGGATCCGGCCACGGCACCCTTTGTGCTGCAGCGCGGGCTGTCGGACTTCTACGTCGAGTACGAACTGTTCTTCGCCATCGAAGACCCGCGCCGCCGCTTCTTCGCCCTGTCTACGCTGCATGCCGCGATCCAGGACGAGTTCAACCGTCACAACGTGCAGATCATGTCGCCGCATTTCGTGCTGCAGCCGAAGGAGCCGGTGATGGTGCCGACCGAACAATGGCATGCGCCCCCCGCCACGCCTCCCGCGCAGCAGCGCAGCGACGGCTGAGTCGCCGGCGCCCCGCGGCGCACGAGCGTCGGTCCACACCATGCCGGCCCGGCGGGTCTTCACCAAGGAGCGGACATGAACCTGGCATACCGCAATGCAGAGCGTCCTGACTCCGGCCCCGGGATCCTCGCCGATACCTTTTCGCTGGTGCGGGACGACGTGTTGTACCGGCTGCAACGGCGCATCGGGCTGATCCCTGCCGAGGGCCTTGGCGTGGCCAGGCGCGCGCTGTTCTATAGCATGCTCGCGTGGCTGCCGCTGGTGGTCTGGGCGGTGGCCCATGGCCGCGTGACCGGGTGGGATGGCGAATCGCTGTTCGGGCACTACGCCATCCATGTCCGTTGCCTCATCGGCATTCCGCTGCTGATCCTGGCCGAGGCCATCGCCCAAGGCGTGATCCCGCTATGCCTGCGGCAGTTCGCGCGCAGCGGCCTGGTCGACGAGGCGCTGGCGCCGCGCTTTCGCGAGATCGTCGATGGCGCCGCCCGGCTGCGCGACCGCACCTACCCGTGGGTCATCATCGGCGGGCTGGTGCTGGGCTGGACCATCGCGGTGTCGGTGGCGCCCAACCGCGACGAGATCGGCTGGGGCGACCTGGGCGGTGCCACCGGCTTTGCGACATGGTGGTTCCTGCTGGTGACTGTGGCGCGGGCTTCAGCTGTCGCAGGGCCGCGAGAGCGAAGCGCTGCGGCACATGCAGGCGGTGCGCGCGCAGAGCATGGATGCGCTGCTGCAGCGCGAAGTCGAGCGATTGCTCAGCGTCCGCAATGTTGCGCAGCACTTGCTGCAGATCGAGTCGTCCGCGCCGCGCAAGCCGGATACAGACCTGTGCGCAGCGCTGAAGCATCGCCATGAACCGGTGCGCTGGTTGACGAGATCCCGATGAAGCAGCTGTGGCTCGCCAGTGCCGCGCGGCTGAGCGGCGTGATCGGCGCCGGCGCGGCCGCGCTGGGCATTTTGCTTCTCGCCACGCTGGCAGTGGTCCACAGCCTGTTTCGGCACTACCTGGCGCGTGGCAAGGGGCTGCGCACGCTGGCGGACACCGACGCGCTGACCGGCCTCGCCAACCGCCGTGTCTTCGCCGCGCGGTTCGCGGCCGACTCCGCACGCTGTGCGGCGGAGCAACGTCCGGTCTCCGTGGTCATGCTGGACATCGACCACTTCAAGTCCATCAACGATCGCTGGGGACATGCCCGCGGCGACGTGGTGCTGCGCGCGGTAGCGGATGCGCTGCGCGGTGGCGTGCGCAAGGACGACCTGCCCGCGCGGCTTGGCGGCGAGGAGTTTGCCGTCTTGCTGCCGGACACCGGCATCGACGATGCCGCAGCGGTGGCCGAGCACCTGCGACAGCAACTGGAAGGCCGCGCCATCATGGGGCTGAGCCTGGCATTGGCGTCTATTTCTCCTGCTCCTCCATGAACACTGTAATCGCAGCCATTTCCGCTTCCGTCGCGTTCATGACACGCCACAGCTCGACGTTCTCGAGATAGAGATCCTGCGGCATCGCCCCGGTGCTGGCGTAATTGCTCAGCGCCTTCCCAACCGCCTCGGAACGGGCGCGGGTCTGCTTGAACTTTTGATCCAGTTCCTTCATCCGCTTTTTCAATGCGCTGGCGTCCAATCCGGCCAGTTGCGGGAAGCTGGCGCGATAGTCCATGTACTTGTCGTCGTAGACCGTTCGCCATCGCAGATAGCCCCACATCTGCCAGAATTCCCGCCCACTGGCCTGTTGCGGCAGCTGATCCGTATAGGCCGGGTCCTTCAGCGCTTCGTCAACCGACTGGCCCTTGGCTTCCCGTTGTCGTTTGAGGCGAGCCTGTGTCTCCAGCATCGCCTTTTCCTCTGGGCTCAAAGGCAAAGGCGGTAGGGCGCCTATCTTGGCCGTCATGGGCGTGATCGTAGCGGGCGCCGCTTCATTGCGAGCAGCGGCTTTTGCGGCGGCCGCATCGAGCTTGTCCTGCTGCTTGCGGTACCAGACATCGTCATCGTCGCCCATGGGCTTGAACCAGGCGCGGGAGTCGTGCACATGGCGCGAGAAGAACTCGTCGACAGCGGGCGGTGCATCAGTGTTATCCCAAGCCCGCTTGACGTCCTTCCACATGCCGAACTTGATCCCGATCGCCCTCTTGGCCTGATAGAACATGGCGGCGCCCTGCACAGCGCCGACTGCCGGCATCCAGGCAATCGACCCGCCGGGTGCTTCGGGCACCGCGGCCTGCACGGCGGGGCGCACGGCCGAGCCAGCCATCGCCGCCGTTGCGGCGCCGAGATTCGCGGCTTGAGCTTCGGCAACCCATTTTGCGCCCTCCATCAGCCAGCCAGTGTAGTGGCCTCGGGCCCAGCTCGGTACCAGGTTCTCGTAACTGTCCTGGTGCCCGACCCACTTCCATTCCTCGGCCAGCTCGGCATCGGCGTTGATCAGGTCCGTGCGGTCGTTCCTGGACGCGCGTTGGACGCTCGGCATGGTTGCCACCTTGCCCAGCCAGCGACGACTCCAGCGCAGGAAGTAGCCGTAGTGGTGACGGATCAGGTTCACCGTGGTGTCGAGCTGTGTGCCTGAGGTAGCTGTCGCGTCTCGGTAGGCGTTGAAGGATGCGATGAGATCAGGATCGACCTTGAACTGGTCTTGCAACTCGCTTGGCACGCTCGACGGGCTCATCAAAGGCACACCGGCAATGACGGCCTCCCGGTACATGTGCGCCAGCGGGATCTGAGACAGCTTGGCGCTATCGTCAGGTGTTCCGTTGGCGCGGCAGCCGCGGCCCTGTTCGCCAGGCTCATAGCCTCCGCCGAGGTCGGAATGGACACCCGGATAGACGAATTCCTCCACGTTGCCGCCTTGGGCGCTGTCCAGTGGAAAGGAGCCGCGTACCTCATGGCTCGATACCAGATGCACACAGCGCTTGACCAGGTCAGGACCGGGGATGCGCAGCCAGCGCTTTTGCGCCCAGGCCCCATGCCCGGAAGCCATGGTTTCCATCATGCTCTGCGCGATACCAGCGGAGGCGACGGTGTCGAACAGCCCAAGGAAATCGACTTGAACGGGGATGCCACACAGGCTGAGCTTGTCCCCATTGGCATCGCACGCATCGCGCAGCCAGTTGCAGAAGACGCGTGCTTGCGCCGCGCCGCGCGAGAAGCCGAAGACATGCAGGCGAATGCGCTTGATGATCGGCTTGCGGTCCCGGGGCAGGTTGCCCAGCACCCTGGCCAGTTCTGCCTTGCGTTCGTTGAGCACGCGCCGGCGGCCCTTGGTATTGACCTCCCGCCAGTTGGTGCGCGCCACGGCAGTCAGGGAGGCGAGTGGGCCAACGCCTGAGCGCAACTTGCGATCGAATTCCCCCTTGGCGCGGTACTTTCGCTTCAGCTCGCGCTCGATATCGCTGCTGCTGCCAAGGAACGGGATCTGAATTTCGGGGGCGTTCAAGTCGGCGCTCATTGCACGAACCAAGTTGCGATCCTCTTGTCGGTCCGTCAGCGGCTGGTTGTGATAGTGGAAGAGCAGATGATTGTGGATTTGCAGGAGTGCCCAATTGATGCGCGCCTCACCGCCCCAGCCTGCTGCTGCCCCGGCCACTGCCTGGATGCCGATTCCCACATCTCCGACTTCCCTGTAGAAAGGAGTGCCTACGCCGGCCGCGTAGGTCGCAAAGCGATATCGTTTCAGTTCGTTCTGCCTGGGCTCAACCTCGAACAGATCAACGAGCCGCGCCACATTACTCTGTGCATTCCGCGGCCGGTCGTTGTCCGCGTTGTTTCGGGTGCCGTCGAAGAAGAAGCCGAAGTGAAGTTCCTCTTCGCATGGAAGCGGTCTATTGAGACAGACATTGAGCCCGGTGCTCTGGCGATATCTTTCTTTCGGCGACAGATCAAACGGCTTGGCGGGGCATCGCGGCGCAAACTGGACGACGGTCATGGATTCTGCGGTCTAGCGAAGTTGGCGGTAGCGGCAAGTCCGGCGACTCGCCTAGCGGTCCTGCTCGGGGTGTTCCGGGGGATCACGCAATTCCGGGCGATAGCACAGACTCCTGTCCTTTGGAGCGCGGCGCTTCAAGCACGCTTCCTTTGGGTCTGGCAAATCGTATGGATCACCCTCGAATCCTGGCCCGCCTCGCGTCAGGAATAGCTTGACCTCCTGATTCGGATAGAACGCAACATAGAAGTAGGCGCTGCCGGTAGGGGGATACTTCTCTACGGGCACCTCCTTTGTGTACAGCGCCTTCTTGTCCTTCGCGTACAACTCATCGTCGCTCCACTTGATCGTGACCTTGAAGTTTGGATCCCAGTGCTTCGGTACCGAGATGCTGCCGATCCATTTGGTCCCACCAGCGTTCGCGACCATCCCTCCCGCCCATTGGCCATCGACGTACACAACGCCAATCGGCACGTCGGTGTAATTGAGCACGCCGATTTGGCCGCCGAGCGTATCGTCGTCAATGGCAGCGGCCTGCGGTGCCTCCGCTTTGCCGCACCCGACCATGCCGAACAGCGCCGCGGCCAGAATCACAACAAACGAAGCTCGGATCATTCTTGTTGCCATCAGTGGTTATCCGTTATGCGCCTGGATGATGCCATGACGCCAGTCCAGCAGAAGGCCAATGGCCTCGTCGAGGCCTTCAATATCGTGCCTCCGCGAGCAAATACGCGCGCAACGCTTCCGGGCAACGGTGTGATTCACTCAAGCTTTGCTGAAGCTCGGGCGCCTGCAGTCCGGAGTCACCCGTTGCCAAGGCATACGAAGCCAGCAGGAGCATGTCCGGCATGGCCTCTACCTGATGCTGCTTGGCCAGCGCAAAGGCCCAGGCGACGAGTCGATGTGTTTGCGCTTGCTCGGTCGTGGCCAGGAATGCCAGGGGCTTGCCGGTACAGCGCGTCCAGCAAGACATCCGGCATCGCGGCGTCCACCATCCGGTCGAGTTCATCCTGGGATAGCTTAAGCGGCCCGGATCGGGCCTGGCGGGGCATCGCGGCGCAAACTGGACGACGGTCATGGATTCTGCGGTCTTGCGAAGTTGGCGGTACGAGGCTTGTATGAGGCAGGTCCGGCGACTCGTCTACCGGTTTTGCTCGGGGTGTTCCGGGGGATCCCGCAATTCCGGGCGATAGCACAGACGCCTGTCCTTTGGAGCGCGGCGCTTCAAGCACGCTTCCTTTGGGTCTGGCAAATCGTATGGATCGCCCTCGAATCCTGGCCCGCCTCGCGTCAGGAATAGCTTCACTTCCTGATTCGGATAGAACGCAACATAGAAGTAGGCGCTGCCGGTAGGGGGATACTTCTCGACTGGCACCTCCTTGGTGTACAGCGCCTTCTTGTCCTTGGCGTACAACTCATCGTCGCTCCACTTGATCGTGACCTTGAAGTTGGGATCCCAGTGCTTTGGGACAGATATAGCTCCTGTCCAACTAGTGCCCCCAGCGTTCGCGACCATCCCTCCCGCCCATTGGCCATCGACGTACACAACGCCGATCGGCACGTCGGTGTAATTGAGCACGCCGATCTGGCCGCCGAGGGTATCGTCCTCTACAGCGGCCTGCGGTGCCTCCGCTTTGCCGCACCCGGCCATGCCGAGTAGCGCCGCGGCCAGCATCACAACAAACGAAGCTCGGATCATTCTTGTTGCCATCAGTGGTTATCCGTTATGCGCCTGGATGATGCCATGACACCAGTCCAGCAAAAGGCCAATGGCCTCGTCGAGGCCTTCACTATCATGTCTCCGCGAGCAAATACTCACGCAACGCTTCCGGGGAGTGGTGTGATTCACGCAAGCGTTGCTGAAGCCCGGGAGACTGCAAGCCGGACTCGCCCGTTGCCAAAGCATACGAAGCCAGCAGGAGCATGTCCGGCATGGCCTGTACCTGATGTTGCTTGGCCAGCGCAAAGGCCCACGCGACGAGCCGATGTGTTTGCGGCCGCTCGGTCGTGACCAGGATGCCAGGGGCTTGCCGGTACAGCGCGTCCAGCAAGACATCCGGCATCGCGGCGTCCACCATCCGGTCGAGTTCATCTTGGGATAGCTCAAGCGGCCCGGATCGATGTGCTTCAAATTCGGTTCGGTGCCCGCCAAGGGGCAGCGTTTCGATCGGGCCTTCCCGGCTCACGAGGTGCCACTGCGCGACAGGGGCTGTCATCCGCGCCCACGCGGCTGGGCCAAGTGCAACAGGCAGCGCGGAGAGCACGCGTGTATCGGCGAAGCGCAGCAGGAAGCGCGTGTCGTCTCCCTCCACTACTGGCTGCAAGCAAGCTTGCCACAGCTGCGCCAGGCGCTCCGGGGATTCCCAGGACGCGACAAAGCTCAGCATCGGCCTGCCCTGGCAATGCCTGCCCAGTGCCAGGATGATGGCGCGCAGTTCCTCGCCGGCCAGCCCGTCCAACGGCAACAGGTAAGGGGAGGCCGACAACAAGTCGCGCAGCGCGCCGCTCCCCCCGTATAAGGGGTGGCGTGGGATAGCTGCCACGAAGGGATCCGCACCGTGGTCGAACGCGCCATCGACGAGGGCACTCCAGTGCAGCCCCGCGGAACTGTCAATGCGTGGCAACAGGCCATCTAGCCATGTTTGGGGATCGCTCGACTCGACTGCGAAGTACATGGATGCCTCTTCTACACGGTAGCCAACGGCATGCCGGCGGCTGCCGCTTTGAGCAGGCAATCGAGACACGCCGTCTGCGGAAACTGCGGCAACGAATAAGGCATGCTCTCCGCCCCCTCGAACCTCCTCGTCGCGGCCCTGTAGGTGATCGGTCCCGGGCATTCGAAGGTGATGTTGCCTCCCTCCATCGTGAGGGCGGCGCCGCCGGCGGTCGCAATGCGGATGCGTTTCGCCGCGGCGAAGTCCACGTTCATGTTGGCCGAGACGATCGTCAGGTCGTCCCGCGCTGCGAGCCTCAGCAGATCATGCTGCGCCTGGAGATCGATATCATCCTGCCCCGCCGTCAGCTGCAGCCCGACGTTGCCTTCGCCGGCGGCGGACAGGCCCGCCGCGATGCCGAGGGCCTGGCCAGCGTTCACGCGCGCTTGCCCGGACACAGCGATCGAGTTGTCCAGGCCGCTGGCCAGCACCACGCTCTCTCCGTTGGCCAGCTGCAGGTCCTGTCCCGCCACCATCGCCACGCCGGCCCTGCCGTTCAGGTGAACCATGGGGTTCGACTGGTGCGGCACCTTGCCCGACGTACCGGTGTTGCCTGCGGCCGCATCGTCTCTGGCGGCCTCGAGCGAGCGCCCATCTACCATGCCGGCGGCGGCCCTGGCCTGTTTCACAAGCGGGGCCTCGTCGTCCTTCCCGGTCGACAGACCCTGGCTCTGGTGCGTGGTCGCGCCTTGGCCCAGCGTCCTGACCAGATCCCCGGCCTGGCGCAGCAGCGCGATACCGGCTGCATTGTCACCAGTAGGCAGCGCGCGGCCCGTCACCGCATCGCAATAGGTGGTCAGTAGCACGCCGGCCTGGCCCCGCACGGCGGCGTGGCCGTCGGTGCGCAGCTCGAACCCCTGGCCACGGAAGCTGCCGCGGCGGTTGTCCTGCTGGTGAATCACATGGCCCAGGTTGAGCTGGGTGGCTTGCTCCGTGGTGGCCAGCTGCGTACGCAGCTGCCCGTCGCTGTCGTCCAGCACCAGCTGGTTGTAGCCTTTGCCGCCATGCTCCTGGCTCTTGAAGCCGGTCAGCGCGGCGGCGTTGCGGTGGCCATCCGGTGCGGCACCCATGCCATGCCACGCGGGGCTGTTGCCACCGGCCAGGTTGCCCTGAGCGCTCGGCTGGTTGTCCGAGCCCATCGCGTAGATGCCGCTCGCATCATAGGGCCGGGCGAACGTCGCGCTGTTCACAGACTTGCCGCCCGGCGTGGGCGCGATGCCGGCCTCGCCCTGGCCGTTGTACACCGCGCCGATCACGAAGGGCTGGTCAATGTCGTCGTCCGCAAACTTGACCAGCACCTCCTGCCCGATGCGCGGCAGCCATTGCCAGCCCATGCCGGCGCCGGCCTGCCGCTGGGCCACGCGTACCCAGCGGCTGCTGCGGTCGTCCGCGCGCTCGCCGCGCTGCCAAGGGAAGCGCACCCGGACCTCACCCCGCCGGCTGACGTGATGCTCGGCGCTGCCATCGGCCTGGGCCTGCCCGTCCGGGCCGACCACAATCGCACTGTGGACGCCCAGCGGCACGGACTCGCTGTACAGGCGCGGGCAGTTGCCCTCGAGCACTGGGGCGCGCCATGGCCGCCGGGCATCGTAGGCGCGGAACAGGCACGCGTAGCCTTGCTCGTGGGCGGCCGCCCTCATGGCGTCGTCAGGCCCGCGCCGCTCAACGGTGCCGAAAGCGAAGAAGTTGGGCAGGCCGACAGTAGGCTCCGCGACTTCTGGCGCCGCGGGCGGGGTATCGAAGCACAGGGCCGCGTCCAAGGGTCCGAGCCGGTCTGCGAGCGCTGCTCGCGTGTCGGCCGCGAGATTGTTGATGCCGCAGTGCTCGACAGTGTCGACCAGCAACGGATAGCCGGCGGCATCGTCTTCCAGCGGCGGCAGGTGCGGACAGCCGACTACGCTCAGGCGGGTGCCGCTTCGCAGCGAGCGTACCGAGGCGCGCCCGGTGAAGCGCAGCGCCCGCACTTCGATGGCTTCCATGACCTGTTCGGCGACGCGCTGGGCGCTAGCCACGTCGGGCGCCAACGACAGGCTGACCGACAGGTAGGGGTCGGGGCAGACGGTGCGGTTCACATGGCCCGCAAAGCGGGCCGGTACTTGAGCCCGGAGCGCGCGCTTGGCTTCCGGATCCCATGCCGACACCGCCACGCCGCCCACGCCCACCGAGGTCTCGCAGATCAGCTGCTGGATCGCGTCTCGGGCCTCCTGGCTATGCGCACGGTGGTAACGGATTCCGCCGGCGCCTGCCGATTCGGCGTCTTCCGGCAGCAGCGCGCTGTCTGCAAAGATCACCACGGTATGACCACCAGGCGCCTCCCCGTCCTCCACCACGGTGTAGCCCAACCCGGCTTCGGCCAGCAGGCGCGACAGGAACTGGTAGTCGGTCTCGCGGAATTGCGCCACGTGCGCGCGCGCCCCCATCGCCGCAATGCGGGGCTCTGCGCCGGCGGCATAGCGCCACTGCGCGTAGGGCGCATATGGCTGCAGGATGGCCTCGATGATGCCGTCCAGGCGCCGGTTCTGGAATACCTGGCTGTGGCGCTGTTGCGTAGTCAGCCACAGCCAGGGCACCACAGTCAGGCGGTAGCGGGCCAGACTGCCGTCGGCACCGAGTTTCTCGGCTTGCCGGATCAGGCCGGTGCGGCGCGACTGACCGCCGTCCGCGAGCGTGGTGGTCAGCGTGACGCGCTGGCCAAGCAAGTTATCGAGCGGGATGCCGGCATTGGCGCTGAGCGCGAGGATGCGCGATTCGCCAAGCATCGAAACACCTTCGCGGCCGATCCATGCTTCAACGGCAAGTTCCTCGAGCGGCGAGCTGCCGTTCAGCCTGTACAGGCGGTGGTGCGATGAAAAAAGATGCTGATAGAGCGTGGCAAGGTCCATTTTCCGAACAACCAGGGCAGCGCAATCGCCGATGGGCGAACTTGCGAATCTGCCCCGAAACGGTACGGAAGTCCATCAGAAATGTATCAAATGATATTTATATCTATTTTTATCAGATTAAAGAAACCGTCATGCGGGCCTCTGCCTTCGCCTAACAAAAAAAGCCGCTCCAAAGAGCGGCTTTCCCCTTGACGCAAGCGGACACCCAGCCCGCCCCCGCATCAATCATCCAGCAACGACAAATCCCGTACCGCGCCCTTGTCCGCCGACATCACCAGCTTGGCATACGCCTTCAGCGCCGCCGACACCTTGCGCGGGCGCGGCTTCGCGGGTTTCCAGCCCTTGGCGTTCTGCGCTTCGCGGCGGCGCGCCAGTTCCTCATCGGACACCAGCACATTGATCGTGCGGTTGGGGATGTCGATGCGGATCTTGTCGCCGTCTTGAACCAGGCCGATGGCGCCGCCGGCCGCGGCTTCGGGCGAGCAGTGGCCGATGGACAGGCCCGAGGTGCCGCCGGAGAAGCGGCCGTCGGTCAGCAGTGCGCAGGCCTTGCCCAGCCCCTTGGACTTGATGTAGCTGGTCGGGTAGAGCATTTCCTGCATGCCGGGGCCGCCCTTCGGGCCTTCGTAGCGCACGATCACCACGTCGCCGGCCTTGACCTTGTCGTTGAGGATGTTCTCGACCGCTTCGTCCTGCGACTCGGTGACGTGGGCCGTGCCTTCGAACACCAAGATGCTTTCGTCGACGCCGGCGGTCTTCACCACGCAGCCATCGAGTGCGATGTTGCCGGTCAGCACCGCCAGGCCGCCTTCCTTGGAGAAGGCGTGCTCGTAGGAGCGGATGCAGCCTTCGGCGCGGTCCAGGTCCAGGCTGGGCCAGCGCGTGTTCTGGCTGAATGCGACCTGGGTCGGGATGCCGGCCGGGCCGGCAAGGTAGAACTGCTTGACGGCGTCGTCCTCGGTGCGGGTGATGTCCCACTGCGCCAGCGCGTCCTTCAGCGTGGGCGCGTGCACGGTCGGCACGTCGGTGTGCAGCTTGCCGGCGCGTTCCAGCTCGCCCAGGATGGCCATGATGCCGCCGGCGCGGTGCACGTCCTCGATGTGGTACTTGTTGGTGTTGGGCGCGACCTTGCACAGCTGCGGCACCACACGCGACAGGCGGTCGATGTCGGTCATGTCGAAGTCGATTTCCGCCTCGCGCGCGATCGCCAGCAGGTGCAGGATGGTGTTGGTCGAGCCGCCCATGGCGATGTCCAGCGTCATGGCGTTCTCGAACGCCTTGAAGCCGACCGCGCGCGGCAGCACGCGCGCGTCTTCCTGTTCGTAGTACTGGCGCGCCAGTTCGACGATGCGGCGGCCGGCGCGCTTGAACAGCTGCTCGCGGTCCGCATGCGTGGCCACCACCGTGCCGTTGCCGGGCAGCGACAGGCCCAGCGCCTCGGTCAGGCAGTTCATCGAGTTGGCGGTGAACATGCCCGAGCAAGAGCCGCAGGTCGGGCAGGCGGAACGCTCCACCTCGGCCACGTCGGCGTCGGAATACGCGCTGTCGGCGGCGATCACCATGGCGTCGACCAGGTCCAGCTTCTTGAACTCCATGGCCTTGGTGACCGGGTTGGCCAGGCGCGTCTTGCCGGCTTCCATCGGCCCGCCCGAGACGAAGATCACCGGGATGTTCAGGCGCATCGCGGCCATCAGCATGCCCGGGGTGATCTTGTCGCAGTTGGAGATGCACACCATGGCGTCGGCGCAGTGCGCGTTGACCATGTATTCGACCGAGTCGGCGATGATGTCGCGGCTGGGCAGCGAATAGAGCATGCCGTCATGGCCCATGGCGATGCCGTCGTCGACCGCGATGGTGTTGAACTCCTTGGCCACGCCGCCCGCGGCCTCGATCTCGCGCGCAACCAGCTGGCCCAGGTCCTTCAGGTGCACGTGCCCCGGCACGAACTGCGTGAAGGAGTTGACCACGGCGATGATGGGCTTGGAGAAGTCTTCGTCTTTCATGCCGGTGGCGCGCCACAGCGAGCGCGCCCCCGCCATGTTGCGGCCGGCGGTGGAGGTTTTGGAACGGTATGTGGGCATGGTCTTGCTTTAGAAGTATCGCGGTAGGAAGCGGGCCGCGGGAATAAGGGCCCTGGCATGCCCGTGCGATCAACCTCTTGAGCTGCGCCGTGGGCAAAGCCGCAATTATCCCACAGCCGGCGCGGCAGGCGCTGCCACCACCACAGGGCACGCGCCGCCCGCCAGGTCGGCCGCAATGTTCGGGCGGCCACCATGGGAGAGCGCCATCGGCCGCCGATACCCTTGCGCGATTGCCGTTTCGGGGAAATGCTTGCGTTTATGTCACCTGCGCGGAGCAACGTCATGGACACTTCAAGCGAACTGCAAGCCACCGTGGACGCCCTGGCACAGCCGGGCAAGGGCCTGTTGGCCGCCGACGAGAGCGGCCCGACCATCGCCAAGCGCTTCGAGCGCATCGGCGTGGAATCGAGCGAAGAAAACCGCCGCGCGTGGCGTAACCTGCTCCTGGGCACGCCTGGGCTGGGCGACTACATCAGCGGCGTGATCCTCTACAAGGAAACGCTGGGCCAGCACGCCGACGATGGCACGCCGCTGCCGGAGCTGGCCGCGCGCCAGGGCATCGTGCCCGGCATCAAGGTCGACAAGGGCAAGCTCGCCCTCGCGCTCGCCCCCGGCGACGAGATCACCGAAGGGCTCGACGGGCTGGGCAAGCGGCTGGCCGGCTACCGGCAACAAGGCGCGCGTTTTGCGAAGTGGCGCGCAGTCTACAACGTGTCCGACACCCTGCCCGGCCGCGCCGCCGTGCAGGCCAACGCCGAAGCGCTGGCCCGCTACGCCGCGATCTGCCAGCAGGCCGGCGTCGTGCCGATCGTCGAACCGGAAGTGCTGATGGATGGCGGCCACACCATGGCCCGTTGCGCCCAGGTGACCGAGACCGTGCTGCACGAAGTCTTCCACGCCCTGCACCGCTACGGGGTCGCACTGGAACACATGCTGCTCAAGCCCAGCATGGTGCTGCCGGGCAAGGACGCCGGCCACGCGCCACCGTCGGAGGTCGCGATGCAGACCGTGCAGGTGCTCAGGCGCACCGTGCCCGCCGCGGTGCCGGGCATCTTCTTCCTGTCCGGCGGACAAACCCCTGCGGAGGCCACCGCAAACCTCGACGCCATGAACCGCCTGGCGCCGCTGCCGTGGCGGCTGTCCTTCTCCTATGGGCGCGCGCTGCAGGAACCGCCGCTGCTGGCCTGGCGCGGCGACCCGGCCAACGCCGCGCAGGCGCAACAGGCGCTGCTGCTGCGGTCGCGGCTGAATGGCATGGCTTGCCTGGGTAAATATGATGCGGCGCTGGAAAGCACCGCAAGCTGAAGGCTGACGCGGCGCCTAGGCCCGCCGGGCGTAGGCGCGCGACCAGCGACCACACGACACCTGACCAAGCGTCCGTGCGCGTTGCGCGACATTGCGCCGCGCCGCGGATGCTTTTAACATTGCGGGCAATCCCCATCACCGAGGTACTCGTCATGCGCCATTGATGCCGCCGTCTTCATGACGGCCAGTCTCCCACCTACCCCCCATGAACAGGGGGAGTTCCTGGCATCTTTGGAATCGACACATGACGCAACCTTGTCTCGCGCTGGAAGGCGTGTCTTACGTTCTGCCCGACGGCAGGACGCTTTTCTCCGATATCAGCGAGCAGTTCGACCAGCGTGCCACCGGCCTGGTCGGGCGCAATGGTGCCGGCAAGACGGTGCTGGCGCGCATGCTGGCCGGGCAAGTGCAGCCCACCGGCGGGCGCTGTACGCGCTCCGGCAGCGTCTACTACCTCGCCCAACAGGTATCGCCTGCGCCCGGCGCTACGGTGGCACGGCTGGCCGGTATGCAGGCCACGCTCGATGCGCTCGAACGCATTGAGGCGGGCAGCAGCGCGCCCGAGGATTTCGATGCCGTGGGCGAGCGCTGGGATGTGCGCCTGCGGCTGCGGGACGAACTGGCGCGCAATGGCCTCGGCCATCTCGATGCCGCGACGCCTGCCAGCGCGCTCAGCGGTGGCGAAGCCATGCGCGTCACGCTGATCGGCGCCTTGTTGTCGGATGCCGATTTCCTGATCCTGGACGAGCCTAGCAATCACCTCGACCGGCCGAACCGGCAGGCGCTGGTAGACCAACTGCAGCGATGGCCGCGCGGGCTGCTGGTGGTCAGCCATGACCGGCAATTGCTCGACACCATGACGCGCATCGTCGAGTTGTCTTCGCTGGGACTGCGCAGCTATGGGGGCAACTACGCCTTCTACGCGCAATGCAAGGAGCGCGAGCGGCAGACCGCGATCCAGCAACTGGAGCAACGCAAGCTCGAGCGCCGGCGCGAAGAACAATCGCTGCGCGAGCAACGCGAACGCCTGGAGCGGCGCCAGGCGCGCGGCAACCGGCATGGACAAGACGCCAACCAGGCCAGGATCCTGCTGGGCCGGCAGAAGGAACGCAGCGAAAGCTCGGCCGGCAAGCTGCGCCAGCAGCATGCCGAGACCCGGCTGGAACTGGCCGAGCGCGTGCGCGAGGCTGCGCAGCGGGTCGAGCACGACCTGGCCATCGTCGTGCACGAGCTACCCGTTGCCCTGGCTTCGCAGAAGCGTGTCGCGGAACTGGAGGCCGTGGCGCTGCCCTTGGTCCAGGGTGCCACGCGTCAGATCGACCTCACGTTGACGGGGCAGCAGCGCGTGGGCGTGATCGGCCCCAATGGCAGCGGCAAGTCGACCTTGCTCAAGGTGCTCGCGCGCCAGCTGCCGCCCGTGGCCGGCACATGCAAGCTTCCGGTGCCAGGCATCTACCTGGACCAGCGGCTGGCCAACCTGGACCCGCGGCGAACCGTGCTGGAACAGATGCTGGCGGCCAACCCGACGGCTGGCGAAGGCGACCTGCGCATGCGCCTTGCGCACCTCGGCCTGGATAGCGGGAAGATTGCCGTGCCCGGCGGCTCGCTCAGCGGCGGCGAGCGGCTCAAGGCGGCGCTGGCGTGCGTGCTGTATGCCGATCCGCCGCCGCAACTGCTATTGCTGGATGAGCCCAGCAACCACCTCGACCTGCCTTCGGTACAGGCGCTGGAAGCCATGCTGCGCGGCTACCGGGGCGCGCTGGTGGTCGTGTCGCACGACGATGCCTTCATGGACAACCTTGGCCTGACGGATCGGCTGGTGGCGACGGAACAAGGCTGGCTGACCGCGCCATGGTGATGTCAGGCGGGCCGCATCGCCAGGGCGTAGTACGAGGCACCGTCTTCGCTGCGCTCCAGCACCGCGCGCACCGTCACCGGGAGCTTGCTGCCATCGTCCCGCAGCAGTTCGGCGGCGAATGTCGCCCTGGGCCGGGTGCGCGTCATCCTGCGCAGCCGGCCCTCGGCATCGGCGAAGTGCCTGGCAAAGCCGTCGCCCAGCAGCGCCTCGGCATCGCCGCCGACCATCTCGACCAGCGCCGCGTTGACCGATTCACAGCGCAGCTTGCCGTCCAGCAGCGCCATGCCTTCCGAGGTCAGCTCGAACACCGCCCGGAACCGCGCCTGCTGGTCGCGCAATGACTGCTCGGCAAGCTTGCGCGCCGTGTTGTCCATGCTGATGCCGACGATCTTGACGGTGCGCCCGTCGAGTTCGCGCACCGGCGTAGCGCGCGACGAGATCCAGCGGATGCTGCCGTCGGGCTGGACCAGGCGGAAGTCGAATTCGTGGGCCTTGCCGGTGCGCACCGATTCCTCGTAGGCGGCGTTCATCATGGGAACGTCATCGGCAGGCACATGCTTCCAGAAACTTTCGTTGCTGACGATGCGCCAGCCGTACACGGCTTCGACGTTGGACGAGTAGGTCACGTCGTCGGTGATCAGGTTCCACTCCCACGTGACGATGCGCGCGCCCTCCTGTGCCAGCTTCATGCGCGCCTCGCTCTCCATGATCTCGGCGGTGTAGCGGCGGCGCATGTCGGTCATCGGGATTTCCACTGCGCTGGATGCCTCGGCCTCTTGCCGGGCCTGCTCGCCGTAGCGCAGCCAGATCCAGTTGACATCGAGAAACGCCGCCAGCTTGCGCAGCTTCTCGTAGTCGATCTCGCCGCCCCGGGTCCATTTGTGGACCGCCGGGCGCGACACGTCGAGCGCGTTGGCCACCGCCTGCAGCGTGAGCTTCTTGTGTTCGAGCAGTTCCTTGAGGCGGAAGGCAAAGCTGTTTTCTGTCATGTTGTGGATTCCCCGGTGGCACCGCCGAGATGGCGCATGAAAAACTCGACGCAGGCGCGCACGCGCGCGGAGCCGGACAGGCGCGAAGGATACACCGCCCAGATATCCGCGTCCTGGCGGTAGTCGGGCAGCACCTGCACCAGGCGGCCGGCCTCGAGATCCGCCGCGACGTCCCACATCGAGCGCAGCATGACGCCATGCCCGGCCAGCGCCCAGCCGGTAACGATCTCCCCGTGGTTGGACGACAGCCGCCCCCCCACCTTGACGCTGCGCTCGCCCTCCGGGCCCGTCATGCGCCAGATGCCAAAGGGGTGGTCGCGCTCCTTGGTCACCAGGCAGTCGTGCTGCGCCAAAGCCTCGAGCGTCCGCGGCACGCCGCGCGCCGCGAGGTATGCGGGCGCCGCGCACAGCACGCGCCAGTTGCGCGCCAGCCGGCGCGCGATCAGGTGCGGGGCGATGTCGTTGCCGATGCGGATATCGAGGTCGATGCCTTCGGCCACCAGGTCGACCAGCTTGTCGAACACGTCGAAGCGGATTTCCAGGCCGGGAAACTGCTGGCATAGCGTCGAGATCAGCGGTGCCACATGGCGCCTGCCGAAGCCCACGCTGCTGCCGATGCGTACCAGCCCGCGCGGCGCGCCGCCGGCAGCGATTTCATCCCTGAGCTGGCCGATCTGGTCCAGCATGTCGCGGGCCCAGCGGCATACGCGCTCGCCGTTTTCCGTCAATGAAACCTGGCGCGTGCTCCGGTGCAGCAACTGCGCGCCCAGCACCTGTTCCAGCGCCTTGACACGCTTGCTGACATAGGCGGGCGAACTGCCCAGTTCTTCCGCGGCGGCGACGAAGCTGGCGCGCTGCGCGACCAGGCAGAACACCCGCAGGTCTTCCAGTGGGGGCAGATTATTCACGATTCGTGTTTCCTGTATCCACGCTTGCGCGGATGATCCGCGCCGGCTTTCCCGGCATTCTCGATTGCACCTGACCAGCAGACCCGAGCGAGACACCGCCATGACCACACCCGCCTTGACCACACCATTCCCTTCCCCATTCCGGATTGCCGCCATTGCCGGCGACGGCATCGGCAACGAAGTGCTGCCCGAGGGGCTGCGCGTCGTCGAAGCCGCCGCGCGCAAGTTCAACCTGCCGATCGAGGTGCGCCACTTCGAATGGGCCAACTGCGACTACTACCTGCGCCACGGCAAGATGATGCCGGACGACTGGAAGCAGCAGCTCGACGGCTTCGACGCGATCTACTTTGGCGCCGTGGGCTGGCCCGACAAGGTGCCCGACCACATCTCGCTGTGGGGCTCGCTGCTCCGGTTCCGCCGCGAGTTCGACCAGTACGTCAACCTGCGCCCGGTGCGCCTGCTGCCCGGCGTGCCGTGCCCGCTGGCAGGCAAGAAGCCCGGCGACATCGACTTCTACGTGGTCCGCGAAAACACCGAGGGCGAATACAGCCCGGTCGGCGGCCGCATGTACGAAGGCACCGCGCGCGAGATTGTGATGCAGCAGTCGATCTTCAGCCGCCACGGCACCGACCGCATCCTCAAATATGCCTTCGAGCTGGCGCAATCGCGTCCGCGCAGGAAGCTGACCTCGGCGACCAAGTCCAATGGCATCGCCGTCAGCATGCCGTGGTGGGACGAGCGCACGGCCGCAATGGGCGCGCAGTACCCCGAGGTCCAGTGGGACAGCCAGCACATCGACATCCTGTGCGCGCGCTTCGTGCTCCAGCCCGAGCGCTTCGACGTGGTGGTCGCCTCCAACCTGTTCGGCGACCTGCTGTCGGACCTCGGCCCGGCCTGCACCGGCACCATCGGCCTGGCGGGCTCGGCCAACCTGAACCCGGAGCGCAAGTTCCCGTCGCTGTTCGAACCGGTGCACGGCTCGGCGCCGGACATCTACGGCAAGCAGATCGCCAACCCGATCGGCATGATCTGGTCGGGCGCGATGATGCTGGATTTCCTGGGCGGCGAAGCCGGACGCCAGGCGCATGACGCCATCCTCGCCGCCATCGAAACGGTGCTGCGCGAAGGCCCGCTGACGCCGGACGCCGGCGGCAAGGCCGGCACCAGCGAGGTAGGCAAGGCCATCGCGGCCGCGCTCTGAAACTGCGCGCCGCGCGGGACGTGATGCCGGGTTCGCGCCCGGCATGGTGTTCACGCAACGCAGCGCGCACCGTTCGTCACACCCGCAATTTTTTTCCACGCGGAGCTTGTGCATGTCCGGAATTTTGCATAGAGTTTCCGTTAACTAATAGTTACTGTAAACCATTAGTTAACAAAATACAAGGCAATCTGGATGCGGGCACCGCCCGCGCCGGGCAGACAAGTTCCACCACAAAACCAAGCCATGCGCCAAGACGCATCGGAGGAGACGCACTTGAAAACTCCCACGCCCCGCCTCGACGGCTTCCTGACCGCCTGCACGCTCACCGCCGTGCTGGTCACCGTCATCGCCATGGTCCGCTGGCCCACCGAAGCGGCCGCCACCGCGACCCTGCTGTTCGAATGGTCCACGCGCTCGTTCGGCTCGCTGGTCCAGATTTTTGTCTTCGGCTGCGTCATTGCCTGCCTGGCGCTGGCCTTCAGCAAGTACGGCAACGTGCGGCTGGGCGAAGGCAAGCCCGAGTACTCCACGCTGTCCTGGGTGTTCATGTTCATCTGCGCCGGCATGGGCTCGTCGACCATGTACTGGGGCGTGATGGAGTGGGTCTACTACTACCAGTCGCCCGGCCTGAACGTGCCCACCGGCACGCGCGAGGCGCTGGAGCATTCCATCAGCTACTCGTTCTTCCACTGGGGCCTGAGCGCGTGGGCGGTGTACGCGCTGCCGTCGCTGGCGATGGCGTACCACTTCCATGTGCGCAAGAACAAGGGGCTGAACCTGGCCTCCATCGTCGAAGCCATCACGGGCTTCCGCGCCACCGGGCCGGTGGGCCGGCTGGTGGACCTGATCTTCCTGCTGACGATGTTCGGGGCGCTGACGGTCTCGATCGCGCTGACCGCGTCGACCTTCACGCGCGGGCTGTCGGGGCTGTTCGGGGTGCCGGATACCTTCGTCACGCAGCTGGTCGTGATCGTCGGCGTGTCAGTGCTGTTCTCGGCGAGCGCCTATGTCGGCATCGACGGCGGCATGCAGCGCCTGAGCCATATGGTGTGCTGGGGCGCGCTGCTGCTGGCCGCGGTGGTGTTCGCGATCGGCCCGACCCTGTTTGCCGGCAATAACATCGTCAACGGCCTGGGCCTGATGCTGCAGAACTACGTGCACATGAGCCTGTTCACCGATCCCACCGGCGACGGCGCCTTCAGCCGCGGCTGGACCGTGTTCTACTGGCTGTGGTGGGTGTCGTACTCGCCGGGCGTGGCGATGTTCGTGGCGCGCGTGTCCAAGGGCCGCAAGATCAAGGAAGTCATCTACGCCCTGCTGCTGGGCGGCAGCGTCGGATGCTGGTTCTTCTTCGGCGCGCTGGAAAGCTACAGCATGCACCAGTTCATCACCGGCGCCATCGACGTGCCGCGCATCCTGAAGGAGCATGGCGGCGAGGCCGCGGTGGAAATGCTGCTGAGCGCGCTGCCGGCCGGCAAGGTGTTCCTGGCGGTGTACCTGGCGATCATGATCGTGTTCCTGGCCGCCCACGTGGACGCCGTGGCCTACGCCGTGGCCGCCACCACCACGCGCAACCTGAAGGAAGGACAGGACCCGTCGCCGACCAGCCGCGTGTTCTGGTGCGTGATGCTGACGCTGGTGCCGCTGGCCATGCTGTTCATCAAGGCTTCGCTGGAGACCATGAAGACCGCCGTGGTGCTGACCGCGATCCCGTTCCTGGTGATCCTCGGGATCAAGCTGTTCGGCCTGTTCCGCTGGCTGATGCAGGACTATGCCGACACCCCGGCCCACCTGATCGAGACCGCCCGGCCCGAAGCCGACAGCGTGACCGTGACCACCGAACGCGAAGCCGCCATCGCCAAGGCCTGATCGCGCGGCGACAGGGGACCGGCCCCGGCCGTCCCCTTCCCAGCCTGGAAATTTGCCCGCCCTACGGCTCTTTTTTTTACGCCCTGCTGTTAAACGATATTTAACCAGTAACCATAAATTAACCAAGGAAACGGAATCATGGAGAAGACCCTGGACACTGCCGCCGTCAAGCTGCCCGACGGCTTCTGCGCCGACGACGAAAACGCCTGGACCCTGCCCGCCTCCTTCTACACCCGGGACGCGGTGTTCGAGTACGAGAAGGAAAAGATCTTCGCCAACAGCTGGATCTGCGTGGCCCACCGCAGCGAACTGGCCGAATCGAACGACTACGTGACGCGCGAGATCATCGGCGAAAGCATCGTCGTGCTGCGCGACCGCGAAGGCGTGCTGCGCGCCTTCTACAACGTCTGCCCCCACCGCGGCCACCAGCTGCTGCAAGGCAGCGGCCGTGCGAAGAACGTCATCACCTGCCCGTACCACGCCTGGACCTTCAAGCTCGACGGCGAACTGGCGCTGGCGCGCAACTGCGACAACGTGCCCAATTTCGACAAGAGCAAGTCGAGCCTGGTGCCGGTGCGGGTCGAGGAATACGCCGGCTTCGTCTTTATCAACATGAACCCGGACGCCGGCAGTGTCGAGGAACAGCTGCCCGGCCTGGAGGCGCGCCTGCGCGCCGCCTGCCCCGTCATCGACGAGCTCCACCTCGGCGCCCGCTTCGTCACCGAGACCCCAGCCAACTGGAAGTCCATCGTCGACAACTACATGGAGTGCTACCACTGCGGCCCGGCCCACCCAGGCTTCTCGGACTCGGTGCAGGTCGACCGCTATACCCACACGCTGCACGGCAACTGGACGCTGCAGTTCGGCCACGCCAAGTCGTCGGAGAAGTCCTTCAAGCTGGACGAGTCGATCAAGGACCCCAGCTTCAGCGGCTTCTGGGCCTGGCCCTGCACGATGTTCAACGTGCCGCCGGGCGCCAACTTCATGACGGTGATCTACGAGTTTCCGGCCAGCGCCGAAGTCACGCTCCAGCACTACGAGATCTACTTCCTGAACAAGGAGCTGACCGAGGAGCAGCAGAAGCTGGTCGAGTGGTACCGCGACGTGTTCCGCCCCGAAGACCTGCGCCTGGTCGAAAGCGTGCAGAAGGGCCTGAAGTCGCGCGGCTATCGCGGCCAGGGCCGGATCATGGTCGACCGCCAGCGCAGCGGCATCAGCGAGCACGGCATCGTGCATTTCCACCGCAAGGTGGCGAAGGAATACGAGGGCGCCTGAGCCCGGCCCCAATCGAAACGGAGACCAGACAAATGCAACTGAAGGACAACGCCCTGTTCCGCCAGCAGGCCCTGATCGGCGCCGAATGGACCGACGCCCCCGACGCCGCCACCGTGGCCGTGACCGACCCCGCCACCGGCGACCTGGTCGGCACCGTGCCGCTGATGTGCGAGGCCGGCGCCGTGGCCGCGATCGAGGCCGCCAACGCCGCCCTGCCCGGCTGGAAGGCCCGCACCGCCAAGGAGCGCGCCGCGCTGCTGCGCAAGTGGTTCGACCTGATCATTGCGCACGAGGACGACCTCGCCGCCATCATGACGCGCGAGCAGGGCAAGCCGCTGGCCGAAGCGCGCGGCGAGGTGCGCTACGCCGCCTCGTTCATCGAGTGGTTCGGCGAGGAAGCCAAGCGCCTCTACGGCGACGTGATTCCCTCCCCCGCCGCCGACAAGCGCCTGGTGGTGGTGCGCGAGCCGATCGGCGTCTGCGCCGCGATCACGCCGTGGAACTTCCCGGCGGCGATGATCGCGCGCAAGGCCGCGCCCGCGCTGGCGGCCGGCTGCACCATGGTGGTCAAGCCCGCCAACGAGACCCCGTTCAGCGCGCTGGCGCTGGCCGAGCTGGCGCTGCGCGCCGGCATCCCCGCGGGCGTGCTGAACGTCGTCACCGGCGACGCGGCGGCGATCGGCAGCCAGTTCACCGGCCACCCGCTGGTGCGCAAGCTGTCGTTCACCGGCTCCACGCCGGTCGGCCGCCTGCTGATGCAGCAGTGCGCGGGCACGGTCAAGAAGGTGTCGCTGGAGCTGGGCGGCAATGCCCCCTTCATCGTGTTCGAGGACGCCGACATCGACGCGGCCGTCGAAGGCGCGATCCAGGCCAAGTACCGCAACGCCGGCCAGACCTGCGTCTGCGTCAACCGCCTCTATATCCACGATGCCGTCTACGACCAGTTCGTCGAGCGCTACGTGAAGAAGGTGGCCGGGCTGCGCGTCGGCAACGGCTTCACCGCCGGCAGCGAGATCGGTCCGCTGATCACCGACAAGGCGGTCGCCAAGGTCGGCGAGCTGGTGGCCGATGCCGTCCGCAAGGGCGCGCGCATCGCCATCGGCGGCGGCGTGCACGAGGCCGGTGCGCAGTTCTTCGCGCCGACGGTGCTGGCCGACGTCAAACCCGGCATGCGCGTGCTGGACGAAGAGATCTTCGGTCCGGTCTCGCCCATCGTCCGCTTCTCCTCCGAAGCCGACGTGGTGCGCATGGCCAACGACACCATCTACGGCCTCGCCGCCTACTTCTTCAGCCGCGATATCGGCCGGGTCTGGCGCGTGGCCGAGCAGCTCGAGTACGGCATCGTCGGCATCAACACCGGCCTGTTCTCGAACGAGGTGGCGCCGTTCGGCGGCGTGAAGCAGTCGGGCCTGGGCCGCGAGGGCTCGAAGTACGGCATCGAGGACTACCTCGAGATGAAATACCTCTGCATGGCGCTGTAACGCGCGGCAGCACACCCGGAAGACAGCAGCATGGGCAATTTCTACCAGACCCTCCAGGTGCGGGTCTCGCGCATCGAGCACGTGACCCCGCTGATCAAGCGCTTCACCCTGGAAGCGATCGACGGCGGCGAGCTACCCCCTTTTACCGGCGGCAGCCACGTCATCGTGCAGATGCGCGACGGCGAGCGCCAGTACAGCAACGCCTACTCGCTGATGAGCTCTCCCGATGCGCTCGGCAGCTACCAGATCGGCGTGCGCCGCGAGGAGAAGTCCAAAGGCGGCTCGGCGTTCCTGCACGACAAGGTGGCCGAGGGCGACGCGCTCACCATCACAACGCCGAACAACCTGTTCGCGCTGGACGATGGCGCACATCACCACGTGCTGATCGCCGGCGGGATCGGTATCACGCCGTTCATGTCGCAGATGCACGAGCTGCGCAAGCGCGGCGCGTCGCACGAACTGCACTACGCGTTCCGCGCCGACGAGCACGGCGCGTTCCGCGATGAACTGGCGGCGCTCACGCAGCAGTCTTCCGGGGGCCGCGTCAGCTTCTATGTCGACAGCAAGGGGCAGAAGCTCGATCTATCCGGCCTGCTGGGCGGCATGGACGCCGGCACGCATGTCTATGTGTGCGGCCCGGCCCCGCTGATCGAGGCCGTGCGCCAGGCCGCGCAAGACGTCGGCATCGATCCGTCTCGCGTGCACTGGGAACAGTTCGCCGCGCCGGAACAGGCCGGCGACGCCTTCACCGTGGTGCTGGCGAAATCCGGCAAGACTGTGGAAGTCGGCGCGGGCGAGTCGATCCTGAAGGCGATCGAGCGCGACGGCACCGTGCCGGTCGAATGCCTGTGCCGCGAAGGCGTGTGCGGCACCTGCGAGACCCGCATCCTGGAAGGCGAGGCGGTTCACTTCGACCAGTACCTGAGCGACAAGGAGAAAGCGGCGCAGAAGACGATGATGATCTGCGTCTCGCGGGCCCGGGGCGGCAAGCTCGTGCTCGACCTGTAACACAACAACAGGCCGGCGCATCGGACGCCGGCCAGGACCACCGAGGAGACCCCATGAAGAAATCAGCCAGCCTGTGGCTGCTGGCGGGCGCAGTGCTGCCCGCAATTTCGTATGCGCAGTCCAGCCTGACGCTCTACGGTGTGATCAGCACCGCCGTGCGCTACACCTCCAACATCGATGGCCGTCATCACGACCAGGGCGAACTGGTCTCCAGCGGCATCGGCGGCAGCCGCTGGGGCCTGAAGGGCGACGAAGACCTGGGCGGCGGCAACAAGGCGGTGTTCCTGCTCGAGAACGGCTTCGGCACCGACGACGGCAAGACCGCATATAGCGCGCTGTTCGGCCGGCAGGCATACGTCGGCCTGTCCGGCGACTGGGGCACCCTGACCTTCGGCCGCCAGTACAACGCGCTGAACAACATCGCCTGGTCCTTCGATCCGCTCGACCAGAGCTGGGGCAACTTCTGGTCCGATCCGCTCTACACCGGCGGCGACATCTTCTTCCAGGGCTACCGCGTCAACAACAGCGTGGTGTACAAGCATAAGTTCGGGCCGGTCAGCGTGCAGCTCGACTACGGCTTCGGCGAGCGCCCCGGCAGCATGGCTCGCGGCGCCACCTTTGGCGGTGGCGTGATGGTCCAGGACGGACCGCTGGCGCTGGGCGTCGCCTATGACCAGCAGCGTCCCGGCAGCGGCGACAACACCCTGCACAACTACTCGGTCGGCGCTTCCTATGTGGTCGGCAAGGCCACCGGCTATGCCGGCTACATGGGCCGCCGCGAGACCAATCCGGACGCGCGTTTCTGGATTGCCTTCGTCGGCCTCGGCTATCAGCTAACGCCGGCGCTGCACCTGTCGGGCGCCTATTACCGCTACCAGCAGAGCGGCACGGTGACCACCCAGTTCCAGGCCACGCCGCTTGTGCTGGGCAGCGGCAATGCCGATGCGATCTCGGCGGTGGCCGACTATGCGTTGTCCAAGCGCACCAGCCTGTTCCTCGAGGCCGACGCCACCTTCGCGCGCGGCGGCACGGTCGGCCGCGAGACCGAGTACTGGGCCGGCACGCCAGTGACCGATGTCCGCCGCACCACGCGCGTGGGCGTGATGGCCGGGATCCGGCACGTGTTCTGAGGGGGTCTCGTCGGTGCGGGGTAGCGCTGGGCGGCGGCGCTACTCACGCCGATGCAATGACACCCGTGTCCACAGGCATAAAATGCGCCACTGCAGCGCCATCTCCATGCCGACAGAACAAGGGGAATACCCATGATCACCGGACACGTCTTCATCGCCACCAGCCTCGATGGTTTCATCGCCCGCCCGGATGGCGACATCGGCTGGCTTCTCGAGCGGGATGATCCCGCCGAAGACCACGGCTACAACGACTTCATCGCCGACAAGGGCGCGATCGTGATGGGGCGCGGCAGCTTTGAAAAAATCATCACGATGGGCGAATGGGCTTACGACCGGCCGGTGCTGGTGTTGTCCCGGCAACTGGCCGGTAAACCGGTGCCCGACGCGTTGCAGGGCAAGGTGCGCTTCTGCGATTCGACACCGCAAGACGCCATGGCGCAACTGGCGGCGGAAGGCGTGCAACGCGTCTATGTCGACGGCGGGCAGGTGGTGCAGTCCTTCCTTCGCGAAGGATTGATCGCCGACATGGTGGTCACCACGGTGCCGGTGCTGATCGGCGCAGGCAGGCCATTGTTTGGCGCGCTACCGCACGACGTGAGCCTGAGGCTCGAGTCGAGCCGTCACTTCCCTTCCGGACTGGTGCAGTCGGCCTATCGGGTGCTGCGCTGACCTTGCTGACGGGCGGGGAGTCCCCGTCCGAGGCTAAAGTTATTGGTGCAATTTTCGCAATAATGGCTCGGCGAAATGGATTAAAAGATTACTTAACACCCTTCGGAGCCGCATAGTTGCGCACGCAACGCGGCTCGTTTATGCTCCCGGCTGCACTGGATTCACCAATCTGGTGCTATTTTTTTGTCGTAAAAAGTGAGTCCAAAATGCATGTTCAAAAATCACGCCTTTTGGCTCACTTACATTTGTTTACAGTTGACTCATCCCTTTCCTAATTATTGCGGCTATCATCGCCCCGCGAGTGATGTATTGGACATAAATGCATTAAGACATTTGTAACGATGTGTACAGTCCATGGCCGTGACAAGCGATGGGCCGAACCAAAAACGATATCCATGCAGTGCCTCCAGACAAGCCGGGGCAAGCGCCGCAGAGCGCAATGCGTCCGGTCTTGTCCTTGCATCGACAAGGAAGACAAACAATGCTTGCGCCCCTCCTCACCCCAGGCCACTCGTCCGACCGCCTGGCCGCCCTTATGCTCGCCATGTTCACCACGCTGGCCACGGCAACAACCGATGCTCAGGCACAGTCGAGCGCACCAGCCGGCCAGCCACGGCCCGGGGTCACTGTGTTCCAGGGTCAGGCCGCCCAGCTCGGCGTGAAATCCTGCGCCGGCCTGATCGCGCAACTGGGCGACAGCCTGACGCAGGGCGCCCGCTTCACCGCCAACACCCAGGCCCAGAAAAACGCTCCCAACGACCACGCCGTGCAGGCCGTGGCCGGCCTCGCCTATGACGCGCCCGGGTACCAGGGCAAGGCTGCAGGCATCGTCTTCACCGCGCCGACGCGCAGCGGTTGCGAAGGCAACCTGGTACGCGTGGCGCCGTTCACACAGTCATGCCAGGACGTGGTGCGCCTGCTGCCCAAGGGCAGCGTGCTGACCGCGGACCTTTCCGGCACGCCGCTGTACACGCTCGGCAGCAACCAGGGTCAGGCGCTGCTGGTTGCCAGCGGCCCTGCCTGCGTCGTCGTCACGGTGGCGAGCGCCATGGCCGGCCAATAGCGCTGGCCGGCTAGCCGCCACCGGCACACCGCACCGGCCGGTCCAGGCCGGGCGTCTTTTCGTTTGAGTGGAATCGATCTCCGGCTTCGTGCCGGAGCGGGGGGCTTTTGTCCGCGTTTTTGGCGCGGACCGGGGCCGATCGTCGTTGGCGAACACATCTAGGGAGAGCGTCGCCATGCAACAAACCAGAACAATGTCCCGGGCCGATGCCCGCCGGACACATGACAACACCTTGCCCGCGGTCTCGGGCGTTGCGGGCATGCACGCCTCGCAGCGGCGGCGCATCTTTGCCGCGCTACGACGCGCGCACCGGGTGCTGGGGATGAAGCGGGATGGGCTCGGGCTGGGGGTCGGGCTGAACGGGTCGATGGTCGGCTCGATGACCACGAACGGCGTTGCGGTGTCGCTGCAGTCGGGGACGGCACGCATGGGCGGCGGCTGGTTGTCCGGCGGCGCGCTTGCTGCTCTGGCATCGCCAATGGCGGTCTTGATCGGGCTTGCGGCCATGCCGCAGGCGGCGAGCGCACAGAACTATCAAGCCGGCACGGGCGCCGTTGCAACGGGCGGCGGCGGCACGGCGGTAGGCACCAATGCCTCGGCGACCGCCACCGGGGGCGGCGCCCCTATCGCCATCGGCGCCAACTCCGATGCCAACTCGACCGGCGCCGGCTCACCGATTGCAATCGGCACGGGTGCCAATGCCAGCGGCACAGCGCCTGCCGGCAACAGCTTTGAAGCGATCGCCATCGGCACCGCCGCGCAAGCCACCGGAGCGTGGTCTACGTCTATCGGCAATGTCGCGACTGCCTCGGGAACCGGGGCCAGTGCTTTTGGTACCGCGGCCACGGCAGCGGGGAATCAATCCACGGCAGTTGGCAACGGTGCTACCGCGTCGGCCGCCGGGACCATTGCGATGGGCTACGTTGCCAACGCGTCGCAGGCGCAAGCCATTGCGATTGGCTACCAATCCAATGCCACCAGCCAGAACGCGCTGGCACTTGGCCCCTCCGCCAACGCGAGCGCTGACTCCGCCTCGGCACTCGGCCGCGCCGCCACGGCTTCCGGCATCGCCTCGACGGCGCTGGGGAACCTGGCCCAGGCGCAGTCTGATTATTCGCTCGCGATCGGCTCGGGCGCCGTCGGCGCCGGCCAGGCTGCCGTCGCCCTCGGCCAGGGTGCGGGCGCCGGCTCGACCGTGGGCAATGCCAATTCCGTGGCACTTGGCATCGGCACCGGTGCGCTGGTCAGCGGCGCGCAGAATACCGCCATCGGCGGCGGCATCGCCGGCGCCATGCGCGGTGCCGGCTCAGGTGTCTCCGGCGCACGCAACGTTGCGATGGGCAGCGGCGACGGCAACGTCGCCTATGACGGCACCGTGGACGCTGCCGCAGGCAGCCTGGTGACGGGCAATGACAACGTCGCCATCGGCACCAATGCCGGCATCGGCGTCACCGCGAACTCGACGACGTCAATCGGCTACAACGCCATGGCTACGGGCATGAATGCCACCGCGCTTGGCGCGGGGGCAGCTGCCAGCGGGCTGAACTCCGTTTATCTCGGCGCCCGCACCATGCCGGGCACCGGTGCCATCGCACAAGGGGCCATCGGTGTCGGCACCGACGTCACTGCATCGCAGACCGATGCCATTGCGATGGGGCGTCAGAGCCAGGCAAGCGGCGTCAGTGCGATCGCAATGGGTACCATGGCCGTTGCCGACGCTGCGGATGCGGTGGCAATCGGCAATGGCTCGACCGCCACCGGCGGCAAGGCGGTGTCGATCGGTTCCGGCAACTTCGCGTCCGGCAACGGCGCAGTGGCCATTGGCGACCCGAACACGGCCACCGGCGACGGCGCCGTCGCGCAGGGCATGGACAACACCGCGACCGGCAATGGCTCGGTCGCGCTCGGCAACACCAATATGGTCGGTGCTGGCGGGCAGGCGGTCAGCACTGCTGGCACCGCCGCGCAAGGCGCGGTCGGCATCGGCTACCAGAACACGGTGGTCGGCCAGGGCAGCGTCGCGATCGGCAGCACCAGCCGGGCGCTTGGCGCAGGCGCGGTGGCGTTCGGCGATTCCGCTGTGGCAAACAACGCGCGGGATGTCGCGCTCGGTTCCGGATCGGTGAGCGCGGCCCCTGTGCCGACGGCGAACACGGTGATCCGAGGCACGACCTATACCTTCGCCGGCGCCAATCCGACCAGCGTCGTATCGGTCGGTGCCGCAGGCGCCGAGCGCCAGATCCAGAATGTCGCCGCGGGCCGGATCAGTAATACGTCGACCGATGCGATCAACGGTTCGCAACTGTATGCCGTGCAGCAGTCCCTGCAGTCTGCTGTCGCCGGCGCCAGCGCGCACTACTACAGCGTCAACGACAACGGCACGATCGGCGCGAACTACAACAACGATGGCGCCAGCGGGCGCTTCTCGGTCGCGGCGGGCGTTGGCGCCACTGCCGCCGGCATCCAGGGCACGGCTGTCGGCTATCTGGCCAACGCCAGCGGACTGGAGAGCACGGCCATCGGCTATGCGAGCACCGCGAGCGGGGTCAACGCCACCGCAATCGGCAACCAGGTGATTGCTGCCGCCAGCGGCAGCATTGCAATCGGCACCAACAACACCGCACTGCCGCACGTGGACGCGGCGTCGACCAATGGCATTTCGATCGGCTTCTGGTCGACGGTCAACAATGCGCCATCCGGCGTCGCCGTGGGCGATCGCGCCGCGGCTTCCGGCGCGAACACAACCGCTGTCGGCGCCAATGCAGCTGCGACAAATACCGGTGCGACGGCATTCGGCTCAGGCGCGACGGCGAGCAATGTGCAGACGCTTGCTGTCGGCCAGAACGCGACGGCAACCGGGCCGGAGTCATCGGCTTTCGGCTATAACGCCGCCGCCGTCGGCTCGAACTCGGTTGCGCTTGGCTCCGCCAGCAGCGCGGCCGGCAACACGACCATGGCGCTCGGCGCAAATGCCAATGCGTCGAACTACGCGACGATTGCGATGGGGTTGGATACCCTTTCGGACGGCAACAGCACGGTCGCTATCGGTCGTGGCGCGCAATCGCACGATTTCCAAAGCGTCGCATTGGGCGCGGACAGCCAGGCCGATACCGGCGGCACTGCGGTGGGCGGCGTAAGCGTTGCCACCGGGGTAAATGCTACGGCGCTTGGCCGGTCTAGTACCGCTACGGGGAGCGGTGCCGTCGCCGCGGGCGTCCTGGCCAATGCCTCGGCAGATGGCGCGGTTGCCATGGGCAGCAGTGCCGCGGCAAGCGCCCTCAACAGCATCGCGGTGGGTCGCGGCGCGGTCGCCAATGCTGAAGATGCTGTCGCCATGGGCACCAACGCATTGGCAACAGGCGGTAAGGCGGTCTCCATCGGTTCGAACAACGTCGCCTACGGCAATGGCGCGGTAGCCATTGGTGATCCGAGCTACGCCAGCGGCACGGGCGCCTTCGTCGGCGGTGCGAACAACATCGCCAATGCCGATGGCACCGCGACCGCGACGGCCGGCAACATGGCCAACGGCGCCGTGGCGATTGGTAATGCCAACACCGCGGTCGGCCAGGGCTCCGTCGCGATGGGCAACGCATCCCGTGCCGCGGCAGCTGGCGCGCTCGCCTTTGGTGATACCGCAACGGCGAGCAACGCCGGCGACGTGGCGCTCGGCTCTGGCTCAGTCACGGCAGCCGCCGTCGGCACGCCCGGTGAGACGATTGGCGGCACCGCCTACACCTTCGCGGGTGCCACGCCGGCCAGCACGGTCAGCGTCGGCGCGGTGGGCGCGGAGCGCACCATCACCAACGTCGCGGCGGGCCGCCTGAGTGGCACCTCGACCGACGCGGTGAACGGTTCGCAACTCTTCGCCACCAACAGCAAGGTGAACCAGAACACCACCGATATCGCCAACCTGAGCACCACCATCGGCGATATCAACAACGGTGCCGGCATCAAGTACTTCCACGCCAACTCGAGCTTGCCGGACAGCCAGGCGCTGGGCACGGACTCGGTCGCAATCGGGCCCAATGCGGTGGCCAACAACGCGGGCGATATCGCGCTGGGCGCGGGCTCGGTCACGGCGGCGGCGGTCGGCACGGGTGGCATCACGCTCGCGGGCAACGCCTATACCTTCGCGGGCGCGAACCCGGCCAGCACGCTCAGCATCGGCGCGGTCGGTGCGGAGCGCACCATCACCAACGTCGCGGCGGGCCGCCTGAGCGCAACCTCCACCGATGCGATCAACGGTTCGCAGCTTCATGCCACCAACCAGGCGATCGGCCAGGTGGCGCAGCAGGCCGGCGCCACCAACGAACGCGCGCTGAAGTACGACTGGAACGATGCCAACGGCAACGGCCAGATCGATCCGGGCGAGGTGAACTACAACTCGGCCACGCTCGCCGGCGTTGGCGGCACGACGATCTCGAACCTGGCAGATGGCGCGGTCAGCGCAACCTCGACCGAAGCCATCAACGGTTCGCAGCTGTACGCCGTGAGCAGCAGCATCACCAACCACCTCGGTGGCGGCGCGGTCGTGAACCCGGACGGCACCATCACCGGTCCGGTCTACAACATCCAGGGCGGCAGCTACACCACCGTGTCGGATGCGTTCACCGCGGTCGACGGCAGCATCACCAACATCAACACGGCCATCGACAACATCAGCAACGGCGGCGGCATCAAGTACTTCCACGCCAACTCGACCCTGCCCGACAGCCAGGCGCTCGGCACCGACAGCATCGCGGTCGGGCCGGCGGCGGTGGCCAACAATGCCAACAGCATTGCGATGGGCACCAACGCCAGCGCCAGCATCGATGGCGGCGTGGCGCTCGGCGCGGGCTCGGTGTCGAACCGTGCGCTGGCACCCGCCAGCGGCAACATCGTCGCGGGCACCGGCCTGGTGCCCTACAACACCAGCGACGTCACCCTGCTGGGCGCGGTGTCGGTGAGCAACGCGGCGACCAACAGCCTGCGCCAGATCACCAATGTGGCCGACGGTACCGAGGCCCACGATGCGGTGACGATCCGCCAGCTGCAGGGCGCGATCGGCTCGGTCTCGGCCACCGGCACGCGCTACTTCCACGCGAACTCGACCGCGGTCGATTCGCTGGCGGCGGGCCAGGAGTCGATTGCCGTGGGTCCGACCACGGTCGTCAACGGCGACAACGGCATCGGCATCGGTAACGGCGCGCTGGTCGAGATGACCGCGCCTGGCGGCACGGCAATCGGTCAGAACGCGCTGGTGTCGCAAGCCGATGGCGTCGCGCTGGGCACCAATGCGCAATCGCAGGGGATCCAGTCGCTGGCGCTGGGCGCGGGCTCGCAGGCGCTGTTTGCCAACAGCGTGGCGCTGGGCGCGGGCTCGGTCACCACGGTGGGCGCGCGCACCGGCTATATCGGCTACGGTGTCGGCGGCGGCCAGAACTCGGTGGGTGAAGTCTCGGTCGGCACTGCGGCCGGACAGCGCCAGATCACCAATGTCGCGGCCGGCTCGGCGCCGACCGACGCGGTCAACGTCAGCCAGCTGAACCAGGTCGCGCAGAACACCGCCAGCTCGCTCGGCGGCGGTGCGTCGTACGACCCGAACACCGGCAGCTATACCGCCCCGACTTATGCGGTGGGCGGCGGCACCTACAACAACGTCGGCGACGCCCTTGCCGCGCAGAACACCATCGTGACCAACCAGGGCAGCAGCCTGGCCAACCACCTTGGCGGCGGCACCACCTATGACCCGTCCACCGGCAACCTCGGCGGCGGCTTCACGGTCAACGGCAAGACCTACGCCAACGTCGCCGACGCCATCGGCGATACCGCCGGGCAGGTCAGCAACTCGATCCAGTACGACAACTCGGATCGCTCGCAGATCACGCTGGGCGGCACCAACGGCACCAAGGTCACCAACGTCGCGGCCGGCAATGTCAGCGAGAACTCGACTGACGCGGTCAACGGCTCGCAGCTGCATGCCACCAACACCACCGTGAACAACCTGGTCGAAGGCAAGGTCGGCATCGTCAAGCAGGAGAACAGCAGCGCGCCGATCACGGTGGGCGGCGACACCGGCGGCACCAGCATCAGCGTCGCCGGCCGGGATGGCGATCGCCAGATCACCGGCGTCGCCGAAGGCCGCGCGCCGACCGATGCCGTCAACGTCAGCCAGCTGAACCGCGTCAGCGAGGGCATCGACCAGAAGCTCGCCGGCATGGACAGCCGCGTCCGCGCCACCGAGAACCGCTCCAACGCGGGCATCGCCTCGGCGATGGCCATGGCCAGCCTGCCGCAGGCGTACCTGCCGAGCAAGAGCATGCTCGCCATCGGCACCGCCACGTTCAATGGCGAGACCGGCTACGCGCTGGGCCTGTCGCGGGTGTCGGAGAACGGTTCGTGGGTGATGAAGGCGTCCGGCGCAGCCACCTCGCGTGGCGACTACGGCGGCGCCGTGGGTATGGGTTATCAGTGGTAAGCCGCGCGGACCCGTCCGTGCAGCAGACGGCACCGGCAGCACCGCGGTGCCCGTCTGCGCGCTTCAGAATATCAAGGAACTCGACACCATGTATGCATCGATAAAACACCACGCGGCGCCCTGCGCTGCCCTGCTGCTGGCGCTGGCACTGTCCGGCTGCGGCAACCTCAGCAAGATCGACGACCGCGGCGCCAGCGCGGCGCCGGTGTGGCCGGAGATGACCGACACCACCATGACGCTGCGCGAAGGGATCTACCCCGACCCGGCCAAGCTGGCGCTGGTCAAGCCCGGCATGACCAAGGACCAGCTCTACCACTTGCTGGGCCGGCCGCATTTCCTGGAAGGCTTCTTCTTCGTGCGCGAATGGGACTACCTGTTCCGCCTGCAGACCCCTGCGGGCGACAAGGCTTGCCAATACAAGATCCTGTTCGACAAGGATGTGCTGGCGCAGCAGTTCCTGTGGCGCGAGAAGGATTGCGAAGAAGCTGCCCGGACTGTGACTGGCAAGGGCAAGGCCTGATGTAGCTGTACTTGCCGCGAAGGCCGGAAGCCGCTGTGTCCCGGTCTTCGCGGTGTAAGAGTCGAAATCGCCGGGGCCTGAATCCGGCGCTTCCGCCCATCTCGCCAGGCGCGCGGGCAATGAAGTCAGCAGTACGCCATTCCCAACGGGCGGGCCAACGCAAGGATGTCCGTTTGCGCGCGGCCTATCCGGGACATCGTTGCACGCCCGCCCCTTGCGCCGGTCAAACGTCGCGATTTGAAGGCGAAGACGCCGGGGATGCCGCCATCCCTGGTCCAGGATGCGAAAATGACCGTTCCATGCCATGCGCAGGGCAACGGCCCCCGCGCGCAGAAAGGACCACGGCAATGCAACTCGACGCGTATGACCGCAAGCTGCTGCGGCTGCTGCAAGACAACAACAAGCTCTCGCAGCGACAGCTGGCCGATGCTGTCAACCTGTCGCCGTCTGCCGTCAATCGCCGCATCGCCGCGCTGGAAGCCGAAGGCGTGATCGTCGCCAACACCGCCGTGGTCGATCCCGCACAAGTCGGCAAGATGATCACGATACTGGTCGAGGTCACGCTGGAGAACGAGCGGCTGGACCTGCTGGACGAGGTCCGCAAGCGCTTCGTCGACTGCCCGCAGGTCCAGCAGGTGTACTACGTGACCGGCGACTTCGATTTCCTGCTGGTGCTGGCCGTGGCCGACATGACCGAGTACGAGCGCCTGACGCGGGAGCTGTTCTTTGTCTCGGGCAACGTCAAGAACTTCAAGACACACGTCGCCATGCAGCGGGCCAAGGTGTCGCTGGGCGTGTCGATCGAGCCCTGAATGGGCTCGATCATGCATCGCGTCTTCAGTACGCCGGGCTCAGCGTACCAGCCAAGCTGCCTGGCGCGCCAGGACGGATTCCGCGGATTCTCCCACCAGTTGCTGGTAGACGGCCGGAGCGGTGGCGCCTTCGGTATTGATCACCAGCACGCGGGAACCGGCGTCGAGGCCGGCCGCCGCGGACAGCGCCGGCTGCGCGCGCAATACCGCCAGTCCCGCGACGCCGGCCGCCCCCGATTCACCGGCGACGATAGGCACGTCCCCGTCCTGCCCGATGGCCAGCCGATGCATCGCGGTCACGGCGTCGTCGTCGGCAATCGTCATGAAGACGTCCACGCTAGGTTCCAGAAAGCGCCAGGCCAGCGGCGAGGTCTCGCCACAGGCCAGTCCCGCCATCACCGAGTCGACCGAGCCTGTTGCGCGCGCGGGGCGCCCCTGCAGCGCACTTTGGTACAGGCAATCTGCCTGCGCCGGTTCCACCACGACGAATGTCGGCCGGCCAGCACCGAAGCGCTCCCACAGATAGCTGGCCACGCCGGCGGCCAGGCCGCCGACGCCCCCTTGCAGGAACACATGGGTGTACGGGCATGGCTGGCCGGGCGCGACGCCGCGCTGCGCCAGCACTTCCGCGGCAATGGCGCCGTAGCCCTGCATCACGTCGCGCGGGATGTCCTGATAGCCCTCGTAAGAGGTGTCGGAGACCACGGTCCAGCCGTTGGCGGCGGCCAGCCGCGCGGCTTCCTCGACCGACTCGTCATAGTTGCCGACGATGCGCACGATGCGCGCGCCGCAGGCGGCAATCGCATCTTCGCGCTCCTGGCTGACGTTCGCATGCAGCACGATCACGCAGCGGCAGCCGAAGCTGCGCGCCGCCGCGGCCAGCGCGCGACCGTGATTGCCGTCGGTGGCGCTGATCACGGTGAAGTCGCGCAGCAGCGCGGCATGGCGGCCGGCGATCAGTTCGAGCGGATCGAGCTCGCGCTCCGGGAACATGCGCAGCACCAGCCGCACCAGCGCGATCGGCGCGCCTAGCGCCTTGAAACTGCCGAGCGGCGAGCGGACCGACTCGTCCTTGACGCTCAGCTGCGCGATGCCAAGGCTCGCGGCCAGGCCGGGCAGTTCGCGCAGCGGCGTGGGCCCGGCGTTGAGCTGCTCCCAGTGCGACAGCCACGCGTGGCTGCGCCCGGCTTCGGCGATGCTCATCAGTTGCCTCAGCTCGGCCGGATAGTCGCACCGGTGGGCGCGGGAATTGATGGTCAGCATGGGGGTATCTGCGGTCATTGGGGAAGGGATCACTCAGTGGTATGCCCAAGGCGGGCGAGGATGACATCAAGCAGCACTTGCGCGCCCATCACCAGCTGGTCGTCGTCGGTGTGCTCGCGCGGGTTGTGGCTGATGCCGCCGCGGCTGGGCACGAAGATCATTGCCGCAGGGGCGATGCGCGCGATCATCTGGGCGTCGTGCCCGGCGCCGGAAGTCATGCGTCGATGGGTGTAGCCAAAGCGCGCCGCAGAGGCTTCGATGGCGGCAATGATGCCGGCATCGAAGCTCACCGGCTCGAAGCGCGCGAGCGGCTCGGTGCGGATCGTGACGCCCTCCGCTTCGGCGACTTCTGCCAGGAAATCCGCCAGCCTCGCTTCGGCACGCTGCAGCCGGCTTTCATCGGGATCGCGCAGATCGACCGTGAACACCGCCTTACGCGGAATCACGTTGATCACGCCGGGCTCGACGCGCAGGCACCCCACCGTTGCCAGCGTGGTGCCGTCCGACGCGTTGGCCAGGTCACGCAGAAACGCCACCACCGCGGCCGCTGCCCAGCCGGCATCGTGCCGCAGCCGGGTCGGCGTGGTGCCGGCGTGGTTGGCGTTGCCCTGTACCGTGACCTGCTGCCACGAGATACCCTGCAGGTTCTCGACCACGCCGATCTGCGTACCCTCGGCTTCCAGCACCGGGCCTTGCTCGATATGGAGTTCGATGTACTCGTGCGGCACCACGGCACCGGGTTCCATGTCTCCGGCATAGCCGATCCGAGCCAGTTCGTCGCCAAGCCGCGTGCCGTCGGTGCCGACCGTGTCAAGCGCCCGCTGCACCGGCAGCCCGCCGGCATACACCAGCGAGCCCATCATGTCGGGCTGGTAGCGGATGCCCTCCTCGTTGGTAAAGGCGCCGATCATGATGGAACGGTTGGGCGTGACGCCGGCCTGGCGGAAGGCGCGCGCGACCGCGAGCCCGGCCAGCACCCCGTAGCAGCCATCGAGCGCACCGGCATTGGTCACGGTATCGATATGCGAGCCGGTCATCAGCGGCGCCTGGCTGCCGTCATCGGCCGCCGAGCGCAGGATGCCGAAGACGTTGCCGATGCGGTCGATGCGAACCTCGAGATCCAGCTCGCGCATCCATTGGACAACCTGGTCGCGGCCGGCTTTCTCGGCGTCGGTCAGCGCGATGCGGGTCCGGCCGCCGCCTTCGGGGTCGGCGCCGATTTCGCCAAGCGCCCGTATCTGGGCCAAGAGCCGTGCGCCGTCCAGCGAGATCGTGCTTCGCCGGGTGGGGATGTGTTCCATTCACTCTCCATGTCGGTCGGTCCCCCGGGAGACTGGTGCGGCGACCATGCCGTCGCAACGGGGGGATAACGTCAATGGTAGAGGCGGCGGGATGAAACACGCGCCCTATCCCGGGCAAGCAAACGCAACAACGGTGCAATCTGCGCGGCGGTGACAGTGGGGCATTGCGTAGTGCAATGCCCCGCACATTACCGTCTGCGCGAACTACCGCGCCGCCCGGAGCGGCCAGCTTGTCCCAGCACCAGCGCCCGGCCGATGGTGTCGAGCGCGTCGCGCATCAGCAAGGCTTCCTCGACATCGCCGGCATACGCGCTCAAGTCGGACCAGGTCACATGGCGGAGCAACCTGGAGAGCGCGGCTGCGCGCCGCTCGTCGAGCGCCAGCTGGAAGGTTGATGCCATGGCTGTCCTATTGCACTCTCGGTTCCGCATTGGGCGCCTCGGCCAGCGCCGGCTGTTCTTCCCTGGTGTAGAACTTGTAGGCGACGAAGACGACGGCGACCCACGACGCGGAGACGATCAGCGACATCCGCATATCCGGCAGGATCGCGATGCAGACCAGCACCGCAGCGATGAACGCCAGCGCAATGTAGTTGCCATACGGGAAGAAAGGCATCTTGTAGGACAGGCTGTCCGCTTGCCCGGTCTGGATCCTGAGCTTGCGGAAGCGCAGGTGGCTGACCACGATCGAGGTCCAGGCACACACCAGCGCGAACACCGTGATCGACGAGAACAACTCGAACGCCTTCTCCGGCATCAGGTAGTTCAGCAAGACACCCGCGAACATCGTGGCGAACACCAGCATGATGGCGCGCGATGGCACATTGCGGCGGTTGACCGTGCCCAGGAACGCCGGTGCGTTCTTCTGCAGCGCCAGGTTGTAGAAGGTCCGGCTGTTGGTGAACACGCTGGCGTTCACGGCCGACAGTACCGCGGTGATGACCACCAGGTTCATGACTCCGGCCGCCGCGGGCACGCCGATCCTGGCAAAGACGTCGACGAACGGGCTGCCCTTCGCAGTCAGCGAGGTCCAAGGGAAGATCATCAGCAGCACCGCAATGGCACCGACGTAGAAGATCAGCAGGCGCCAGAACGTCGCGCTGACGGCCTTGGGCATGGTGGTCTTGACATCCTTCGCTTCGCCGGCAGCCAGGCCGAGGTTCTCGATGCCGCCAAACGAGAACGCCACCATCACGATCGAAAGCACCATGCCGCCGATGCCCTTGGCGAAGAAACCGCCATGGTCCACCAGGTTGTGATGGCCGATGGGCTCGCCATTGTTGCCCAGGCCGAAGAAGATCATGCCGATGCCGAACACGATCATGGCGACGATCGCGGTCACCTTGATCAGCGCGAACCAGAATTCGGCCTCGCCGTAGAACTTCACGCCGATCATATTGACGCAGAACATCACCGACACGGCTATCAGCGCGGTCACCCAGATCGGCATGGTCGGGAACCAGAAATGCACGTAGTTGCCCAGTGCATTCAGCTCGGCCGCGCTGGTTGCCAGCAGGAAGATGAATGCGTTCCAGCCGTTCAGGAAGCCGGCAAACCGGTGGATATAGCGGTTCGAATAGGAAATGTAGGACCCGGAAACCGGCTCCTCGACCGCCATCTCGCCCAGCGCCCGCATGACGAAGTAGATCGCCACGGCGGCGACCAAGTACGTCAGGATGATCGCCGGACCCGCGGTCTTGATGGCCCACGATGACCCATAGAACAGGCCGGTGCCGATCGCTCCGCCGATGGCGATCATCTGGATATGGCGGCTTTTCAGATCGCGTTTCAGCTCTTCCTGTTCATAGGACTGAGCGTCGGTGTTCCTGCGCATTGCACTGTCTCCTTTGGTACATCTCTTTGTGATGCTTGTCGTTGTGGGTGGCTGTTGCGACGGACGAGCGCCGTCCTCAGCCGATGGCTCCTTTTCCATCGAATGCCGGCTGGCTTCGTCTTGCGTTCGCTGAGCCGGATCAGAGTCCGGCGATGGCCGCAGTCAATCTGCCGATGGCTTCATCCACGGTCGCGCGCGGGCATCCCAGGTTGACGCGCATGTAGCGGTGACCCTCGATGCCGAACTTCTGGCCCTTGTCGAGCCACAGGCGAGCCCGGGTCAGCATGAACTTGTCCAACGACGGCGCATCCATGCCGAGGCCGCGGCAGTCCATCCATGCCAGGTAGAGCGAGTCGGCCGGCAGCACCTGGACGCGTGACGTGGCGCGATGCACCGACTCGCGGAAATGGTCGTGATTGGCGCGCAGGTACGCCAGCATCTGTTCGAGCCATGGTTCGCCGTGAGCATAGGCCGCCTCTGCGGCAACCATGCCCAGCGTATTGACTAGCGGGAACATATTGCGGTCGTACTGGCGGCGCAGTTCGTCGCGCAGGCGCCGGTTAGGCACGACCACGTTCGCGCTTTGCAAACCCGGCAGGTTGAAGGTCTTGCTGGGCGCCGTGCAGGTGATGCTGTGCTGGGCAAAATCGTCGCCGAGCGAGGCAAAGGGAATGTGCTTTTTCCTCGGGTTGATGATCAGGTCCTGGTGGATCTCGTCCGAAATGACCAGGATACCGCGGCGCAGGCAGATCTCGCCCATGGTCCGCAATTCGTCTTCCGACCAGACATTGCCGGTGGGGTTGTGCGGATTGCTCAGGATGAAGAGCCTGGTATCGTCGCGGATCGCCGCTTCAAAGGTGGCCGGGTCGAAGCGGTAGCCGACATCGGTGCGCTGCAGCGGGGCCAGGGCCAGATGACGGCCGTTCATCAGCACGTCGTTATGGAAGTGCGCATAGACCGGCGGCTGGATCAGCACCGAATCGCCCGGTGCGGAGAATGCCTGGATGGCGGTCTTGAGCGCGGTGATGATCCCGGAGGTCTGCACCACCCATTCCTTGGCCACCTCCCAGCCGAAGCGCCTGCCCTGCCACGCGACGACGGCATCGACATAGCTGTCGGTCGCGCCGCCGGGGTAGCCGAAGATACCATGCGCCACCGCCTCGTGCAGCGCATCGATGACAGCTTGCGGCGCGCGGAAATCCATGTCGGCGACCCACATCGGCAAGGGTTTCGCCGCGGCCTCGTCCGGCGCGAGGAGTTTTTCGGGGATGGCCCATTTCATCGAGTGAGAGTTCGCGCGGTCGATGACCTCGTCGAAAACGCTGCCTGCGCGGCCGGCTGCCCCAGCCGACATCTCGCCTTGCACTGCCGTTGCATTGACCTTCATGACTTCCTTTTCTCTCGCTATGGAAAGGCGCCGAAGGGCGCCAGATGGCTTCGATGGAGGCCAGCATAGCAACGCCATTGCATGAAAAAAAATGGTATCTTTTCATGAACCAATGAACGGGAGTCATGCGTGCTGGATCGCCAACATCTTGCGGCACTGGTCGCGGTAAGCCGTACCGGAAGCGTCACCGCCGCCGCGGAAAAGCTGAACGTCACGCAATCCGCGCTCTCGCACATGGTGAAGAAGCTGGAAGACCATCATGGCGTGAGGATCTGGACCAAGAGCGGCCGCGGCCTGCGCTTCACGCAGGCGGGGGAATACCTGCTCGCTCTGGCCGACCGCCTGCTGCCCCAGCTGGATCACGCCGAGCGCATCCTTGCGGACTTTGCCGAGGGACGCCGCGGCGCGCTGCGTGTCGGCATGGAATGCCATCCCTGCCAGAAATGGCTGGCCCGTCTGACGCCGCGTTACCTTGCCGCGTGGCCGGACGTGGATTTCGATGTCAGGACATCCTTCCGGTTCGACGGCGTCGCCGCGCTGCTCGGGCACGAGATCGACCTGCTGATCACGCCTGACCCGGTCAAGCTGCCGGAGTTGGCTTTCACGCCGGTGATCGACTATGAGCTGGTGCTGGTAGTACACCTGACCCATCCGCTCGCGGCGCAGCCTTACATACGGCCACAGGATCTGGTCGATGAAACGTTGATCACGGTCCCGGTCAGCATCGAGCGTCTCGACATTTACACCCGCTTCCTGGTCCCCGCGCATTGCCAGCCGCGACGCCACCGCACCGCCGAAGTGACAGACCTGATGCTGCAGCTCGTTGCCGCCGGGCGCGGCGTGGCCGTGTTGCCCGACTGGCTGGTGGAGGAAGAAGGCGCCGGCATGCCATTGCGGGCGGTGCCGCTGGGCAAGCACGGTATTCGCAAGCACATCAATCTCGGCATCCGGCGCGGCGACGAAGGCACCGCCTACCTTGCAGGCTTTGTCGAGATGGCGCGGCAATTTGGCCGCTAGGCCGGCACCGTTGCTGCGGGCCACACGCCAGCGAGGCTCGAGACACGGCCTGTAAGCACTGACCGGGCAGCAGGCTGCCCGGCCACGACAATCTCACGCCATGCTTTGGTGTTCTGCAAGGGCCTTGCTCCTTCTCATCGCCACGGCGAGCGCCACCAGGGACAGCGCCAGTGGAACGAACGATACCCACAGCACTGTGTTCCAGCCATAGACAGACAACAGGCCGCCGGACGAAAAAGAGCCGATCGCCATCAGGCCAAAGACAATGAAGTCGTTGAGGGACTGCACGCGCGTCTTTTCCTCGGGGCGATGGCATTCCAGCACCAGCGCCGATGCGCCAAGGAACCCGAAATTCCACCCAAGGCCGAGCAGGATCAGCGTCGCCCAGAAGTGTGCCACGTCGACGCCTCCGAGTCCGACGGCGGCAGACAGCCCAGTGAGCGCCAGGCCGACGATCGCCACGCGGCTTGCTCCGAATCGCGCAATCAGAGAACCCGTAAAGAAACTCGGCGCGTACATCGCGATGACATGCCATTGCATCCCCAGGTTGGCGGAGGCCTGCGGATGCCCGCAGATGTGCATCGCCAGCGGTGCGGCGGTCATCAGGAAGTTCATCAACATATAGGACACCGCGCCACAGATCGCGGCGGCAATGAAACGCGGCTGCCGTGCGATCTCGGTGAGCGGCCGGCCGCCGGCCAGTTCCGCAACGCTGGGTTGGGGTAGCTTTACCCCGAGCAAAACGAGCGCCGACAGCGCTGCCACGAGAGCCTGCACCAGGAAGGTCATGGCAAACGTATGCCGCGGCCAGAGATCCATGGTCCAGGTCACCAATTGCGGCCCGACCACGCCCGCGGCCACGCCACCCGCCATGACAAGCGATAGTGCACGTGCGCGCCGGGCTGGAGCAACACCATCGGCTGCCGCAAAACGAAAGGACAGCACGACGGCGGCGTAGCTGCCGCCAAAGAAGGTGGCCAGGCAGAACAGCCAGAACCAGCCCAGGATGACAGCAAGCATGGCCAGCAGGCCGGTCAATACACCGGCCCCGGTGCCTGCCAGGAAGGCAGCGCGCCGGCCATACCTGCGGGAGACCGCACCGATCGGTAAAATGCACGCTGCCATGCCCACCACAAAGATGGAGATGGGCAATGTAGCCAGCATGGGTATCGGCGCAAGCATGTCGCCGACGATGGCGCCGGTGGCATAGACCACCACCGAGTTGGCGCCGGCCAGTGCCTGGGCGATGGACAATCGCCAGATGTTGCCGCTCTGGACCCGGTCGGGCAGAAAATCGGATGCGTTGAGGGCCGGTTGGGTGTTGTGCTTGGTCATATTGGTATTTGGCCGCCCCTTGCGGAGAGGTGTAGCGCGTTCAACGGGGATTATCCATCGTCAGCACCATGCGGTATTTCGCGCTACCGGATTTCATCTTCTCGTATGCCTGCGCTGCTTGTTCGAGCGGCATGGTCTCTATCCGAGGCCGCACATTCGCCAGCATACTGAAGTTCAACGTTTTCTCGTTTTCGTAAGGCGTACCCGTGAGCGATCCGAGGATGCTGCGTTGTCCGCCGACAAGCAGAGCTGGGGGAATGTGTAACGGGCTTCTGGCGGGGTTGAGAACAACCAGCCGCCCCTCGGGTGCCAGGCCGGGCAGCAATGCCGAAATTGCCTCGGCATGATCGATCATAGTCACGATGGCCTGGGCGCCACCCATGGCCTTGAGCCGTGCAGCGGCATCTTCCTGACGGTTATCGATATAGAGATGTGCGCCCAGCGCCAGCGCGTCGCCTGCAATGTCGTTGCCTCGCCCGACCGCCACGACCCGGAAACCCATGTTTCGTGCATATTGCAGCGCCATGTGCCCCAGCCCGCCGATGCCAAGGATAGCCACCGTATCGCCAGCTTGCGCGCCGCACTTCTTCAAGGCGTTGAAGGTAGCAATACCTGCGCACAGGATAGGCGCGGCCTCTTCCGAGCCAAGCCCATCTGGAATGGCTACGAGACCGGTGCTGCGCGCAAGCATCATCTCGGCGTAGCCGCCGTCGACGGTGGCACCGACCACAGGTTGGTTCAGGCAAAGCTGGAACCGCCCCTGCCGGCATTGCACGCATTCGCCACAGTGGCCACCCAGCCGGCCCACGCCCACGCGCTGGCCTGTCGTCCAGATCGATGGCGTGCCTGGGCCCACCGCCAGGATTCGGCCAACCACCTCGTGACCGGGCACACGCGGCGGCTGCGCAGCAGGGCCTGTTCTTTCGATGTCGGCCGCATCCGCTCCGCAGATGCCGCAGGCTTCCACCCGGATCAGCACCTCTGCCACGCCAGGCTGGGGCACAGCCCGCTCCACAAGCTCCAGAACGCCGGGCCTGCTGATCTGCATGGCTTTATAGGTAGGCTTCATCTCGACACTCCAATGTCTCTGCTGGTCCCGCGCTGCGCGGAAAGGCAATCAATGCAAAAGCGAATGTGCGGTATTGCCAGCCGTCAACGCGGCTACGGCCCGCCGGGCTGCGTCCAATGCGCCTGCGACATAGCCGCCAAACTGCGGCGACCATTCGCTGGCAATACCGGTGAGCCGGTTGCACCAAACGCCGGACGCCGCGCAGGAAGGTAATGGCAACATTTGGTGCGCACCCACCTTGTTGTCAGCCTCCAGCGCTGTGTATGGGTCGCTCGCCCAGTCTTTCAGATATTCGGTCCGGGGTGATGAAGCGCAGCGGCCGAACAAGCGAACCAGCTGAGCACGGCAGAGCGCCCGCAATTCCTCCTCCGGAATCTGGCGGCGCACAGCGGCGGGGACACCAAGGAACCCGAACAGGGCACCATGGCAAGCTAGGGCCGAGGCGTCGTGAATCTCCGTCATCGGCCCGACCGCGCTGCGCGCCTCGCCGGATAGCCCCTGTTCGCGCCAGAAGGGGCGGTCAAAGACCGCCAGATACTTGGCATGTGGCGCCATCCATGTCGCGCAGTGCTTCCACGGCCCGGCCAATGGGTCAGGCAACGCTGGCTCGAACAAAATCGTGCCGGCCGCAAGACGCGGCGGCACCGCCAATAGCACGTGGGCCACGCGATGCATGCGTTCTCGACCCTGCGGGCCGTCAGCCTCCACCTCGACACAGTCATCCAGATAGCGCAGCCGCCTCACATGGCAATGAGTCATCAGTCGGTTTGCTGTCAGGCGCTGATGCAGGGCATCGATGAGCGCGCCCATGCCGCCCACCAGCCGCCGCGCGGGGGGCGTGGAGCGATAGCCATCGGCGCGTACCGGGGGCTGCGTCGGCGAACGCTCGAGCAGCATGTCCCCCTCTTCTTGCTGCGCGAAGGTCTGCAGGCCCAGCTCGTCCACCAGCGCCTGCAGCTCCGGTTGCAAGTCGGGCCAGAACCAGGTTGCGCCAAGGTCATACTGTTCGCTGGGCCGCTGTTCGCCGGTAAGGGCCGTCGGCGAGACAGACGCGATCCGCCCGCCCAAGGCTACGCGAGCTTCCAGCAACACGTAATTGCGGATGCCACGTTGCTCCAGCAAGTAGGCCGCGTACAGGCCACTCAGCCCGCCGCCGATGATGGCAATGCGTTCGGTCAGCATGACGCACCTGCCCGACTGACAAGGTTGGCGAGATGTCCGGTCTTGATGTACACGCAGGCCCCGCATCTGCCTGCGACGAGATCCGGATACGTCCCCGGCGGCAGCCGCACCCAACTGCCCCGCTCATATTCCTGTGCAAGCTCCCGTAAGCTGCCCTCCACGACCAGCATCTCGGCACCCTCTACCGGACCGCCGAATACCGCGGCGCCCGCCGGTATGCGGTCGAGGGAAACATGTTCGATGCCGTCCGAGAACAGCGTGCAGCATTCACGACCATGCCTGACCGTCCAGCGCGACACATCACGCGTATCGACACGAACTGTGCTGGATTCGTCCGGCTGCATCTGCCCGAGCTTCACAAAGATGACCGCACCCTCGACGCTGGAGGGCTGGTGGCAGGAGCCCGGCGGACTGCGCAAATACCAGCCGGCCAGATAGTGCGTGTCTCCTTCGGAGAAGGTGCCCGATAGCACGAGAATCTCCTCGCCTCCCCGATGTTGGTGCCGGGGAAACCAGGAATCGGGCGCGTAACGCACGATGCTGGTGGCGCGCCCTTTTTCTCCTCCCACTCGATCCAGCATCACGCGCTCGACGCCCGGCTGGGGCGAGGCGATCCACTGGTACTGACGTGGCGTGACGGCTGCGCGCAGCGAAAAGTCCGCATTAACTAGCATGGGGAGTTCTTTGATGAGAAGCGAGGTACAGGGTCGCGGCGTTCCGCGGCGGCCCTGTACCCCGTACCATTTACCTGGGCAGATGCGCGTGGGTATCGAGCACGCGCGCCGAATAGACGAGAGCGGCGCCGGCGTTGAGGGCAATGGCAACCCCGAGCGCCTCGGCAATTTCCTCCCGCGTGGCACCGTACTCCGCTGCCTTCTGTGTGTGCACGGAAATGCAGCCGTCGCAGCGCGTGGTAACGGCGACGGCCAAGGCAATCAGCTCGTGCATCTTGGGTTCCAGGTGTCCCGGCTTGGCAACGAATTCATTCAGCTTCGCCAGCCCGGCCATTACCTCCGGGTTCAACGACGCGAAATCGCCGACGCGCGTCTTCAGTTCATTCCGGTAGGCGTTCCAGTCCTGCATCATGTCTTGAGCTCCTGCTGTCAATGAGTGTGAGGGCTTTTGCGGTGGGATCACGCAACCTCGTAGATCCGCACCTCGGGCGCGGCACCCAGCAATGGCTCAAGACCGGCCACCACATCTGCCGTGAACAGCTCGCTTTGCAGATAGGCAGCGGCGTTCTCCTTGCTGTCGAAGCCATGCAGCACTTGCACGTCTTCCTCACGCACCAGCAGTTCCTTCGACTTCGCGCCGGCAACGGTGCCGAGAAACGGCTCCTTGTATCGTTGATAGACGCAAGCCGCGGCCGCGCGGTCGGCATTGGCGATCTTGAGGGTAATTTGCAGATAGACCATACGTCCTCTCCGAGTCGGTGGTTCAGAAAAAAAGGGAGGCTAACGGCAAGCGCTCGCCCCCCGCATCAGTTGCGGCCAGCCATCACGCCACCATCCACGTCCCAGATTGCGCCCGTTACCCAACCCGCCTTGTCGGAGAGCAGGAAAACGACAGCTTCGGCAACGTCCCGCGGCGTGCCAACGCGGCCGATGGGATGGAAATTGTTGAAGCCTTGCAGGGCGCCATGCACTTCAGCCTTGGGAATGAACCCCTCGTAGATCGGCGTTTCGACTACGGCAGGCGACACCGCGTTGACGCGGATGTTGCTGGACGCCAGTTCCATCGCCAGATGCTGCGTCAGCGAATGCAGGCTGGCTTTCGCCATCGAATACGCCGAAGAAGGCGTGGCTGCAATGGCCTGCCTGGCCCACATCGAGCCGATGTTGACGATGGCGCCGGTTTTGCCTTGCTTGACCAGGTTGCTTGCGACCCGTTGGGTAATGAAGAAGAACGCCTTGTTGATCTTCATGTACTGGTCGTAGTCAGCTTCCGAATGCTCGAGGAAGGGCTTTGGAAAGAACACGCCGGCGGCGTTCACCAGCAGGTCGATGTCGGCATGCTGCCCGTCGACAGTCTCGAGCAGTGCGCGGACGCTCTCATCGCTGGCAAGGTTCGCCGTCAGTGCCCAGACCTGTCCAAGTGCGGCCAACTCGCTGCGCGCCGCCTCGGTCTTTTCGGGGCGATTGCCCACGATCACCACGCTGCCGCCTTCGACGAGCACCATGCGGGCGGTCTCCAGCCCCATTCCGCTGGTGCCGCCGGCAATCAGCAGCTTCTTGCCCTTGAACTGATCGCTCATATGAAATCCCTCTGCCTGTCCGATAGGCGAAAACGGGTTTATGAAAGGAGCACGGCGAGGCAGCCCGTGCAACTTGATGTCCGAACCTGAACGACAGACATGCATCGAAGAAGCGATTCCACAATCATCCGGTCACTGCGACCTGAAAGGGAAACTATCCGCCCAGAGTTTCGACAACGGCTCCTGGGATATGTGCAAGGCCCCGAGTTTCCGTGGTTTGTGACGGTCAATTCTTCGCCAAACCCACACTCCCGGCAAACGAGATAAAATTTCCGCGACTGAAAGATAATCTTTATCGCGATGAAGCTGCCAATCCATCTGAACGCGCTGCGCGCCTTTGAAGCCAGTGCCCGACACGAAAGCTTCTCTGCAGCAGCGGAGGAACTCAACGTCACGCCCGCTGCCGTTGGCCAGTTGGTTCGCGGCCTAGAGGATTGGCTTGGCTTCCCGTTGTTCGTCCGGGGCAGCAGTGGTCGGGCACGTCTTTCTGCCACGGATGCCGCACTGCGCGCATTGCCGGACATCCGAGCCGGATTTGACAGGCTATCCCTGGGCCTGGAACGGCTGCAGGAGGGATCCGTCCGTGGAGTACTGACCGTTACGGTCAGCCCCGCTTTCGCTGCCAAATGGCTGCTGCCACGCTTTGAGCGGTTCCAGGCAATCTGCCCCGACACCGATATTCGCCTGGAGACCAATCTCAAACCCGTGGACTTCGTGGCGCAGCGGGTGGACATCGGCGTGCGCTACGGTACCGGCACATGGCCCGGACTGACTGCGGAAAAGCTCATGGAGGAGGAGGTGTACCCGGTTTGTTCACCCGAGCTGCTGCGACAGCATCGAGCTCTGCGCCGACCCGCTGATCTGGATGGCATCACTCTCATTCACGATCTCTCCATGGATGGCCATGCGGGCTTTCCCACATGGAACCGGTGGTTTCAGAAAATGGGCGTTTCCGGTGTGGCAACCGCACGCGGCATGAAGATCAACAACTCCGCAGCCGTGTTGCAAGCAGCAAGCGAAGGACGCGGCGTGGCGCTGGCGCGCAGCGTCATGGCTCGCGACGATCTGGCGGCCGGGCGCGTGGTACGGCTTTTCCCAAAGTTGAAATTCCCTTCCGAGTTGGCCTACTACGTGGTTTATCGGCCTGAGAGCGCTGCGTTGCCGAGGTTGCAGGCATTCCGGAACTGGCTGCTGAGTGAAGCGGCCTTACCGAACGAATAGAACCAGGCCCAACAGGGCCAATGCCAGCGCAAAGCTGGTCACCTTCGACGCATAGACGGATACCGCCACTTTCGCGGCGGCGTCCACGGCCGGCTAGACGTTGGTGTAGCCGGAAATGAAGGTCTTATGTTCCCCGGTTTGCTCGTCATAGACATGACGGGAAATCTTGCCGATGTTGCCGCCATACACATGAATGCTGATCGACACGCTGTCGTCGTAAGCATTTGCCACGCGGTGGATATCCCCGATCGACGGCGACACCCGATCGATATGGCCAGGCCTGAGCATATCCTTGCCAAGGGAACGCATCGGCTTGCCGGGCGCAACGACTTCGAATCGCTCCGAAGTCTCGGCACCACGCAGCATGCCGATGAGCGCCCACACAGTGTGGTCATGCACAGGCGTCTTCTGGCCCGGCCCCCAGACAAAGCTGACCACCGAGAACCGGTCGCCCGGGTCGGCATAGAGCAGGTATTGGCCGTAGTACTGGGGATGCGGCTGCGCGTACGCCTCCGGCAACCAGTTATCCACGGCAACCAGTTCGCCAAGCAGCTTCCCGCCGGCATCGAGGATGCGGCGCTCATTGCCGTCGGCGGTTTCTACGATGTGGGTCATTGCCGCGATGAAGTCCGTGAAAACCTTGGGCATGGTCATGGGTTGTCTCCTGTGTGGGGTCAAAGCCTTACTCTTCTACGTCGCTTCGTGCTACTCGACCCGGATATTGGCGTCCCGCGCCACGGCGCTCCAGCGGTCAACTTCGCTCAGCAGCAGCTTGCGCAGCACATCCGGATTGCCGCCGCCGGGCTCGGCACCCTGGCGTCGCCATTGCTCGACAAAGGCCTCGTTGACAAAGGCTCGGGCCGTTGCGCCATTCAGCGCGGTCACGACCGGTGCGGGCGTGCCGCGTGGCGCGAACAGCCCGTACCAGCTGGCCGCGTCGTAGTTGGGCACGCCAGACTCAGCGATGGTCGGAAGATCCGGCAGGCTGCGCGAGCGCTGCCTGGAGGTCACCGCGAGCGCCCGCACGCTGCCGCTGCGGACGTATTGGAGCGCCGATGGCATGGTTTCGAAGTAGACCTGGATGGTCCCGGAGATCAGGTCGACCAGCGCGGGGCTGGAGCCCTTGTAGGGAACATGCATCATCCGGGTTCCGGTGACTGCCTTGAACTGCTCCGCCATCAGGTGGTGCAGCGTGCCGGTGCCGGGCGAGCCGTAGGCCAGCTTGTCGGGATTCGCCTTCAGGTAGGCGATCAGTTCAGCGACGTTCTTTACCGGCAGCTTGTTGGTCACCAGCAGCACATGGTCCACCCGCCCCAGGAAGCTGACCGGCACCATGTTGCGGATGTCATAGGGCAGCGCCGGGTAGACGGTCTGGGCGATGGCGTGATGCGCAGCGCCAAACAGCACGGTGTAGCCATCCGGCCTGGCGCGCGCCACCGCATCCGCACCGATAGTGCCTCCCGCGCCGGCGCGATTCTCGACGATCACCGATTGGGATAGCTCGCGCGCAAGTTGCGACGAAACCAGCCGTGCCAGGATATCGACGGTGCCGCCTGGCGGGAACGGCGCGACCAGCCGCACCGGCGCAGCGGGATAGGCCCCGCTCGCAGCGCGCACACCCACAAGCGGCGCCATGGACCCCGCGCCGATATACGACAGGGCTTTTATGAAGTCTCTGCGCTTCATATCTTTGTCTCCTCCGTTATTTTTGCGACCGGCCTTATTTCGCGAGGTAGCCGTGGCGCGTCTGCGGCAGCTTCATCTCGAGCACGCTCGCCGCGACCTGCGTTCTCAGGATCTGCGCGGTGCCGCCGGCAATGGTGAACATCCGGGCATCGCGGACGTGCCGCTCCATCGGGTTGTGGCGGCCATAGCCAGACGACCCATAGAGCTGCAGCGCATCGTTGGTGACCTTGTTGGCCGTCTCGGCGGCGAAGATCTTGGCGCGGGCGGCGCGGGCCATGTCGGGAAATTCCTTGCCACTGCGCGCGGCCGAGTGCAACAGCAAGCGCGCGGCCTCCAGTTGCACCGACATATCGCTGATCATCCACTGCAGGCCCTGGAATTCGGCGATGGGGCGGCCGAACTGCTGGCGCGACTTCGCATAGCGCACGCCTTCCTCGAACGCGCCCTGCGCGATGCCGAGCGCCACCGTGCCGGCACCGACTCGCTGCGCGTTGTACGCGTTCATCAACGCCGCGAAGCCGCGCTGCAGCCCGCCCGGCGGTACCACCAGCATGGATTTGTGGATCTTCAGGTCGCGGAACTCGATATGCGTCTCGGGGATGCCGCGCACGCCCATCGCGTAGAGGCGGCGGCCGATCACCAGGCCGTCGGGAGCATTGCCATCGCGCACGCAGATGAACGCGCCGATGCCCTGGTCGACACCATCGTCGAACACGCGGGCGAAGATCAAGTGCAGGCGCGAGACACCGCCGCCGGTGATCCAGTACTTTTCGCCGTTCAGGATGTAGTCGTCGCCGACCCGGTCCGCGCGGGTGGTCATCTCGCTGGCGGCGCTGCCGGCGTTGGGCTCGGAGATGCAGATGGCGGGCTTGTCGCCGCTGAGCACGGCCGCCGCGGCGAGCTTGCGCTGCTCGTCGGTGCCATAGCGCAGAATGGCGCCGATCGCACCCATGTTGGCTTCGACGGTAATGCGGCCCATGGTGGCGCACGCCTTCGCCATCTCCTCGATCACGATCACGGTATCGTGGTAGCTGCGACCTTGTCCGCCCAGCTCCTTCGGGATCGTCATCCCCATGAAGCCTGCGGCAAGCAGCCGGTTCACGTTCTGCCAGGGATAGGCCTCGGTCAGGTCGGTGTCGGCAGCGGTCGGTGCGAATGCGTTCTGCGCCAGGTCGCGCGCGGCCAGTTGCAGTTCTCTTTGTTCAGCGGTCAGTTCGAACATGCGTCTCTCCATTGGTTTATGAGTTGCCGAGCCAGTCTTTCAGGATCGCGTCGCGATGCTCGTCCAGCCGGGGCGGGGGTTTTCGATAGGTCGCGGGCGTCTCTGACAGCTTGAGCGGATTGGCGAGCAGCCGCAGTTGGCCGTTCTTTGCCCATTCACAGGGCATGCGGATCTCAGCGCCACGTGCCTTGACATGCGGGTCGTTGAAAACGTCTTCGAGGTTGTTCACCGGGCCGCATGGCACCCCCGCGTCTTCCAGCACGGCGAGCCATTCGGATCGACCACGCTGGCGTAGTGCCGCGGCGACCAGCTCGCACACCGCCTTGCGATTGGCAACCCGCGCGGGGTTGGTCCGGAACCGCTCATCCGCGGCGACGTGCATCAGGTCCGCGACCTCGCAGAACCGCGCGAACTGGCCATCGTTGCCAACCGCGAGAATCATCGGCGCGTCAGCGGTATCGAACACCTGGTAGGGCACGATATTGGGATGCCCGTTGCCCAGCCGCTGCGGCAACACACCGTCGGCAAGGTAGTTGGTGGCGCCGTTCACCAGCCACGCAATCTGCGAGTCCAGCAACGACACATCGATATGCTGGCCGCGGCCATGCGCGGCCCGATACTGCAGCGCGGCGAGGATGCCCACCGTGGCATACATGCCGGTCATGACATCGGCGATGCCGACGCCGACCTTCATCGGCTGGCCGTCGGGCTCGCCGGTGAGGCTCATGATCCCGCCCATCCCCTGGATCAGGAAGTCGTAGCCCGGGCGCTGCGCATACGGGCCGGTCTGGCCGAAGCCCGTGATCGAGCAGTAGATCAGCCTGGGGTACTGCGCCTTGAGCTGTTCATACGACAATCCGTAGCGCGCCAGCCCCCCGACCTTGTAGTTCTCCACCAGTACGTCGGCGTGCTGCAGCAGCTCGTGGATCAGCGTACGCCCGGCTTCCGATGCCAGGTCGATGGCGATCGAGCGCTTGTTGCGATTGGCGCTGAGGTAATACGCGCTCTCCTGCGTCGCGTTCCCGGCGCTGTCCTCGATATACGGTGGGCCCCATTTGCGGGTGTCGTCGCCCTCCCCGGGGCGTTCGACTTTCACTACGTCGGCGCCAAGGTCGCCAAGCAGTTGCGTCGCGCTAGGCCCTGCGAGAATCCGGGAAAGGTCCAGTACTTTGATGCCGGCCAGTGCCAGGCGGTCCGAGGGCACATTCATTCCGCACCTCGCGCGCATGGGGCCGCAGCGTATTGGCTTATTACGGCTGAATTGCGGTCCGGCGTTCTACTGCATCGCATGACAAGATCTCCTTGCTGGTCATGCGATCGATTCTAAGAATCGGTGTCCGACAACCTCAATTGAATTGCAGCGCAAGGAGAGGAGAAACCCCTAGCAGGTTGCTGAAGTACTCCCCGTACAAGAGGCGAGGCTTCCCCCTGCAAGGCAGTAGGCTTGCGATTTTTCACAATCTGGAAGCGGGACGTCCCTACATCGATTTTTTCGGCGGTTTGGCGCCCGATTCCGGCCTCATTACCGCGATTACTGCAACTGCGGACGGATTTGTCCCAGTGAGCGCATGCGCACGAGGTTGTAGGCGGCCATGCTCAGCACGAACATCTGGTCGACTCGCTTCAGTCCACGCACCATCACCTGGCGCATGCGCCCGACAGTCTTGACCCATCCGAAGCCTTGTTCGATCAGCTTGCGCTTTTGCTGCGAAACGGCATACCCGGCGCTGCAAGCAATGGCATCAGGAACGGCCGAGCGGCGCCCCGAGGTGTTCTGTGCCACGTGGGGCGTCACCTTCAGTTCCAGGCAGGCTTGAATGAACTCTTGCGCGTCGTAGCCCTTGTCTGCACCCACCGTGATTTCGGTGTTCGGGTCGTCCGTCACCTGTCGGGCATCGTTGAGCATCACCTTCGCGGCCTCGCGCTCAGCATGTCCGTCCGCATTGGTCACCATGGCGCTCACCACCAGGCCGTGACGGTTGTCGCTCAGGGTATGACCCATATAGCGAAGTTCACTCGCAGTTTTGCCCTTGCGGTACAGCTTGGCATCGGGATCGGTCTTGGACTCGTGCGTCTCGTTGCTGCGCGTGCGACCTTTGAAGTTGGCGCCGTCGTTGTCGTCCTTGTCGTCGCCGCCGTCCTTGCGCACGAAGCTCTTGTGGCCTGCCCACGCCTGAATCAGCGTGCCGTCCACGCTGAAGTGCTCGCCCGACAGCCAGTTCTTCTTCTGCGCGATGGCCAGCACCTCGTTGAAAAACTGGATCACCGCATCATGCTTGATCAGCCGCTCGCGGTTCTTGGTGAAGACCGTGGGCACCCAAACGGTGTCGTCCATCGACAGCCCGATGAACCAGCGAAACAGCAGGTTGTACTGCGTCTGCTCCATGAGTTGGCGTTCGGAGCGAACGCTGTAGAGCACCTGCAGCAGCATGGCCCGCAGCAACTTCTCCGGCGCGATGCTGGGCTGGCCACCCTTGATATCGTCCTCGTACATCTGTGCGAACAACCGGTCCATCTTTACCAGCGCCTGGTTGGCCATGGCGCGGATCGAGCGCAGCGGGTGGGACTTCGGCACGAAATCATCCAGCCTCCGCATAGTGAACAAACTTTCCGTGAAGGTATCTGCGCCGCGCATGAAAGTGGAGTTGGATGGGTTCCTCAAATCAACGCTTCAGCCAGTTGTCGCGCTGACGTCCACCGGAGGTATTTCAGCGGCCTGCTAGGCAGCCGCCGGTGTTGTCATTTGCGCAGGGCGATGGCAAGCATCTCGGCAGTGGCGCAGAGGGCCTCGCCCGCCGTGAGCGTCATCTCGACCCACACCTTGCGGCCGTCGATGGCTTTCAGCTTGCCCGACACCGTCAGCACCTGCGCCTGCGGCGTGGGTGCAAGGAAGTTGACGTGGAGTGAAGCGGTAACGAACCGGCCCAAGGGTCCGGAGGGGTCGTCCGACTGTTGCCTGTGAAAGGCGGCAGCGGACGCCGTGCCGTGGCAATCGAACAGCGATGCGATCATGCCGCCGTAGACGTTGCCGGGTACGCCACCGCTGTACATCGGGTCCGGCGTGAAGCGGGAAACCGTTTCGGCGCCGTTCAGGTAGGTCCTGAGTCCGTTGCCATGCGGGTTGGCGACGCCGCACCCATAGCAGTGGCTGTTCTCGGGGGAATATTCTTTCTGGATCCAGGCGTCGGCGTGCTCGATATCACTCATGGTCAAGAGGCGATAGTGGCTGGCCCCCGTAACGCCGCAGCGTGCAGCGGGCGGGTTCCGGCAAATGCCCCGAGGCTAAGAGTGGCCTCGCTCATGTGCAATTGAATCGGATTTCAATGCGAGCCGAAGACCACCGCCTTAGTAGCTGGCCACGCTGAACCGCTTCGCCTCCTGCCACAGCGCCTTGGCTGCAGGCGATAGCTTGTTCTCGCCCAGGCATGCCAGGCCGATGCTGCGGCGGGTCTGGGGCAGGAGCGGTACGTAGCGCACGCCGGGATAGGCGTCGGGCACGGCTAGCCGGGCCAGGATCGAGACGCCTTCGCCCCTGGACACATACTCCAGGATCGACATGATCTGCAGCAGCTCGTGCGCGATCCGCGGCCGGCAATTGTGGCGCGCAAACAGCCTTTGAATGAGTTTCTGCGAGCCCGCGCGCGTCATGATGAAAGGAAAGCGGGTAATGTCGGCGAGCTGGACTTCGGCCTGTGTGGCTAGCTCATGGTCTTCCGGCAGCACTGCGACCAGCTCGTCGACCGCCAGCGTAATGGTCTCGAAGTCAGGCTTGGGCAACGTGACCGCGGCCAGCTCGATGCGGCGCTCGATCAGATCCTGGCTGGTTTCCTCATCCGGCCGTTCGGTGACGATCACGCTGACGCCGGGATACCTGGTCCGGAACTGCTGCAGCAGCGCAGGCAGCGCATGCAGTGACGCGCTTGCGCCGAACGAGCCGACGCGGATCAGGCCGGTCTTCAGCTCCGCTCCGGCACGCGCCGTGGCGGTCACCAGCTGCAACGAGGCGAACACGTCCCGCACATGCGGCAGCACCTGTTCGCCAGCGTAGGTCAGCGACAGGCCGCTCTGGTTGCGCTCCACCAACTGGACCCCAAGCGCGTCCTCCAGCGCACGCAACGCGTGACTGGTAGCAGATGGCGTCATGCCCAGCTTCGCCCCCGCCCCGGCAATGCCGTCGGAAGATACCAATGCAAGAAGAAGCTCGAGTTGACGCAGTGTTGGTTGCTGGAATCTTTCAGACTTGGGCATCGACGATCCAGAAGCAGAACAGGTGGCGTTGAGATGAATCTCATCCCTAGCCGCGGATCGTTGAAAGTAGACTCATTAGGCAAACCTGTCAATGGCGCTGGACTGAGCACTCGCGCCGGCGGGTGAAGCTCAAGATTTGACTGGCGTAAAGTCAGTTCGCCTCCCGGCAGTGAAGTCCATGGCGAAGGCCAGGAACAACGCAACGGCGCTGCAGGCAAAGATGAGCGTGTAATTCCCGTCCGTGCGCGAGAAAAGCCAGGCATAGCCGTAGCCGCCCAACGCCTGGAACAGCGCAAACGATGCCGTCGCGCGACTCCAGGCCGCGCGTTGGTCGCTGGCATCATGCGGTAGCAACTCCTGGATGCGTCCCAGCACCAATGGCACGATGCCCGGCGTGAAAGCGCCCAATATGATGGTTGACACAATCAGCACAGCGGTCTGCTGCGAGATTGCCAGCAGGCCGACCGCGATGGCCTGCAGCAACAGGGCAATCCGATAGGCATTGCCAAAGCCTGCCCTCCCCCCGGCCCATCCGCTGACCAGCGGTCCCGCAGTCGCCGCGACGCCATAGAGCACCCAGTAGCGTGCGCCTACCGTCGCGCCTTGTCCCAGCCCGCGTGCGACATAGTCGACCAGCAGAACCATGGCAGGCACCAGTCCCAACGCATTAGCGGCATACTGCATGCAGATGATCCTGAGCCTGCGCGCAAGGGTGGGACGGCTGGCTTCTGCACATTCGTCCGCCGATCTTGGCGCAGATCTGCCAGCGGGCTTGCCCGCGGCAGGCCACCCCCCCCAACTCAGCACGGTGAGCAGCAGTGACACCGCCCCCAGGCCGAGCCATGCCGTACGAAGGCCCATCGACAGCAATCCGGGCACCAAGGTGCCGGACGCCGCAATGCCGAGGCCTACACCCAGAAATATCATGCCGCTTACCAGTGCCCGGCGGGTCGATGGGATATGAGGAAGGATTGTCGTTGCCACCAGCACCATGATGGCGCCACCGGACAGCCCGGACAGGAAGCGCCAGATGAAGAACCAACTCAGGGACACCGGAAACGCACACGCAAAGAACGCCGCGGTGGCGGTCAGCATCATCCAGCGCATGAGGCTGCGGTTCGACATGCGAGCGGCAAGCAAGCGGCCTGACAGTGCGCCCGCCAGGTATCCGGCAAAGTTGGCGGCGCCAAGCGAGACAGCGTCGGCGGCGCTGAACCAGTGGGCCTGGATCAAGGCCGGTATTAAAGGCGTGTAGGCGAAACGGGCGAGTCCGATCGCGACCAGACTTGCACTCAAGCCGGCGAAGGCGGCATGCAACGCACGGCGGTCGATCAGCCCGCTTGCATGGGGCAAGCCAGCCCTTGCTTCCGTAGCTATGACATCTTGTGACATGGCAGAAATTCTCGTGGGAAATCCGACCCACTGGATAAAGCGCTGAACATCCATTGCGGACGTACTACGATGGCTTCCGATAAGCCAAATGCCCGAAGACACGCTTCGGGCGAGGCATCGCTCAGTTGCGCGGCAGCGCTGAAGTCAACTGCGAGATCGCGCGATCCAGCGTCTGGCGTGGGCACGCCAGATTGGCACGCATGAAGCCGTGTCCCTCTTTTCCAAACTTCGGTCCGCGATCAAACCAGACGCGGGCCTTGGTCAGCAGGAAGTTCTCGAGGTCTGCGGGCGACAGTTGCAGATCCCGGCAGTCAATCCAGGCCAGGTACAGAGAGTCCGAGTCCAGAACGCGGATCCCATTGACACGGCTGTTCACCTCGGTGCGGAAGTATTCATGGTTGGCGGCCACCTTTCCGACTAGCGCGTCTACCCATTGGTCGCCTGACGTGTACGCGGCCTCCGTTGCCAATGCGCCTACCATGTTGACGTGCGCATTCATGTTCCGCTCGATCGTTCGCTTGATCTCGTCTCGCTTACCTTTGTCAGAGACGACGATGTTCGCGCACTGCAGGCCCGCCAGGTTGAAGGTCTTGCTTGCCGAGATGCAGGTGACACTGTTGTCGGCATAGTCGTCCCCTAGCGAGGCAAAAGGCGTGTGCCTCTTGCCACCACCGAAGACGAAGTCCCCATGGATTTCATCGGATATGACGAGCACACCATGGCGACGGCAAATGTCGCCCATGGCGCGCAGCTCGTCCGGACTCCAGACGTTCCCGGTGGGATTGTGAGGATTGCAGAGAATGAAGAGCTTGGTATCCGCTTGAATGGCGCGCTCGAAGGCATCCGGGTCAAAGCGGTAGCGCTCGCCATCGAACCTGAGCGGCGCCATCGCCAGCTGGCGCCCGTTGATCAGGACGTCATGGTGGAAGTGCACGTATACCGGCGGCTGGATCAACACCGAATCCCCTGGCCGGGAAAAGGCATGGATAAGCGTCCTGAGCGCGGCAATGACGCTGGCAACCGGCACAATCCATTCCTCGTCGACGCGCCAGCCAAAGCGCCGGCTCTGCCAGCCCGTTACCGCCTTGAAGTAACTCGCCGGGACCGAGGAGTATCCGAACACACCCTTGGCCACCATCCCCTGAATTGCCTCGACGACTACGCCGGGGGAGCGGAAATCCATATCCGCCAGCCACATCGGAATCGGCTCGGCTCGCACCTGGTGCGGTGTGAGAAAGCTGTCCGGAAAACACCACTTCATCGAACTGGAGTCGCTGCGATCAACGATGTCGTCAAATTCGAACTCTGAAACTTTTACCATCACATCATTCCCTCAAACATCCATCATTGCCTTTTCAGTACCCCAATGCCTTCAATACGGGCGTCATGCATACGACCACACCCACGAAGAATACGAAGTAGACCGACTTGGTCTTGTAGGCGTGTAGCGCAGGGACCTTGTAGACCAGCAGGCACGGGATAATGAAGGAGGTGACACCGTAGATGGGCGCAGCGATTTGCTGTAGCAAAAGGATCGAGAACTTTGACTGCACCCAGAGCCAGAGCGCTCCGACGATCAGGACCGATGTGCCGATCGATACCACCTTTCTGTTGATGTTCTCCCTGGGAATGAACCGGGACAGCACATTGATCGCAATGCCGGATACAGCCTCGTCGATCCCCAGGTACAGGCCAAAGAATGCAGTCACGATGGCAAACACGTTCAGCGCGGTCGTCATCAGCAACACGTCAGCCCCGGGAATCACACTACCTGCAAGGGCCAGTGCGGAGATGTTCTGTGCCTTGGCAGACAATGCCTGTTCGTGCGATAGCGAGAACGTGAACGAAATGGCAAAGAACAACACCGATACCACCAACACGACATATGCCACCCGGTGCGCGCGGATCGCGCGGTATGTCGCGATGCGCGGATCTGACTCTTGCTTGCGGAAGGCAATGTTCATCGGACTCAGTATCTGAACGAAGAGAATCGAGAACACGGTGAACGGCAAAGTCAGTACGGTGTCGATCGCCAGCTGCTTCAACTCGGGAAACGAAGGAAGATTCCCCATGACGTCCCAATGCGGGATCATGACGAAGCCCAAAAGCAGGACAATAGCGAGCTTCACTATCACCAATGGCCCGGAGACCTTGAACAGCAACCGCTCCCCTTGCGCCGCGATCATCACCAGCACAACCAGAATCGTCAGAGAGTACAGCGGACTATCCGACAGCAACTGGGTGGTGATACCGAAGGTCTGCAAATACTTGGCGCTATCGAAGGTCACGGCCAACGAGTACGTCAACATCCCCTTCAGCAGCATGAGGAGATAAGCAATACTCAGAAAGAAGCCCCAGTTCTTACCCAGGTAATGGGTAATGATGCTGACATAGCTATCGCAGTCCGCGCTCTCCGACAGCGTCCTCAAATAGAGGTTCTGCATCATGTAGAGCGCGGGATAGGCCAGGATGACGGATGCGATGAATACCCACACTCCCATGATCCCCACCTGGACCGGCAAGAACACCACGCCGGCACCAATGGCCATCCCGATACACAGGATGACCCAGCCGAGGTCGTATCGCGTAAACGGCACGCACATCTCCTCAGCAGAAATGGTCAGTTGTCTCATTTCTCCTCCATAATTTCTTGAGCTATGTTTTAAAACAGTTCGGCAGTCGGACCTTCTTTAGTTTTCAGCACACCAACACTTGTATACGGATTGGTGGTCCTCACTTCCTTTCGACTTTGACCCCGATCCATTCTCAGGGACTTTCGACGATTCAGTTAGCGAAATCCCCTCAAACCATCTTTGAGGGAAAGTCAAAGATGACGGCGGTCGCCGGGTAAGTGGTGCGAACCAGGTAGATGCGATGCGTCACACTTCGGAATAGAATGATGCTGCCCTCAGCACTACAGGGGACGCGCATACGCTGCCAGGCCGGCGCCTCCGAAAATATGTCTAAAAGCTTCGCAACGTTCACACAGATAACTGTGTTTGTCAGGGTGGCCGAACTGGGCAGCTTGAGCGCAGCTGCGAGAGAACTCAATCTGTCGCCTTCAGCCGTGAGCAAGAGCCTTTCGCAGCTCGAAGACCGACTTGGCGTATTGCTCGTTAAGCGCACGACCCGTAGCATGACGCTGACGGATAGCGGCCGCATCATGCTGGAGCGGGCGAACGGAATTCTCTCCGACGTGGAAAGCACCCTTGATGCAACCAGACAGTCCCAGCGCCTTGAAGGGACACTGAGGGTGACTTGCTCCATTGCGTTCGGCAGCAAGCAACTTACCCCTATAGTTGGCAGGTACCTCGGCGCATATCCGGATGTGGACGCGCGCGTAACACTTGAAGACCGGCTGGTAAATCTCGCTGAAGAGAACTTTGATGTCGCGGTGCGCATCACGGGCGACACCGACTCGGGCTACGCGGCTCGCAAGCTGGCACCCATACACTGGGTATATTGCGCTGCGCCAGCGTACCTGGCCAGGCATGAAGCGATTCTGGAACCTTCCGACCTGATGCGGCATCAATGCCTGGTTTATCCGGAAATGACCATGAATGGCGCATGGACGTTCCAGAGAGAAATGATGGTGCAGCACATCGGCATCGCGTCCAGGCTGACCTCGAATTCCAGCCTGGCGTTGCGCGAGGCCGCGTTGCAGGGCTACGGTGTCGCTTGCCTGCCCACCTATCTGGTCTCCCACGATATCCTGTCAGGACACCTGAAGCTTGTGGTCCCGGAATACCGCGCGGCGATCTCACATTCGCTGTACGCGATGTACTACCGCTCGCGTTATGCGCGCGCTGTCATTCGCAGCTTCATCGACTTCCTGGTTGCCGATATTGGCGAGGTGCCCGTCTGGGATCGCGCTCTCAGTTCCTAGCCGTGGGCCAGGTCAGTCTGCGCTGAGCTGTTTCAGCTTGACGATTCGGGCCCACTTCTGCGATTCGGCTGCAATGATTGCCTTCATCTGCGACGCATCTTCACCCCCCGCACGCATGCCCTGCGACATCAGTCCCGCCTTGAGTTCGTTGTCTTGCAGCGCCTTGACAGTGTCGGCCCGGATTTTGCGCACAATGTCTGCTGGCGTACCCGCGGGAACTAGCAGCGCAAACCATGCCGAAATATCTTCCAGGCCTGGAACTCCAGCTTCGGTTGCAGTAGGCACTTCCGGCAACATGGGAGAGCGGCTTTTATCGGTAATCGCCAGCGCCTTGATGCGGCCAGCGTTTACAAATGGAGATACGGCTGCGATGTTTCCAACCACAATCTGCACTTGCCCCCCCATCAGGTCATTCAACGCGGGAGCCTCGCCCTTATAGGGCACGTGCTTGATATCGATCCTTGCGGCATCGGCAAACGCTTCTCCCGCCATGTGGACCTGTGTGCCATTGCCAGCAGATCCAAAATTCAGCTGGCCCGGCCTTGATCTGGCAAGCGCCACAAGGTCCTTCAGAGTCTGGGCGGGGACAGCGGAGCCAACAGCAATCACCTTCGGGCCTCTGGCTATATTGGCAATGATGGTGAAGTCTGAGGGGCTATACGGCAATTGCCGATAGATGTGCGGGTTCACCGTCAGCTGACTTCCGCCGACCAGGATCATAGTATGCCCGTCTGCAGGAGACTTTGCCACGAGCGACGCCGCGACACCGCCACCGGCGCCAGGCCTGTTATCCACTACGACGCTCTGCTTCCATATTTCGCCAAGCTTTTGCGCCAGAGATCGGGCGATGACATCCGTCGCGCCGCCTGCTGCGAAAGGCACAGCAAGCCTGACGGGCTTCGTCGGCCATGACTGGGCGAACGCCGAGGAGGCCATCATGGCGCCAATGAAGACCAAGGCTGCTACGCGAAGCTGGGGGAGAATAATCATCATTCGGGTATGCGCGAGCGAAAATGGCCTGCTACGGATGCCGAGCCACGCGAAGCCAAGCCATGCCAAGCCATGCCATGGCATAAGCCAGCTTGCACTTCGCGGCCGTTTTTACAGAATCTCTCCGGCTGCGAGGAACGACGCTTCGATCCGGGCCGACACGGCCAGGTGAACCACCTGCGCAACCTGCGCTGGCACGATGCCTAGCGCGCGCGCCGCATCAACATGACGCTCCATGCAATACACGCACTGGGTAATAGTAGCGCAGCCGATAGCAAGCAATTCATAGTCGAGCCTGGACAGGGGCAGCCCCTCCTTGTGCATCTCGCCGAGCATCTTCGTCAGCCGCTCGAAATCCGCTGGCGATGACCTGCGGAATTGGGTCATCAGCTCACGATCTTTCTTGATTTCGGAAACAGCCGAAGAGACGGCGGCGCCGTCTTCTTCGCCATTGAGGTACTTGTACGCCAGCCTGCCGTAAGCCACCGCGGCACCGGCCCGCAAGGCAGTGGCAACGCTGACTGCCTGCTCGATCTCCTCTCGCGCAACGATCCCCTCTGCTTCGTTCCTGCAGGTTCGCAACATTTCCGCGCTCGGAATTGCGACGGCAATGGCGATCCGGACCAGCGCACGCTGGCGAGGCGTCAATCCCGCTTCTCCATCTTCCGCCGCATGCAAGTGGGACCGGTGCGTCTCAAATGCCTGCACATAGGTCGAAGCCGGGCCTTTTATCCGGGAGATGATGTCTTTCACACTTGCTGCCATAGTCTCTTCCTCGCTCTCATGGTGATACGCCCGCGCAAGGCTATTCCGCCGGGAAACCATGATCAATTGAAATAAAACTCAATGGCGAATGGGATACTCCGTGGCCCGCTGCGTGCGCCGCTATGGTGAGCGCTGTGCGGACAGGATGTCATCGCATCAGCAGGCCGCGGACCAGCACCGAAGCGCCACTGGCACCGAGGAACACCAGCAGCGCACGGCGTACGGCATCTGCCGAGATGCGCCGGCGCAGGCAGGAGCCCACGGCCAACCCGGCCAGACTGAATGGCATGGCAAACGCGGCACTGCGCCATAGCTCGTCTTGTTGCAGGAGACCGCCGCCGGCAAACGCCAGCAGCCTGGCTACCGCACTGGACAGGATCACGGACGCAATGGTGGACCGGAACACATCGATCTCAGGAAGACGGCTCGCCAGATACATCGTATAGATTGGCCCGCCCGTGCCAAACAAAGCGCTGAATACGCCACCAATGACACCGGCCGGCACTGACCACCCCTTTGCGGCGGCAGCCATGCGCCCCGAGGAACCCATCAATGCGCGCGCCGTCATGGCCAGCACAAACAGGCCGAGCCCCACTAGCAGCCAGCGGGATTCGAGCTTTGCCAGCACGGTGGTGCCCAGCGCCACGCCGATCATCATGAACGGGAGCAATCGAAACAATTCGGTGTGCGACACCGAACTCCGGTTCCGCACACCCACCACCGCGGTCGCCACCAGATCGAGCAGCAGCAGCATCGGCACCACGAACTGCAGCGGAAGGAATTGCACCAGCACGGGTACCGCTACCATCGCCGCGCCAAAGCCTGTCAGGCCGAATACCGTATAGGCGGCCCCAATGGTCGCACCCAGGATTGCGTAATGTTCTGCCGCCATGGTCGCCCGTCGCCTTGTCAAAAGTGTTGCTGCCATGCCTGGCTACACCCTGGTCCGGGCGCGGTGGGCGGCGGATGAATAGATGCCGGGATCATCCGCCTGGCCACAGGGCGCTGGTCCGCTCATCATTGCAACCACTAGTTGGCAGCAATCTTCCGCTTCGCCACCAGGAGCTTCCAGCGCCCGGCTTCCTGGGCGATCTCTTCGGGGAGCCGGCCCTTCGGCGTGAGCGTCCTGGCCATGCCCTGCGACGCCAGGTAGCGTTGCATGCCGGGTTCCGACACCGCCTTCTCCAGGTCGGCATACATCTTCGCAGTCAACGCTCTTGGCGTACCGGCCGGTGCCATTAGCGCAAACCAGCCGTAGAACGTGAACCCCTGCAAGCCGGCTTCGGCGGCCGTCGGCACATCGGGCAGCAGCGTTGAGCGTTCTTTGCCGGTCACGGCAAGCGCGCGCAAGCGGCCACCCTTGAGCAGCGGCGAGATCGCGTTGATATTGCCCACGGTCATGTTGACCGTACCGGCCATCAGGTCCGCGTAGGCCGGCCCCTCGCCCTTGTACGGCACATGGACCACATCGATGCCGGCAGCCTCTGCGAAGGCCTCGCTGGCCATGTGTACCTGGCTGCCATTACCGGCCGAGGCGAACGTGAGTTTTCCGGGGTTGGCCTTGGCATAGGCAATCAGCTCGGTCATGGTTTTTGCCGGCACTTGCGTATTGACGGTCACAACCATTGGCCCGCTGGCTACCTTGCTGATCATCTCGAAGCTCTCGGCGGAATACGGCAGCTTTTGATAGATGAACGGGTTGACCGTGAACATGCTGCCAGAAGCCAGCAGCAGCGTATAGCCATCAGGGCTTGCCTTGGCTACCATCTCCGCGCCGACGGCACCGCCGGCGCCGGGCCGGTTGTCCACCACCACCGGCTGCTTCCACTGCTTGCCCAGTTCGAGAGCCACGGCACGCGCCAGCAGGTCAGTGGCGCCACCGGAGGCAAACGGCACCACCAGGCGTACCGGCTTCGCCGGCCATTCTTCGGCATGCGCTCCCGCCATGTAAAGGGGAGCGATGGCGAACGCGAACATGGTCATTGCCACCGACGTGCCGTGCCGTTTGGCGCCGGCGTCTCCAAATCCGGCTGTTGGAAGGCGATTCCGACGCATGCGGCGCAGCCATTGTCTGGCCTGACCAATCCATTGCCCAAAAGCCTTTTCAGTACCTGATGCTTGCATCGCTGTCTCCTTTTGTGGCGCCGTCATGGCATCGACGATCGCATTTGAATGCTGCGGTTTATCCATCCTAATTTCGGACCTCATCGATACGAAACGGATTATTGCGATCAGCCTTATCAGTTAAATTTGTTATTGTATTTTTCGCAAATAAGTCCCCCTCGCATTTTCAAGAATGCGAATTCTCAATTGGCCCTGATGAGTTTTTGTATTTTTTACGCTATCCCGTTCGCTCGGGATGCAGAAATTCGGAAATCGCCAATGAAACAGGTCGCGCCGGATGCGATACCAGCGACAGCGGGCGCGTCCACCGCGGCAGCCCAGTGCGCAATTCCACCAGCGTTCCGCTGTCTAGCATGGGCTGCACCAATAGCCGCGACAGGCAACTGATGCCGAGCCCGAGCTCGACCGCGTACTTGATGGCCTCCGAACTGCCCAGTACCGCCTTCGGAGACAGAGGCCCGAGGCAGGGGTGCAAGGCCTGTCTTACCGCATCCCGCGTACCGGATCCCTCTTCCCGCAGTAGCCAGCTGGCCGCCTGCAATTGCGCCGCGGATACGAGCGCGCCGGATTCACGTTGCGCCACTGCAAGCCGGTCTTGCGCGGACGCGACAATCACCAGTTCATCCTCGCGCCATGGGCGTACGACCAGATCGGTTGCCAGACTGGGGCCTTCAATCAGGCCGACATCAACGTGGGCCTCGCTGACCAGCCGCATTACCTCGCGGGAATTGCCAATCGCTGTATCGACGCGCCGGTCCGGATACCGGCGCTGATATCCGGTCAGGATCCGCGGAATCAGGTAATTGCCAATGGTCGTGCTAGCCGCCACCTTAAGGTGGTAAGACGGATGCCCGCCGGAAAATTCACGCTCGATCGAACGCGCTTCCCAGATGAGGCGGGCGGCCCGCTCTTGCAGCGCGCGGCCAGCATCATTGAGCACAAGACGCTTGGCGATTCGATCAAACAGCGTCACGCCTAGCATCTGCTCAAGCTCGTTCACGGCGGAGCTGACCGCAGACTGCGACAGCGCGGCGGTCTCGCCCGCCGCCGCGGTCGAGCCTGTTCTGGCCACGGCCGAGAACAGTTCCAGTTGCCGCAGCGAGAATCGCAGCGCTGCCATGGCTAGCCCTTCCTGACCAGTTTCGGCCTGCCGTTGTCGGGCGTGCCAGCCGGCGTCGTAACCTCGGTCAGCGCGTCCAGCAACAGCTTCGACAGGTGCGCGCGCGGATTGTCACGGGGCACCAGAATGCCAAGCCGTCGGGTCAGCGGCGGCGATCCGAACGGGAGGGTGCGAATCGACGCCGGAAACTCGTTCTCGACGCCACGCGCCGGCACCACGGAAGAACCCAGGCCGTTGGCGACCATGGCGATGACGCCTTCGAGCGTGTCGATCTCCATGGTCGACCGGACCGCAATCTGCCGCCGCACCATTTCTTCCTGGACCAGTAGACCGACCCGCGCGGTACGGTTGAACCGGACATAGGGCGTGGTTTCAAGCACGCCTTTGTCCGAGTCGCCACGCGTCGTGGCATGGGTGATGACGACGAACTCCTCATTGAAGAACGGCATGAACTGAAGGTCCAGGCGCGGCACTTCGGGTTCCGTGACGACTGCGACATCGAGCTGGCGCCGGTACACCGCCCGTTCGAGATCGTGCGTGAGGCCGGTGGTCAGGTGGATGTCAATGCGATGCCCTTGCTGCTGGAGCCGCTTGAGTGCGAGCGGCAGTACGCCCGACACGCACGTATGGACCGAACCGAGCTTGAGCACGCCTCCCGCTGCTTCGCGCTTGAGCGCCGCGCTCATGCTCTCCCAGTGTGTCAGCAGGTCGCGGGCCCGGTTCGTGAACGCAAGCCCGGCGTCCGTCAGCACCGGTGGCCGCCGGCTACGATCGAAGATGGTCATGCCAAGCTCGTCTTCGAGCGAGCGCATTTGCATGCTCACGGCCGACAGTGACAGGCCGATCGCGTTGCCTGCTTCGGCAAAGCTGCCTCGGTCTGCGATCGCCACAAGCGTGTAGAGTGTCTTAACGTCCATGTCTGACAAATCGATAGTTGGTTTGACCCGCTGTCGCGGTGGCGACGTCATTCTGCCGCATGGACGTGCGCCGCGTGCCTACAGCTTCAACAGACGACGGGCGTTTGCGCCCATGATCTTTTCCAGATTGCCGGGGCGGATCGGCAGCGTTTCGAACCACTGCTTGTACTCGCGCACCGGGCAGAACGGGAACGAGCTTGCATACAGCATCCGGTCTGACAGGAAGGTATCGGCGGCCTTCACGTATTCCTCCCACCCCGGCATCCGCGAGAAGTACATGTCCGGGGACAAGTACAGGTTCGGACGTCGGAACGCAATGTGGAGAATCTCCGTGACCCAAGGCCAGCCGCCGTGGACCACCACCACGTTCAGCCGCGGAAAGTCAGACAGCACACGATCGGTCCGCACAGGGTCCGAATAACTCAGGTCCGGCCCCGCCGTGCCGCCCACCATCATGATGACCGGCACATCCAGGTCTTCGCAGTGGGCGTAGATCGGATACAGGCGTCTGTCATCCGCGTACATCGGTATGGGATAGGCGCCTGGTTCGATGTTGATGGCCTTGAAGCCTGCGGCAACGGCATCGGAGATGGTCTGGCACGCCGCCACGCGCTGGGTCGGATCGATGGACGCCGCCCCGATGAAGCGCCCGGGGTATTCCCGCACGATCTGCTCCACATCGGCATTCGACACGCTCCCCAGGGTGCCGGCAAGGCGCCCCACCACGACGCCCTTGTCGACGCCGGCGCCGTCCATCTCCTGCATCAGCAGGTCCATCGACTGCTGCTGCGCGGCGGGCGACGGCTCGAAGCCGACGGTCCGGGTGAAGCCATCGCGGCGCTCGCCTGCCGAGTACATCAGGGTGTCAAGGAAGCCACCGAGCGGCGGGCGGAGACGGAAATCGATAATCATGTTCTGTTCCTCGTTGACTTTTGGAGAGCTTGCGTCACATCACTTCGTTCTTGCGGTCGTCGGTCTCGCCGTAGCGGTGCAATGCCGGGGGCTTGAGGCCGGCGTACAGCTTCTCGATGCCGGCATTGATCACTTCGGCATGCTGCGCAAACAGCGAGTTACCTTCCAGGTCGCTTTCCACGATAAACGGGCCAAAGTTCTCGACTTCGAACATCCACATTGCCTGGGCAATGCCCAGCTCATCGAGCCAGAACACATCCTTCACCCGCTTGATGCCCCGTCCCAGCAGCGCGCCGGTGCCATATCCCACTGTCGTCAGATAGACCGCCCCGCCAGGTGCCATGACCCGCTTGTAATCATCGGCGGGCATGCCGCCCTTGCCGATAAAGATCCGGCAGTCGGTCTTCTCCAGCCATTTCGGAATCCACTTCGAGAACCGGAAACTGGCTGTCGCCGTCACCGCCCCTACGTTGTAGCCGCCGTCACCGTCAGGGGCCGCGGCCGGAGAGCAATGGAAATTGACATTGCTCAGGCCCCTGAGCTCGACCGGCAAGTCAAGGCCTTCATCCAGGACCTTCTTGTAGACTCCCTCTCGCGCGGTATAGACCAGGCCGCTCAAATACACGGCCGCGCCCAGTTCAAGCCTGGCGATATCCGCCGTCGTGGCCGGCAAGTTGATGTGGAAGACTTTCAGTTCATCGTCCTTGGGGCTTACCATTCGACCGTCTCCCTGCGCAGGTATGGGGTGAACCACTGGGGGTCCGTGCGATATGCGATGTCGCCGTTGGCATGGATCCGTGCCGTGGCACGGCGCGACGACAGACAGAAGGTATGCAGGCTGATCGGCATGCCGCCGGTATGGGTGTGGCCGACCTCGATATGGCAATCGACAACCATCGACGAGCCGACAAAGCCCATGGCACCCATGCCGATGGAATTGCCGAGCTTCATCAGCTCCAGCTCCAGTTCGGCGATTTTCGGATCAGGATTGCGATTTCCGACCACGCGCAGGCATGCCGCCTGCTTGCCTAGCTGCATGCAGGTGTCCTTGGACCCACCCAGACCGATGCCAACGATGGCCGGCTGGCATGCCAGGCCGCGCTTGCCGAAGGCGATCAGGGTATCGAGCACGAAGCGCTTGATGCCGTCGATCCCGTCGCCAGGGAAGAGCATCCGGTAGTCGGTACCGAACAGACCGCCCTTGTGCACTGTCGTAATATCGACCCAGTCGGCATCCGGCTCGAAGGACCATTCGATCTCGGGCGCGTTGATGCCGACGTTGTTGTTGTTATCTGTGCGCCATAGCGGGTGGACGCGATTCGGGCGCAGCGGAACGGCCTGCGTCGCGTCCGCCGTGGCCTTGCGCAGGGCGCGCTCGACCGCCACGAAGCCACGCTCCACGGTGGCGTTGTTGCCGACCTTGACGTAGTAGCGCGGCAGTCCGGTATCCGCGCACATGGGCCGCCGGTCCTGGTCCGCGGCTTCCCAGTTGTCCTGCATCGCGTGAATGACAAAGCGCGGCAGCTTTCCGGTTTCCGTCTGCTGCAAGGCCTTTATGCCTTGCTTGTAGTCCTGGGGGATCTCGATCGCGGCGCGCTTCATGATCTCGAACGCGGCTTCCTCGACCCGGTCGATGGAAATGGTCATCGTAGCGGTCCTCTATGCTGCAACTTTGGGGGGTTGACCGGCCTCACCGGTAATCAGGGAGGTGCCGGGCCGGACGATGTCGAACTTCACAGGGACCATATCCAGGCGTAGGCTATCGCCGTCGGCCGTCACCCGGGTATAGCGGCTGCTGTGCAGGTCACCCGGCTCGGGGAAATCCTCGCGGAAATGCGCGCCACGACTGTTCTCGCGCGCCAGCGCGGACACCGTGATCACGCGGGAGATGTCCACCAGGCTTTGCAGGTTCATCCAGTCATGCCAGGTCACGTTGTAGCGGCGGTCGCCATCGGCAACCCCCATGGCCATCAATGCCTCGCCGTGCGACGCCAACGAATCCAGGCCGCGGCGCATGGCCGCTTCGTTCCGCAAGACCCCGACGTCGTCCCACATGGTTTGCGCCAGCGCGTCGCGCAGTTCGTGAATCGCTCCGGGCGATCTGGCGAACGGGTACTCCGCCCGCTCGATGCCGCTGGCAATGACGCGCTTGTCCGGTTCTTTCCAGTGCTGCACGCCCGAAGCATAGGCGGCCATCGAATCGCCGGCGATACCGCCGAAGACCGTCGAATTTGCCACGCCGTTGCCGCCAAGCCGGTTGGCGCCGTGGACGCCGCCACAATCCTCGCCCGCGGCAAACAGGCCTGGCGATGCCGTGCTGCCGTCGACATTGAATTCCACGCCGCCCATCAGGTAGTGGGCGGTCGGAACGACCTCGACCCGGCCGCCGGCCAGATCGAAACCACAATCCTTGCAGCGATTGACCATCCCGGGGAATGTCCTGGCGACCTTCTCGGCGCCAAGGTGGCTCATCTGGATATATACGCCGCCCATCGGACCAGTCCTGCCGGCACGCATTTCGGCATAGATGCCGCGACTCACCACATCGCGCGTGGCACGCTCGCCGCGCGCATCGTAGCGGGTCATGAAACGGTCGCCATCGCCGTTGAGCAACCAGCCCCCCGCACCACGCAAGCCCTCCTCCAGCACCGTGCCGGTCATGCGGGTGTCCGGTCCGCCCAGCAAGCCGGTGGGATGGAATTGCACCATTTCCATGTCGCGCAGGCTCAGGCCGTAGCGCATTGCCATCGCCAGGCCATCACAGGTCTTGTCGCCGGACGGGGTGTGATAGCGGTACATGGTCGGGCCGGCGCCCGTGGCCAGCAACACTGCCTTGGCCTGCACGAAGCGGTAGCTGCCGCGTCGCATATCGATGAACAGCACGCCGGCGATGCCCGACCCGTCCGCGGCGGGTATCAGCTCGATGGCCCGGTGCTCCTCCATCTCCTCCACATCGAGCGCCCGCACCTGTTCCATCAGGCGGTTGATGATCTCGATGCCGGTCAGGTCGGCCTTGTGCACGGTGCGGTCAAAGCTCTGCCCGGCGAAAGCCTTCTGATGCAGGGTGCCGTCCGGATTGCGGTCAAAGAAGCAACCGATCTCGTTCTCGAGCTCGCGCACCCGCTCGACCGCCCCTTCGACCAGCCGCCAGGCAAGGTCCTGGCGGGGCAGCCACTTACCGCCTTCGATGGTATCCATGAAATGGCGCTCGACCGAATCCCCGGCGGAAAGCGCCACGTTGTAGCCGCCTTGGACCATGCGCGTGCACCCGCACTTGCCTAACAGACCCTTTACGGCCACGGATACCTTGAGCGCCGGATTCGCTTTCTTCGCGTGCAACGCGGCGAACAGGCCTGCTCCACCAGTACCGAGGATCAGGATGTCCGTCTTGTGGTGTTCGATTTGCATTCAGATTACCCCCAGGGCAAAGATCACGCCGACCAGCAGGGACAGCGCACCACCCCAGCTGATCCAGGACAGGCGAGCGTCGCGGGTCGAGCTCCATGGCAGCAGTTCCAGTGCCAGCAGCCGCAGGCCAAAGCTCATATGCACGGACAGCAGCAGCACCAGCCCCCATTCGCCGAACTTCACCGCGCCCATGTCGGCAAACTTCAGGAAGGCGTCCATGCGCGCACGCTGGTCGAGGGCAAAGCCCAGAACGTAGAAGTGCGCCGGCAGAAAGATGCCCAGTGCGAGTCCGGACAAGCGATGCCCCAGAAAGGCCCAGTAGGCGCGGTGATTGCGCGGTGATTTCATGACAGCAAGCCTCCCACCGCCGCCACGGCACGCAGCCCCATCCACAGCAGCAACAGCCCGAACAGCAGCCCAAGCCAGGACGCTGCGCCGCGACTGAGCCGCCCCCATTCGATCAGGATGTTGCGCATGCCGATCGGCACGTGAACCGCGACGCTCAGCACGAACAGCGAATAGAAAGGAATCCAGATCCAGCTTCCTTGCGTGCGTGACAGGATCTCTGCGGCGGTCAGTCCTCCTCGTACGGCATAGAGAATGACCGCCAGGTGCACCAGCACGAACGGCGCCATGATCATGGCCGTCAGGCGCTGCAATGCAAACAGGCGCGACTCCATGGTCAGTCCCCTCCCTTCAGGAACTGCAGCAGCGCGTTTTTCTTGAGCCCGGCGATGCTGCCGGTCGGGCTCAGGCTGACCGGACAGTGCGTCATGCAGTTGCCTTGCGTGTGACAGGAATGGCAACCGCTGCCGGAAGTCGCTTGCTTGAGCACGCCCTTCGGGTCGGCATGGCGTTCGTCGTTGAACAGCGTCCATGCCCGATTCAGTGCCGCAGGGCCCAGGTATTCCTTGTCCCACGACACCACGTCGCAGGCGGCATAGCAGACACCGCAATTGATGCATTCAATGGCAGCATCGGCCATCTTGCGCTTGCGGCTGACGGGCGAAACCGCGGCTGGGGGATCGTTGCGCGTGGCGGTGCCGACAAAGGTGTTGCCCGCTTTCTTCCATTTGTCGAAGAACTCGGACATGTCCACCACCAGGTCCTTGATGCGAGGCATGTTGCGCAGCGGCTCGATCACGATCACGCCGTCCTCCTCCACGCGGCTCACATGGGTTCGGCAGGTCCAGCGTGGCCGCCCGTTCACCGTCATCGCGCACGATCCGCACACACCGACCCGGCATGCGAAGCGATACGACAGCGTCGGATCCATGTGGCGCTGAACCTCGGTGACCACGTCGAGCACGGTCTGGTTCTCGCGCCACGGCACCTGATAGGTGGTGAGACTGCTCTCGTCGGTGCCACGCGCAATGCGTACCGTCAGCGTGCGTTTCGTGGCTGTTGTTGCCTCCATGCCTCTCTCCCGTTTCGACCATGCCCGGCCGCTGCTCTAATGGTTGGGTTGAGAGAAGTTTAAGTAATCGTTATTTGTGAATCAATAATATGTCACTTGATATTTTTTGAAGTAAATCCCCGAAAAGTGGATAAAGCCCGACCTGTTTCCACAAGGGTCAGACTAGGGCGGGTGGCGTTGAGGTGAATCCCTTCGAAAAGCTCTCACGCAGATAGTCGACGAAGAGCTGCGAGACCCGCGATGCATGGGCCGAGTATGGCCGGATCGCATAGAGCCAATCACCGAAAGCTCCCGTTGCACGCCACTCCGGCAGCACCTCGATAAGCCGGCCAGTGTCGAGTGCCGACTGGGCACTGAAATCCGGCAGCAGCGCAATGCCAAGCCCTTCGATGGCGGCGTCACGCAAGGCCTCGCTGTTGTTGACCGCCAGCGGTCCGTTGACCGCCACGGTCACCGGATCCGCATGGGTGGAGGGTTCATCCGGGCCAGTCCGTACGAAGGTCCAGGTCGCGGTGCCATGCTGCCGGGGGTAATGCAGGCAGGCATGGTCAACGAGTGCCTCGGGGATTTCTGGCGTACCGTTGGCGCGCAGATAGGATCGGCTTGCCACCAGCACGATACGCGTGGCAGACAGGGTCCAGGCGACATGGGTTTCCGGTGGCGCGGTCGTGTGGCGCACCGCGATGTCATAACCTTCCTGAGCCAGCGAACGCAGGCGGTCGGACATATCCAGTTCGATCTGGATTTGCGGATACTGCCGCAGAAATTCCGGTAGCCGCGGCACCAACTGTTGCCTGGAAAACGCAACCGGCGCGGTCACTCTGAGAAGTCCGCGCGGAGCTCCGGCGAGATCCCGCACGTTGGCAAAGCCAGCGGAGATCTGCTCAAACGCACCGCGCATCGAATCCACCAGTTGCCTGCCTGCATCGGTCAGCGTGGCGCTGCGTGTCGTGCGCTGAACCAGCATGATGCCCGCCGACCTTTCCAGGTCAGCAATATGCTGGCTCATGGACGCCTTGCTCACACCAAGGCGGGCCGCCGCCTTGCTGAAACTACCTTGTTGATGCAACACCATGAGCCAATGCAGGTGTTCCCAAAGGTCCTCTACATCACCCTGCCGCATAGTTCCTCCCTATCCAGGCCATCCCGGCTTCATATTTCACAGCTATAACATGCCTGTAGGCAAATTTCCTGAACAGTGAGTTTGGGCGAGGGCCGCTACCCGGGCCAGATCGTGATCCCTACACTGCGGTCATCCTTCAATGCGGTGGATTTCGACCCACCCACGACGCCCGGAGATCATTGTGACCGCTCCCTACAACTCAACCGCGGAAGTTATTCACTTTGTGGCCGGAGCGCCGTATGCCGGTTTCGGCACGCGCTCGCAGCCGGTGTTCAATCCCGCCACTGGCGCGGTCGCGCGCAGCGTTCGGCTGGGCAGCCCTGCGGACGTGGATGCCGCCGTGGCCAGCGCGCTTGCCGCGTTCTCGAAGTGGGCTGACACGCCGCCGATCCGCCGCGCCCGCGTAATGCTGAAGTTCCTGGAGCTCATGAACCGTCACAAGGACGAGTTGGCTGCCATCATCACCGCCGAGCACGGCAAGGTCTTCAGCGATGCCCAGGGTGAAGTGAGCCGTGGCATCGACATCATCGAGTTTGCCTGCGGCATCCCGCAGCTACTCAAGGGCGATTACACGGATCAGGTCTCGACCGGCATGGACAACTGGACGCTGCGCCAGCCGCTCGGCGTCGTCGCGGGAATCACACCGTTCAACTTCCCATGCATGGTGCCGTGCTGGATGTTTCCCGTCGCCATCGCGGCCGGAAACTGCTTCATCCTGAAGCCGAGTGAGCGCGATCCTTCGGCTTCGCTGTTCATGGCACGCTTGCTCAAGGATGCGGGGCTTCCCGATGGCGTCTTCAATGTCGTTCAGGGTGACAAGACCGTAGTAGATGCCCTGCTCCATCACGTTGACGTCAAGGCCGTGAGCTTCGTCGGATCCACGCCGATCGCCAATTACATCTACGAAACCGGCGCTAGGCTGGGCAAGCGTGTCCAGGCGCTGGGCGGAGCCAAGAACCACATGGTCGTCATGCCCGATGCGGATATCGATCAGGCCGTAGACGGACTAATCGGCGCGGCATACGGCTCTGCCGGCGAGCGCTGCATGGCGATCTCCGTGGCAGTGCTCGTCGGCGACGTGGCGGAAAAGATCATGCCGAAGCTTGAAGCCCGCGCGCGGGAGTTGGTCATTAAGAACGGCATGGAGGCCGATGCCGAGATGGGTCCCGTTGTGACAGGCCAGGCGCTCGAACGCATCGAACGCTACATCGCTATCGGGGTCGAGGAAGGCGCCACGCTGCTGGTCGACGGCCGCAACTACAAGGTTCCTGGTCACGAGCAAGGATTCTTTACCGGCGGGACGCTGTTCGACAATGTGACCCCGGACATGCGAATCTATAAGGAAGAGATCTTTGGTCCGGTGCTTTCATGCGTGCGCGTGGAGGACTTGGCGCAAGCTGTGAAGCTGGTCAACGCGCATGAATTCGGCAACGGCGTGGCGTGCTACACGCGCGATGGCCAGATCGCGCGCGAGTTCTCGCGGCGCATCGAAGTCGGTATGGTTGGCATCAACGTACCCATCCCTGTTCCCATGGCATGGCACGGCTTCGGCGGCTGGAAGCGTTCACTCTTCGGTGACATGCATGCCTACGGCGAAGAAGGCGTGCGCTTCTATACGCGCCAGAAAAGCATCATGCAACGCTGGCCCAACGACACAGTTCGCGGGGCTGAGTTTGCGATGCCGACTGTGAAGTGATGGGTGCTAAGCAAAGGGAAGCTTTTTCGATGTCTGACCGGCCCCATCCGCATTTTGTGAAACACAGTGGTGACCGCTTCGTTGGTCCGCTTGATACAGCAACGACGAAGGGAGTCTGGTCTCTATGGGGATAGAACTGAGACGACCAGCACGCGGGCGAAGCTAGCGCGTGGCTCGAATGACTGTCGGATCCACTCTCATTCGTGGAGGAAGGCTACGGTACGGCTGCACTGGGTCTGGGGCCGGCCGTGCCTTCATACCTCAAAACGGATATTCTCGCAAAAGACATTCATATGCTTGCGTAAGGATACCCGCTAATTCCCTCGGAGCTTTCCCGTTACCTTGGCCGCAGAATTGACCACAGCACTGGCCAAGCTGTCAGAGAAACGAGATGCAGGAAGGGTCAGGGTGACTGCCCCGGCGAGCTTGTTCTCTGCATCAAACACGGGCGCGGACACGCCTGCGATGTCTGGCTTTCGATCACCTACCAAAGCCGCGACACCTGCCTCGCGAACCGCATCATAGATCTTCCCTTTGGCGCCGGAGAAGGCGAGCAGCACGCGGCCGCCGGAGCCCTGATCCAAGGGCAAGAGGTCGCCAGTTTTGACGTGCACACGCATCGGTTGAGGCGAATCCACCCGAAACAGGCACAGCCGCATGGCGCCCTGCCGTACATAGTATGCGGCCGTCTCTTGGGTCGCCTTCACAAGATCCTCGAGCACCGGCATCACCACCGACTCCAGCGAAAAACTCGCGACGTAAATCGCGTTCAGCCGAGCGATCGCCCCGCCTAGTCCAAAGGTCCCGTCTTCGTTCTGAATCACTAGCCCACGGTGCTGCAGCGACGCAAGCATGCGCTTGGTCGTGCTTTTGTACATGCGGGTGCGTTCCGCAAGCTCACTGAGCGTGAGAGTGCGGTCGTCCATGGTGAATGCATCCAGCAGCGACAGCGCACGGTCGACAGTCGAGGCCCCGCCCGGGGCGGAGTCCTCTTCTGCTAGCGGGGATTGCACGGGCTTCTTAGGCATAGGGCTGTTGGTAATTGACCGCAGGGTCGGATCCTACCATAATCACAATACATAAGTTGGAACTGTGTTCCAACTATTGGAACGACGAAGACCGCAAGGAGATATGCGATGACCCAGGTATTGATCAGTGAAGTTGCGCCCCGTGATGGACTCCAGTCCATCGCCGCCACGATGCCGACGAGCGCGAAGTGCAGATGGATCGACACGCTTGCCGCCGCTGGGCTGCGTGAGATCGAAGTAGCTTCCTTCGTATCCCCCAAGCTACTGCCGCAGATGGCGGACGCTGTCGAAGTGGTCCGCCATGCATTGACCCTTCGTGACCTCACTGTGGCAGTGCTGGTGCCCAACCTACGCGGCGCCATCGCCGCAATGGAGGCTGGCGCGCACAAGCTGACGCTGCCTGTATCCGTCAGCGCAGCACATCTGTGGTCGAACATCCGCAAGACGCCGGAGCAGATCGAGGAGGACGTGGCGAACATCGTCGCGCTGCGGAACGAGAGGTTTCCGGATGTGAAAATCGAGGCCGGACTGTCGACTGCTTTTGGCTGCACCATTTCTGGCGACGTACCGGAAGACGACACGATTCGCGTGTCCGTTCGCATGGCCGAACTCGGCGTGGACGAGGTGGGCCTCTCCGACAGCGTGGGCTATGCCAACCCCGCACAGGTCAAGCGACTGTTCACTCGCTTGCGCGAGGAGGTGGGCAACAAAGCAGGCGGCGCGCACTTCCACAACACTCGTGGGCAAGGCTTGGCGAACGTAGTTGCCGCACTTGATGCTGGCGTAACGACGTTCGACTCCAGCCAAGGCGGCATTGGCGGATGTCCGTACGCGCCGGGAGCGACGGGCAACATCGTCACCGAAGACCTGGTGTTCATGTTGGAGGCAAGCGGCGTCAAGACAGGGGTAGACCTTGAACTGCTTGCGAATGCGCGCGCGGTACTTGCAGAGGCACTGCCTAACGAGGCGTTGTACGGCTATGTGCCTGCAGCCGGCCTGCCGAAGGGGTTCCACTATGCCAAGGAGGCCGCATGAGCAGCGCAGCGGAGTCTCAGACGCAGGATCAGCTTCCTCTGGCCGGCATCCGGGTAGTTGAATTCACGCACATGGTCATGGGGCCGACCTGCGGCATGGTACTGGGTGACCTCGGGGCGGATGTAATCAAGATAGAGCCGCTAGTCGGCGACAACACGCGCCGCCTTAAAGGTTCGGGCGCCGGCTTCTTTCCGATGTTCAACCGAAACAAGAAGAGCCTGCCGGTGAACCTCAAAGACCCCCGAGGCCGCGAACTGGTCCTCAAGCTCATTGGCACCGCCGACGTGGTGAGCGAAAACTTTAAGGCGGGCACCATGGCCAAGAATGGCCTTGACTACGAAACCTTGCGCAAGCTCAACCCACGCCTGGTGTACGTCTCTCACAAGGGCTTTCTGCCAGGGCCGTACGACCATCGAACCGCGCTCGACGAGGTGGTGCAGATGATGGGTGGCTTGGCCTACATGACTGGGCCAAGCGGCCAACCGTTGCGTGCAGGCGCGGCAGTCAACGACATCATGGGAGGCGTGTTCGGCGCGCTGGGCGCGATTGTCTCGCTGTTCGAGCGGCAACGCACGGGCGTGGGTCAGGAAGTGCAATCGGCCCTGTTTGAGAACAATGTATTCCTGGTCGGCCACCACATGATGCAGCAAGCCGTGACTGGGCTGGCACCCTCCCCCATGCCCAGCCGCATATCGGCCTGGGCGATCTACGACGTGTTCACCGTGAAAGACGGGGAGCAGATCTTCCTGGCCGTCGTGTCCGATACGCAGTGGGAGATTTTCTGCCGGGCGTTCGGCTTCGATGACCTTTCCCGGGACGCGCGGCTGATCACGAACAACCAGCGCGTGGAAGCACGGCCGTGGCTAATGCCAGATATCCGCACCCGCCTAGGTTCGATGTCCAAACAAGAGTTGGCCGACAACTTTGAGCGCCACGGGTTGCCTTTTGCACCGATCGCTCGCCCAGGCGACCTCTTCGACGACATCCACTTGAAGGAGACCGGCGGCTTGGCGAGGGTCTCCTTGCCTGACGGCGAAAAGGCGGGCAACGACACCTATACCCCCCTATTGCCATTCACCTTGGGCGGCCGACGCCCGGGCGTTCGCCATCAGCCGCCTCGCCTGGGAGAAAAGGGGCATGAACTGCTGACCAGGCTCGGCCTGAGCGAAAGCGAGATTTCCAATCTCGCTGCGGAGGGCGTGATCGGCACAGTCTCGTAAGCGGAGTGGTTCCGCCCCCCACCTCATCCGTAAACCAATATAAATCAGGAGACAACCATGAGTGTGAATATTCGTCGCGCGGCCCTTGCACGCAGTGCTTTGCTGACAGCGGCCCTTCTGGGCGCCGCGACCCTGCCCGCTTATGCCCAGAATACCTACCCTCAACGGCCGATCAAGATGATCGTGCCCATGCCGCCTGGCGGCGGCACTGACACCATATCGCGCATCATCGCCGATTCCCTGTTGCAGAAACACGGCTGGACAGTCGTCATCGAAAACAAGCCGGGCGCGACAGGCAACATCGGCATGGCGTCCCTCGCCAAGTCGGCACCCGACGCTTACACGATCGGCATGGGGCAGGCGGCCAATCTGGCCATTAACCCCTGGCTGTACTCCTCGATGCCATTCGACCCAGTGAAGGATTTCACTCCGATCGTTCTTGTCGCATCGCAGCCGGTGGTGCTCGTTGTTCGAGGCGACTCCCCTCACAAGACCGTTGACGACCTGCTCAAGGCAGCCAAGGCGCGTTCCGGTGCAGTCAAGATGGCCTCTTCGGGTGCCGGGACCATCGGGCACATGTCAGGTGAACTCCTGGGGAGGAAGGCTGGCGTGAAGTTCCTGCACGTACCCTACAAGGGGGCCGGTCAGGCGCTGACCGACCTGATGGGCGGCCAGACCGACTTCTTCTTCAGCGTGCCACAGGCGGCTTACCCGATGATCCGAACCGGCAAACTGCGGGCGCTCGCTGTCAGCTCGCCTCAACGGTTGGCAGCACTGCCGGCAGTGCCAACGGTGGCGGAATCGGGCTTCCCGGGGTTCGAGAGCAGCGCGTGGACGGGTCTTGTCGCACCCGCCGGCGTGTCTCTCCAGATAGTGAACCAGATCAATGCCCGCGTGCAGGCCACCTTGAAGGATCCGCACATCGTCAAGAAGCTCCAGGAGGAAGGCAGTGAGCCGTTGGGTGGATCACCCGCGCATTTTGCGAGGTTTATCCAGGATGAGGGCAAGAAGTGGGGCGATCTCGTTCGCGTAGCCGGCATCAAGCTCGAGTGACTGACCTTGACTCCCCTTTAGACCTTCAAGACGCAATGGAGACAAAGAAACCATGAAGAGGCAATTTCGGGCAAATTGCAAGGCCAGCGCCAGTGTCGTGTGCATGGTCGGCGCGGTCGTGACGGGCGGGTGCGGTGGCATGCCCACGACTGATTCACCAAGGGCCGCGGTCCAGACCGCGGCGGAACGTCGCGACGTGTTCTTCGCCGGCGGCCGATACGTTGGTACGGGGGGGCAGGAAGTCATGCAGGGGGCGATGTACGTTGAGCATCTCGCCCCTGCCCGCGTGACGCAAAAGTACCCGGTGGTTTTCTTCCACGGCGCTGCCCAGACAGCTGTGAACTGGATCACGACGCCGGACGGACGCCCAGGTTGGGCATCGTATTTCCTAGATCGAGGTTACGACGTGTACCTAGTGGACCAGCCCGCAAGGGGCCGGTCCGCGTGGCACCCCGGCCTGGATGGCACGCTGACGAAGTTCTCTGCGCCCAAGATTGAAATGCTATTCACTGACTCCGCGGCCCGTGGGAACTGGCCGCAGGCCAAGCTCCATACCCAATGGCCAGGCACCGGGCCCAACAAAGGCAGGATGGGCGACTCGGTGTTCGATCAGTTCTATTCGAGTCAGGTCGAATACTTGGGAACCAACGCAGAGACTCAAGCCCTGGTGAAGCAAGCCGGCACGGCACTGCTGGATCGTATTGGCCCGGCGGTGTTGATCACGCACTCACAGGCAGGGCCGTTCGGCTGGCTGCTGGCTGACGCCCGCCCGCAGTTGGTCAAGGCGATTGTATCGGTTGAGCCAAACGGTCCGCCCATCGAATCCTCCACGGTCTTCGGCGCCAAGAAGCAGCTTGCATGGGGTGTGGCAGACGTGCCTATTACCTACGACCCCCCCGTCATGGATGCTTCCACGCTTGACATCGAGAAAGAGACCACGCCAGAGCGTCCGCAGTTGATGGCGTGCTGGCGACAAAAGGCCCCGGCGCGACAACTGCCCAACCTCAAAGGCATACCGATCACCGTGCTGATCACTGAGGCGTCCTTCCATTCGCAGTACGACCACTGCACCGCACGCTGGCTATCCCAGGCGGGAGTGCCTACCGAAATCGTCAGGCTGGAAGAAATAGGCCTGCGCGGCAACGGTCACATGGTTATGCTCGAGAAGAACAGTAACGATGTCGCGGCATGGATCGATGGCTGGCTGCGCAAGACACTCAACTAAAAGTCCGATCACAACGCACATATCGGAGACAACATCATGGCCAACTCGGCGCGCCGAACGACCCTCGGCATACTTCTAGTTTCCGCCGGACTGATCTGCAGCCTGCCCACTCTGGCGCAAACCAGCGCGTGGCCCGACAAGCCGGTACGGCTGGTCGTGCCTTACTCCGCGGGCGGCACGACAGACTTCGCTGCTCGCCTGATCGCGCAAAAACTGACCAAGCTTACCGGCAAGAGTTTCTTCGTCGAGAACAAGACCGGAGGCTCCGGCACCATCGCAACGCAGGAGGTTGTGCGATCCGCGCCTGATGGCAGCACCTTGCTGGTGACCGACACCACCTACGCGATGTTGCCTCTGGTCTTCGCCAAGCTGCCGTGGGACCACATGAAGGATCTTGTTCACATCACGGAGCTGATCGAAACGCCCGTGATGCTCACGGTGCCAGAGCGATCGCCGTTCAAGACGGTTGCCGAACTCGTGGCGTTTGCCAAGGCGAATCCCGGCAAACTAAACTTCGGCTCCGGCGGACCAGGCAGTTCCACGCATCTTGGGGCAGAGCTCTTCAAGTCGGTGGCAGGTGTGTCGATCACCCACATCCCGTACCGCGGTGCGGGGGCAGCCGCAGCAGACTTACTGGCCGGGCAGATTGACATGCTAGTCGCTGCAACGCCGACCAGCATTGCGCAAGTCAAGGGTGGGCGCGTCAGGGCGCTGGCCGTCAGCGGCAGCGAAAGAATCCCCGCCCTTCCCGCCGTACCGACCTTTGCCGAGGCCGGCCTGCCCGACTACAAGGGAGTCAGCTGGTTTGGACTTGCTACCCCTCGCGGCACTTCGCCCGCAATCGTGGCCAAGCTGCACGACCTGGTGGCCACGGCAATGCGGGACCCTGAGGTGCAACGGACGTTTGCTCAACAAGGTGCAGTCTACCGACCGATGAGCGTCGAGGCTTTTGGGCGCTTTGTAAATCAGGAAATCGTGATTTGGGCCCAGGTTGGAGAGAAGGCCGGTGTAAAGCCGGAATGACCCGAAAGCGTAGACATGACCATGTGGAACCTCTCGTTCGCCCCGCCTATCGTCATTCAAGCCGCGGTTTTTGCGCGCGTTCCCGACGGCCTTCGGATGGCGCGACATAGCCCATGGGCCGATGCCAACAAACAGGGCCAGCTCGTGGACTGCTTTCTCGAAGGCCCGGCATTCTCGCAAGACGGCGCCCTTTATCTGACCGACGTTCCGCACGGGCGGATACTCCGGGTCAACGCGCCCGATGACTGGACGGTTATCGCCGACGGACTCGGCTGGCCCAACGGCCTTGCAATTCATCAGGACGGCAGCCTGCTAGTCGCGGATTACAGGCATGGGATCATTCGAGTCGACGCCGCCACAGGAGCCCTGGAAACTGTGCTCGGCACGCGCAACAGCGAGTCCTTTAAGGGAGTCAACGATCTCGTCTTTGATTCGAGCGGCAACCTGTACTTCACCGATCAGGGCCAAACCGGCCTGCATGATCCGACTGGACGAGTCTATCGCCATAGGGTGGACGGCGGACTGGACTGTCTGGTTTCGAATGTTCCGAGCCCGAACGGCATCGCCCTGAACGCCGAGGGCAACGTGCTGTTCGTCGCGGTCACCCGAGCGAATCAGGTCTGGCGGGCACCGATAATGCGCGACGGAACAATCTCCAAAATGGGCGCCTTCCAGACGCTCTTCGGCACCAGTGGGCCAGACGGTCTGGCTCCCACGGCCGATGGCGGCCTCGTCGTGGCCCATGCGAGTCTGGGCGGAGCCTTTGTCCTCAACGCCGCCGGTGAAGTTACTCATTACGTGCGAAGTCCGACGGGTCACAACATTACCAACGTCGCGTTCAAGCCGGGCACGTCGTCCCTGTTTTTGACCGAATCTCAAACCGGGACGGTGCTGACAGCGGAACTACCCGTCTGCGGCGCGTCCATATATTCCCACTCTTCCGTAACCTTCGATTGATTCGAACTTACTATGGCTATCTACGAATTGAACGGTATTTCTCCCCGCATTGCACCGGGTGTCTGGATTGCTGACAGTGCCGATGTAATCGGCGACGTGGTGATCGGCGAGGGATCCAGTATCTGGTTCGGCGCCGTGCTGCGGGGCGACAACGCGACCCTGACGATCGGTTCCGGGACAAGTATCCAGGATGGCTCTATCCTGCATGCCGATGAAGGAGTCCCTCTCACTGTAGGCAACCACGTCACCATAGGCCATCGGGTGGTGCTGCACGGATGCACCGTGGGCGACGGCGCACTGATAGGCATCGGTGCAATGGTTCTGAACGGCGCAAGGATCGGTGCTCGCTCGCTCGTCGGCGCCGGGGCGTTGGTGACCGAAGGCAAGGAGATGCCAGATGACCACATGGTGCTGGGCGTGCCGGGGAAGGCCATCAAGCCGCTGAGTCCAGAGCAACTGGATGGCTTGGGGAAGAGCGCCGAGGACTACATCCAGAATGCCCGCCGTTTCGCCGCGGGACTGATCCGTCGCGGCTAAAGGAAATTAGCGCATACCAGCCGCCCAAAAAAGTCGTCAACCGCCAGCGGCGCGTCGGTGCGCGCCCGACGCAAAAAAGCATCGCATCAGGCAGGGAGATGTCAGTGCAGAAGTCGTATTCTATTCCGGCTTTACATTTGCTGATCTCGCGACCTCGGTCCACATGGCCGTATCCTGCCTGATCCGGTTCGCAAACTCGCTGGACGGAACACCGCCCGGCGTGGCGCCCATGCCAGTCAGTCGTTCCTTCATGTCGGCGCTATTCATGCTCTTCTGGATCTCGACCTGCAGCTTTGTGACGATATCGTCCGGTGTGCCTTTCGGTGCCGCCAAGCCGAACCAGTTGACGACGTTGTAGTCCTTCAGACCCGCCTCGGCAAACGTGGGAACGTCGGCAAGAGCAGGCACGCGAGCATTGCCCGTCACGGCCAGCGCACGTGCCTTGCCGCCTTTGACTTGAGGGACGGCGGTGGGCGTCGCGGTGATCAGCACGTCCACATTGCTCGAGATCAACCCCATCAGCGCCTCTCCTGCTCCCTTGTACGGGATGTGGCTCATCGTGACGCCGGATGACTTCTCGAAGACCTCAGCCGCAAGGTGCGTCGAGCTTCCCGCACCTCCCGAGCCGAAGTTGAGCTTCCCTGGATTTTGCTTCGCGAATGCAATCAACTGCTGCAGGCTCTTGAATGGCGAACCCGCCGGCACGATCAGAATGACCGGAGTCTGCGCAATCGTGGTTACCGGAATTAGATCCTTTTGGTGATCCCATGGCAGTTTCTTGAAGAGGGACGGCAGCATCGTGTAGGTGGTGTCGTTCGCCAGCAAGGTATAGCCGTCCGGCGCCGCGCGCACGACCTGGAGCGTACCAATTGTGCCGCTGGCGCCAGGCTTGTTCTCGACGAAGAACGACTTGCCAGTAGCATCCGTGAGCTTCTGGGCAGCTTGCCGGGCGACATAGTCTGTTGTACCCCCCGCAGAATATGGGACGATGACCCGCACGGGCTTGCTGGGCCAGGTATCAGCGCAAACGGGAAGGCTGGCCAGCATGATGGCGCCGGCGGCAATGAGTCGGTTCAACATGGTTGTCTCCTTGTGTTGTCGTGGCGAGGCGACTTGCATACGTCAAATCGCTGTCAAGAAGTGCTGAGAAGAGTCGGCCGGCGCACCAGAATCGAGTTCTGGGTTGCCGGGCCGGTATCAGGAACGGCGAGGCACCGGCACCGCTCGTTTCGGTTCGCCGACATAGGAACAGAGGAATTGCCGAGGAATGGGGCCCTTGTTCCTGCCGCCCTGGCAGGTCTGCTCCCAGGCGTGGGCGAGAATGCCAACGGAGCGTGACAGGCAGAACAAGCCTCGTGCCAAAGGTGCCGGAAAGCCCAGCTCTGCGTAAATGACCGCAGTGGCCCCATCGATGTTCATCGGAATGGACTTGCTGCGGCCCGCACCAAGAGCCTGCTCGATGCGTCGTGCGATATCGGCGAATCGTCCGCTGACGATCCCGGCGGCCGCTGCCTGTTCGACCAGCGCCAGCAGACGTGGCGCGCGCGGATCAACAGGGTGGAAGCGATGGCCGAAGCCCGACACGAACTTGCCGTGCAGATCGCGATACTGGGCCAATCCCGCTGCCACGGCATCGTCCAGCGTCGCGCCCTCGTCGGCTCGACGCGCGATGTCGAGGTAGAGGTCGACAGCCTGCTCGCCCGCGCCGCCGTGCACATCGCCCAGAACGTTCACTGCTGATGCCATCGCGCTGTTCAGTCCAACGCCGCACGTCGCTGCCATGCGGGCAATCGCAATGCTGGGCGCCTGCGGGCCATGGTCCACGCCTGCCATCAGTGCGGCATCGAGCAATGCGCTTTGCTCATGCATTGGCAGTTCACCACGCAGCATCAACCAGACCATTTGGACAAACGACACATTGCCAATCAGTTCCTCGATCGGATAGCCGCGGAAGCGAATCTCGCCGGGCTGCATGTCGATGATGCGGGTGCGCCACCAGTCCTGCGAAGCCTGCTGGCCGGCATCGGGCAGCGCCATGTTTGGATTGGTGGAATCTGTCATAGTGCACGCTCCTTTTTCAGCGCTGCGATGTCGTCCGTGGTGTAACCGAGTTCCTGCAGAATCTCGTCGGTGTGCTCCCCGAGCTGCGGTGGGGGCGTTTGCACCGACGGAGCCGACCCGTTTACCTTGAATCCTGTGCGCACCAATCGGATATCGCGATCCACTCCTGGCACGTCCGAAAAGTCGCCAATCATGCCGCGATCGCGGACTTGTGGATGCGCGAGAACCTCTGGTACCGTCAGCACCGGTCCTGCGGGCACCCCTGCTTCGTTGAGCAATGTCCACCATTCCATGGCTGGCTTCTTCGCCAGTTCAGCCTCCAGTTCCGCCGTCAGCGCGTCACGATTGGTCAGCCGTGACTGTCGCTCGGCAAAGCGAGGATCGCCCGCCAGATCCGGGCGACCGATGACGCGGCAGACGGCTTCGAACTGCTCCTGCTTGTTGGCAGCGATATTGAGTGGTGCATCGCCAGTCCGGAACGTGCCGGAAGGGCTTGCCGTCATGTTGACGTTGCCCAAGGCCATCGGCTCCTTGGCTGCAATGAGGTGGTTGGACACGACCCAACCCATCGTTGCCATCGTCGCCTCCAGCATCGACACATCGAGGAAGTACCCTTGCGTTCGTTCGCTGTCCGCAAGCGCTGACGCAATGGCGAAAGCGGCCGTCATGCCGCCAATCGTGTCGGCGACCGGATAACCCACACGCAGTGGAGCGGACTCGGCATCGCCCGTGATGCTCATGACGCCGGACATGCCCTGGATGATCTGGTCATAGGCAGGCAAGTCCGACAGGGGGCCATCCTGACCGAAGCCAGAGATCGCGCAGTAGATCAAGCGCGGATTGACGCGCTGAAGTTCGTCGTAGCCAACGCCCAGCCGCGTCATGACACCCGGACGGAAGTTCTCCACAAGGACATCGGCATTCTGAACCAGCCGGCGCAAGACATCTTTGCCGCGTGCATGTTTGAGATTGACGGTGATGGAGCGCTTGCCTGGGTTCTGGGCAAGGAAAGAAACGCCCATCAGTTTGCGGTTGAGTTCCGCGTCAGCGCCGAGCTGCCGGGCAAGGTCACCAGTGCCCGGCGTCTCCACTTTGATAACGTCTGCACCCATGTGCGCGAGTTGATGGCAACAGAATGGGCCCGCCAACACATTGGTCAGATCAAGAATACGCTTCCCGCGCAGTGGTTTGTTCATGGCATGCTCTGCATCGATGCGGCACTGGACCGGTTGACCCAGTGCTTGTTACGTTTCACTCAGTCGACGCGTGCGCCAGACTGGCGCACGATGTCACCCCAGCGCGCGTTTTCCGATTTCAGTAGCGCTTCGAGCTCCTTCGCCGAGCCACCCTTCGGCTCGCTGCCTTCCTCTTTGAGCTTGGCGATCGTGTCTGGCTGAGACAGTGCCTTGTTCACCTCGGCATTGAGGCGAGACACGACTTCGGGCGGCGTATTGGCGGGGGCGACCAGCGCCTTCCAGTCTTCCGCCTGGAACCCGGCATAACCGGACTCTGCGACGGTTGGGACCGACTGCAGAATCGGCAGGCGCTTTGCCGAGGTGACAGCAAGGGCGCGGACCTTTCCGGCCCTGATCATGGGCATGGCGATGGGCGGCGTCGCGAAGTAGAAATCGGTCTGGCCGCCCAGCAGATCGTTCAGCGCCGGGGATGCGCCTTTGTATGGCACGTGCAGCGACTTGATGCCTGCCCTACGCTGGAACATTTCGCCGGTCAGGTGCCCTACCGTGCCGGTACCCGCCGACGCCATTGACATCTGCCGGCTCTTCGCCGCAGCGACGAACTCAGCCAGATTCTTGTAAGGCGCGTCGGCTCGCACAATGAGCACGACAGGCTGCGCGGCGACCAACGCTATCGGGGTGAAATCCTTTACCGCGTTGTAGGGCATCTTCGGATACAGCGCGGGATTGATCGCCAGGTTTGCGGTCTGCCCCATCCCAAGCGTGTAGCCGTCCGGTTTCGCCTTCGCAACGAGGTCCAGGCCGATGTTGCCGCCCGCCCCAGCGCGGTTCTCCACCACGACACTCCACTGTGTGGACATTCCGATCTTGTTGAAGACCAGCCTTGATAGCACGTCAGTGCCACCGGCCGGGGGGAACGGCACCACCAAGCGAACGGGCCGGCTCGGATAGGCATCCGCGGCGTAGGCGTCAGCGGTGGCGGCACCCATCGCGGCCGTCGCCACTGCCAGGCAAATCAGGGCCGTGGCGGCGCGTGTCACGCAACGCCTTGCGGCAAACTTGGTATAGGAAGGCATCATGTTGTCTCCTGTGGGCGGCACGTACCGGGTCCATTGCCCAACGGCCGATAGCGCATCTAACGCGCGGTTGCAGCACTGGCAGCGTCGCTGCCGCCAAGCCGATATACAGAGGTGGCGGTACCCCTGAACAAGGCCTCGCGCTCCTCAGCGCTCGCGTCCTCGGTCATCCTCTTGAAAGCGTTCCAGCCATTCCCGAAGGGATACGAGCCCTTGTCCACCGGGAAATTGCTCTCGAACATGCAGCGGTCGGCACCGAACATCTCGATGCAGCTGTGTATCCATGGCTTCCACGCTTGCGCGAGCTGCAGGGACGAAGGCGGCCTCTCGCCCTTGTCGAACCCGAACCCGTTGATGCGCATGCCCAGGCCGCCGAGCTTCACAAAGACATTCGGAAGCTGGGCCAGCGCCCGCATCGATGTCGACCATTGGTTAAAGACGGCCCGCCCCGGATCGGCATAGGCGCCAATCCCAAGTACGCCGCCGCAATGGTTCACAACAATCGTTGTGTCCGGGTTGGCCCGGGCCAAGTCGGCCAACTCAGGTAGTTGGTGGAAGAACAGCCATGCGTCATATGACAGTCCCATCGGAGCCAGTTGACTGACCCCGGCCCGATACCGAGCATCCAGCAATAGGCCTCGAGGCGCCGCGCTCAGCGGGTTCACCAACGATGTGTCCGCATCCCAGGTCGTCAGATGGCGCACGCCACGAAAGCGCCCCTCGCCAGCTGCGACATGCGCTTCCAGAATTTCGCGGACCGCAGCACCCTGCCGAAGGTCGACGTAACCGACTATGCCCTTGCACAACTGCGGTGCTAACCGCTCATCCTTGCGGGTCGCCTTCGCGACGTACACCGTCTCGCCGACCGGCTTCCTGTGCTCAGGGCCGTCCGTGAAGTAGCGCGTGAGCGCTTGCATGTAGACCGATGCCTCGAGGTTGTGCCCCGACTCTCGCACGTCGGCCAGGTAATCGTCGGCCAGATAAGTCCATCCCGGGCGCTCATAGAAGTGGTGGTGCGCATCGATTATCGGCAGGCCAGGGTCAATCGGCGGCTCGGCGCCCTTGGCGAGCCATTGTTCGCGGACGGGCAAGTAATTCGTCTGTGCGTTCATCTCGTGATCGATTGAACCAAGCCCAACCTTAGGCCGGCACCACCAATTGGTTCTATTCAGAAGAACTATGTTCTGTTGGACAAAACTTTAGATCGGAAATCCGGAGTCTTTAACTAGGGTAAACCCCTGAATTCCCGTTTTTTTGATTTCGTGTTCTACTGAGCAGAACACATTGGCGAACGGGGCCACAGCGCCTCTCGAAATATGACTTCAGAGAACGGTGATCTTGAACCGGGCACCAGCGGCGTCGCAGTGCTCGATCGTGCCTTCGCGATCCTGGAGGCCTTCGGCCTCGACGATGAGCGGCTTACGCTGACCGAACTCTCCCGGCGGACGGGCCTATACAAGAGCACCGTGCTGCGATTGGTCGGCGCGCTGGAGCACGGGGGGTTCATCCGTAAGCTGGATGACGGCCAATACGGGGTAGGCCCGGCCCCACTGCGGCTCGCTGCGATTTATCAACGATCATTCCGGGTCGGGCCCGTGGTGGAGCGGTTGCTGGCGCAACTCAGTAGGGAGCTGGGGGAAACTTCATCGTTCTACGTGCGCGAAGGCAGCATGCGCGTCGTTCTCCATCGCGTCGAACCAGCACGGGCAGTCCGAGTGTCGATCGGTGTCGGCGAGGAATTTCCCATTGATCGCGGTGCGTCCGGCAAGGTGCTACGTGCATTCAGCAAGCCTGTTGATCCCCGTATGAGCTCGGTGCGTGACCTGCTTTGGGCAGTTTCCTACGGCGAACGTGAAAGGGAAACGGCGTCAGCGTCGGCGCCCGTATTTGATGCGACGGACCGCTTGGTCGGTGCGATGACGATATCTGGGCCCATCGGGCGCCTCGGCGCGCCGGCGACCATGTTTGCCGCCGTGGCCACCTTACTCAATGCGGCCAAGACCGTAACGATGTCGTTAGGCGGCAGCGGCGAACGCTACGACATCGCGCAGGCACGCTTGACGCTCGGCCAGTTTGCCACCGACGAAGGGCCCTCGCCCGCAATGTCCGACAAGCGTGTCGAAAGGCCAGACATCGGCCGGTAGTCAGTAGCCAGCCCGATATCGCGGCCACCCAATGCTATACGCCTCGCCTACACCTGGCACGACGACTCCAGGCGTTCAGCGATTGGCTCGCACAGGTGTTAAGGGTAGCTGTCGGCTGATGCAGCACTCGTCAGGGACGCTCACGCAGACGCCGCTGCCCAATAGGTACGTGCATTGGTGAACTCGCGGATGCCGGCGGCGGCAAGCTCGCGGCCGTAGCCTGACTTCTTTGTGCCGCCAAACGGCACGCGCGCGTCGGAAGCGGTGATCGCGTTGATGAACGCGGCGCCGCTGGTGATGCCCTTCGCCACCGCCAGCGCGCGCTGGCTCGATCCGGCCCAAACGCTCACCGACAGGCCAAACGGCGTGGCATTGGCCAGGCGTACGGCGTCAGCGTCGTCCTTAGCCACCGCGATGGCGGCCAGCGGACCAAACGTCTCTTCGTCGAAGGCGGCCATGCCTGGCTGCATATTGCCGAGCACGGTAGGCGCATAGAAATTGCCAGGGCCCTCGATGGCCTTGCCGCCCGCGAGCAGCACTGCACCAGCTTCCAGCGACCGGCGCACCTGCTGGTCCAGCGCGTCGCGCAGGTCAGGACGAGCCAGCGGCCCCATCTGCGTGGCGGACTCGTTGGGATTGCCGACGACAAGTGCCTGCGTGGCCTGTACAAACCGTTCGGTGAATGCCGTGGCGATGCGTTCAGAGACGATAAAGCGCTTGGCGCAGACACAGCTTTGTCCGGCGTTATGGAAGCGCGCCTTGACGGCCGCCGCCACGGCCTTGTCGAGATCCGCATCGTCAAGCACGATAAACGCATCGGAGCCGCCCAGTTCCAGCACCGACTTCTTCGATGCCCGACCCGCCGCCGCGCCAACGGCGGCACCAGCGCGGTTGGACCCCGTCAGCGTCACGGCCGCAATACGGTCGTCCTGGATCAGGCCATCGATGACTTGTGGCACGTCCGGTTCGGCGACGACCAGCGTAGTGACCAGATGCTCCGGCACGCCGGCATCGAGGAACAGCTTCTCCAGCGCCAGCGCACAACCCGTGACATTGGGCGAATGCTTCAGCAGTACACCGTTGCCGGCCGTAATCGCCGGAATCGCGAAACGCATCACCTGCCACACCGGGAAATTCCACGGCATCACGGCCAGCACCAGCCCGATCGGTTCGTAGCTGACCCACGCATCAACCCCCTCAATCTCAACCTTTTCATCGGCGAGAATGCGCATGGCGTTGTCAGCATAGTAAAGCGCGGTGACCGCGGACTTCTCCATTTCGCCAGCGGCCTCGGTTATCACCTTGCCCATCTCTGCAGCGATCAGCTCCGCAAAAGGCGTGGCCTGGAGACGCAGTTCGTCAGCCAGGCGGCGCACCGCCGCAACGCGGTTCCCCAGTGGTTGCCGGCCCCAGGCTGTCGCGGCAGCATGGCCGGCGCTGACGGCCGCTTCAATCTGTTCCGCGGTCCAGCCTTCATAGGTCTTCAGCACGGCGCCCGTACTGGGGTCGTAAGTCGTAATGGTTTGGGTCATGGCTATCCTTCGGGAAGACCGGTGTTTCGAACAAAAACCTGCCCCTGGCGCACCGGGCTATCGCTCCGGTGCGGCAGAGGGTTGATGGACGGCCTAGTCGGCTGCCACGTTTGCCGTCTTCACGACGGCCGACCATCTGGCCGATTCGGCGCGCATGAAGCGGGCGAGATCCTCGGGCGATCCGCCTGCGGGCTCCGCGCCGAGTTGCACAAGCCGCTGCCTCGTCGCAGGCTCCTTGAGGATTTCATTGACCTGTGTATTGAGGAACTGGATGGCCTGCTTCGGCGTGCCGGCCGGAGCAAGCAGCCCGTACCATGCCGGCGCGTCGAAACCGTTCAGGCCTGCCTCGGCAAAGGTCGGCACATCAGGCAGTTCCGACAAGCGATGCGTGCCCGTGACGGCGATGGCGCGCAGCTTGCCGCCCTTGAGCTGGGGCAACGCGGATGCCGCGGTATCGAACATCATCTGCACCTGTCCGCCGATCAGGTCGGTCACGGCCGGGCCGCTGCCCTTGTACGGCACGTGGACCATCTCGGCGTGGGTCATGCTGCGGAACAGCTCACCGGCCAGATGCACCGAGGTGCCCTTGCCACCCGATGCAAAGTTCACCTTGCCGGGATTGGCCTTGATGTACCGGATCACACCTTTGAGGTCCTTTTCCGGAAAATCCCTGGTCACGACCAGCACCGTCGGAGACGTTGCGATCTGCACCACGGGCACGAAGTCCTTCTCCGTGTCGTAGCGCAGCTTCTTGTAGACGAACGGATTGATCGACAACGCCACCTGGCCGAACAGCAACGTCTGGCCGTCTGGCGCCGCGCGCGCTGCCGCCTCATTGCCGATATTAGTGCCGGCACCGGGGCGGTTGTCGATCAGGAACTGCGCCTTCGTCTTCTCCGACAAGCGCGTGGCGATATATCTCGACACGTTGTCGCTGCCGCCGCCCGGTGCGAACGGCACGATGATGCTGACGGGTTTCGTCGGGTAGTTGCTGTTGGCGCTGGCGCTGCCGATGAACGCCACACTGGCGAGCGTCATCGCCAGCAATGACTTAAATGCGTGCATGCTGTCTCCGGATGTTCTCTTCGGTGGATGGGGCGGCGGTGGCAGCCTTGGAGGCACCGCGCCGCTCAAAAGGCGGGATTCAGCCCGCGATGATGCTTGCGGCAACGGCCTTGCCGAACGCCGCACAGCCCATGGCGCCGCCAAGGTCCGCCGTGCGCGTAGCAGGATTTGCCAGCACCCGGTCCACGGCAGCGTCGATGGCCATGGCTGCCGCAACGAAGTTCGGCTTGCCACGGTGCTCACCGAGCCACTGCACGAGCATGGCGACGGACAGGATCATCGACGTCGGATTGGCCTTGTCCTGGCCCTGGATATCTGGGGCCGAACCATGCTGGGCCTGCGCACAGCACAGCGAATCGCCTGCCATGACAGAGCCGCCAAGACCCAGGCTGCCCGACAATTCGCTGGCCAGGTCCGACAGGATGTCGCCATAGAAATTGGTCGCCACGATCACGTCGAAGCGCGACGGGTCGCGCACCAGGTATGCCGTCGATGCATCCACCAGCAGGTCGTCGAGCTTCACTTCGGGAAATTCCGCCGCCACCTTGCGCACTTCGCGCAGGAACAGGCCGTCGGTCATATGGAAGCTGTTGGCCTTGTGGATCGCCGTCACGTGTTTCTTGCGCTTCATCGCCAGTTCGAACGAGCGACGGGCGATGCGCTCCGAGCAATGGGCAGTGATCTTGCGCACCGAGATCGCCATGTCCTTCGACGGCATCATCTCGCCCCAGCCTTCGTACATGTTGCGGTCGGGATAGAAGCCTTCGGTGGCCTCGCGCATGATGACGAGGTCCATGTTCTTCGCGCCCTTTCCCAGGAATTCCCTCGAACGCGACGGCCGCACGTTGGCGTACAGGTCCAGGTCGCAACGGAACGCTGCGGAGATATTGCGGCCGCCCTTGTCCGGCGCCGGATAGTCCGCGTGGGACTGGGTGCCCAGGATCAGGCCGTCGTATGAGGCGGCCTTGTCCAGCACCTGCTGGCGCAGTGTCGTGCCGTGCTTTTCAAGGCTGGCGAAGCCGACATCCTCATAGTCGAACTGCAGGTCCAGATCAAAGACCTGGTCGGCCTGCTTCAGGACATCGATGGAGGCAGCAACGATTTCGGGGCCGATGCCGTCGCCCGGGAGAACAAGAATGCGCATGGTGGAAATCTCTGTTAGGCCTTGGGGGTCTGGTGCTCGGCCGATACGGTCCGGGTTTCGCCGCTATCGACGAGGGTACGGGTGGCGTCGATGGTCGCGTAGATCCACAGGATCTTCATCGGCGCGGTCTTCGACAGGTTGCGGAAGCGGTGCGGCACGTTGGGTGGGATGAATGTGGTATCCAGCGGCTTCAAGCGGTACTCGATCCCGTCGATATCGAGCATGGCCTCACCTTCCACAAGCACAACGCTTTCCTGGCAGTTATGGCTGTGGAACGGAATTTCGACGCCGCCGGCAAACGACGTGTAGCCGGTAATAAAGCTGTCCGAACCGATGGACTTGCCTACCAGCGGAGTCGTGCTGGCGCCGCCGCCACGGTCATAGGCAGGCAATTGGTCGGGCTTGAGCAGCACCGCACCTGAAGGGGTCTTGATCGTCATGGGTAGTTCCTGCTGATTCACTGGTGTGTGGTCAGGCCGCGGCACGGTCAAAGCCGTAGAGCCGGGCCGGGTTGTCAACGAGAATGCCTTGCAGCAACGCGGGGGCGGTCGTCCAGCTCGCCAATTGGTTCAGCGCGCGCCCTGCATCCGTCTTGCGGAAGGGCTCGACCTGATCGAGGTTGCCCGTGCGGCTCGCGGAGCTGCCGGTGTGCGGCCAGTCGGACGCCCACACCAGGCGGTCTGAACGCGCCTGGATCAGCGCCATCGCAAATTCCGCAACGTCGTCGAAATCGGGCGCGTTACGCGACGCGCGATACGGCGCCGACAGCTTTACGTACGCGTTGCCGCGCCTCACCAACTCAACCACGCTGGCGAACGCCGCCTTCTGCTCTTCCTTCTTGTAAGCCTTGATGCCGGCGAAGTGGTCGAGCACCACGGGCACTTGCAGCGCCGCGATATCGACGGACAGTTCGGCGATTACATCGACATCCGCATAGACCTGTACCGCCCAGCCGAGAGGCCCGACCAATCCCTCCGCGCGCTTCAGCTGCTTCAGCGCGAAGCCATGGTCGCGTTGGCCGCTCACCTCCAGGTTGAGGCGGATGCCTCGGACGCCCCGGGCATGCATTGCCTGCAGCGCCGCCGGCGTGCTTGTCTCCAGGTCGATCACTGCCACACCGCGGGCCCGCTCGCCAAGCCGGCCCAACGCGTCGAGCAAGGCCGCGTTGTCGGAACCATAGACGCTGGGCTGTACCAGTACGACGCGATCGATACCGAGGCGCTGCTCAAACGCAACCAGGTCTTCGACGCGGGCCGCAGCCGGCGTGTACGAGCGCCTGGCCGCGAATGGGAAACGCGCGCCGTCGAAGATGTGGACGTGACAATCACAACTGCCGGGCGGCGGCCGAAAAGATGGCGCGCTGACGTGGGAGACGAGATCCGGGTTCACTGAAGATCCTTGTGTGGACACACCAGGTGCGTTAGCCGCCATGGCTTCAAAGAGGGAAAGTCCGCCGATGGCCGCCAGGCCTGCCTGAAGCACTTGTCTGCGATGCACTGCTGTCTCCTGTTGTTGTCGGTGCGCCGCCAAGGGGACGCGATGAATGGCATTTTATAAGCTCAAAGAACCATGTAAAGGGTTTTTTGGATTTACAAAGAACCGCCGTCGACCAACAGCGATCGCCAGCCCTTGCAGCACAAGGCACAGCAGGGAATTTTCATGGTATACCCGATGTCAGCTTCCCTGCCTGCGGAATTTGACGCCGCCCGCCGTCAATGTGCATGGCATCATCGTTGGCCTTTTGATTTTCCAAAAGTCCAACATAGATGTGATAGCATCCGACAACCGGTTTGAACGCTTCCTCTCATGGCCCGCCAGCTCGCCGACGCCCTCGCGGCAAACATTCATCAGTACATCTCTGCTGCCGGGATGGCGCCGGGTACACGTCTGCCCGAGCGGGCGCTGGCCGAGCAGTTCCGCGTGTCGCGTTCGCCCGTGCGAGAGGCCTTGAGGCGCCTGGCGTCACAGTCAGTGGTTGCGGCGCATCCGGAAGGCGGTTATGCGGTGGCCGAAGGCAGCCTCGTGGTACCGGTGGATGGCCGGGAAGTGGATGGCAGCGAAGGCGACGGCGCAGAGGCCGTCTACTTCAGGATTGCGGAGGAGCGGCTCAATGGAGTATTGCCCGATCGCTTCACCGAAAACGAAATGATGCGCAGGTATGGCATCACGCGTGCGCAACTTGGCGCGATCCTGCGCCGAATGGCGCAGGAGGGATGGGTGGAACGACTGCCTGGCCACGGTTGGATGTTCCTGCCCGTGCTCACGTCCGCCGAGACCTACAAACAGGGCTACCGCTATCGCTTGCTGATTGAAGCCGCCGGCATCCTGGAACCGACCTTCGAGCTCGACCGGGAAGCGCTGTTGCGCTGCCGCGCCGAGCAAGAAGCGCTGGCAAACGGCGGTGTCTACTCCGCCTCCGCAGCCGCGCTGTTCGACGCAAACAGCCGCCTGCATGAAACCATTGCCGCTTGCTCAGGCAACGCGTTTATCCTCGAAGGCCTGCGGCGTCTTGACCGCTTGCGCCGACTCATGGAATACCGCAAGGCAGTAGACCGCGACCAGGCCGAACGGCGCTGCCGCGAACACCTAACGCTGATCGACATGCTGCTGAATGGCCAGCAAGAAGCGGCGGCGGATTTCATGCGCCTGCACCTGCGCAATGCTGTGCGCGAAAAGTCGGATAGCTAGTAGCATCGGTCATTCGGCGGATTCCGGGTCACCCGTGACCTCAATCGCATCATTCGGGGCTTGCAGCTCGAGCTTTTTGCATCTACTTCACGTCAAAGCAGGGGTTCTGGTGTTGCGGTCCCTTCCAGGCCAGCCGGCCTTCGGCGGCAAGCTTTCGAAAGGCAAGGAGCGTGCGCATAGGGCGTTGCCTTCGAGCGTGAGGCCCAGTCGATCCCCATACTGAGCGTACCAGCGGAAGCCAGCGGTTACCTGGCCCGGCGCGATGCTGGCGTCATAGACTTCCAGCGGATCAAACTCGATCGGGGCAATCAGCAACGCCGCCTCTGCATCGACGAAGAACTGTTGAGCGGTAGGCAACGCCCAGACCACCCGCCCCTTGGCCTTCGCCTGCATGGCAGGATCGCAGGCGGTCAGCCGTGAAACTCTCCACGTAAGGATTTCGCAGGCCCGACCATTCCGCCGGCGCTGCGATATCGTCCCATTCCTTGCCAACGTGCAGGCAGCGCGCCGCGGGCCCGACGGTCTGCGGCACCTCAGGGAGGTCGTAGCGGATGCCTCGCAGCCGAATGTCGCGCCAGGCCCAGACAGCGAAGGATCTGGCGAGCCCCTTGAGCGTCTGCAGCGCGTCGACCGCAAGCCGCAGGTCCAGAGGTCGCAGTTCGACCTTCGGGCGTTTCACGAACCTAGCCGTTCAATATGTGGACGTCCACATCGCCACTTCGCCGTTACCCACCACGGTGTTCCCACCACGTCCCATGCAGCTTGCAGGCACGAGGCACCGCTCCGCCGCAGCTATCGCGCGCGGCACTTCCCCACTACCAATTCGCATCATTGTTTCCTTTTGACGGGGGAGAACGCGCCGCTTTTGCGACGGGCAAAACCTACCATGGATCGGACCCATAGTCATGGCAGCGCACCAGCCGCTTCGACCGGCGTATCCGTAGCGATCTGCCGAGCGGGTGCCACCGCAAGGCCACCGAGCGTTGCCTGAAACAATAAGAATTACCAGGCTTACCCACCCATGGAGGACGACAATCATGATCCGATCGATCACCCTAGCAACCTTGCTTTCGCTGTCTGCCGGCGTATCGCTCGCCCAGCAGAACTCAACGCCGGTGCGCCTTCTGGTCGGCTTCTCGGCAGGAGGCGCCATCGACTCCGTCGGCCGTGCGCTCGCCGAAAGTCTCCGCGTGACACTGAAGCAGCCGGTCATCGTAGAAAACAAGCCAGGCGCCAACCAGCGCCTGGCACTTGCCGAACTCAAGCGCTCGCCGCCCGATGGCCAGACCCTGGTGCTCGCAAACAGCGCACCGTTCACGATCTTTCCGCACGCCTTCAAGAAGCTCGAATTCGATGCGGTGAAGGACTTCACACCGGTTGGACGGGTGACGACGTACGAACTGTGCGTCGCGGCAGGACCGAAGGCGCCTCCCGGCGGGATCAAGGAAGTCCTGGTGTGGGCGAAAGCTCATCCATCCGAGGCTTCCTATGGCACGTCCGGGCCGGGCAACATCAGCCACTTCCTTGGCGGGATGATCGGCACCGCTAACGGGATGCAGCTTCAGCACGTGCCTTACAAAGGCGGCGCCCCCGCGCTTGTGGACCTGGCCGGGGGACAGATTCCCATGATCATCGATACGATCTATGAACCGATGGAAATGTCCAAGTCCGGCAAGGTACGGATCCTCGCCACAACCGGTGAGAGCCGCAGCCCTTTTCTTCCCAACGTCCCAACGCTACGTGAAGCGGGTATCAATGTCGCCGCTGATGCGTACGTGGCACTGTATGCGCCGGCTGGCCTGCCGGCCGACAAGGTAAAGCGTCTGAACAAGGCACTTGAGGAGGCGATGCGGTCGCATGAGTTGCAAGCGCGTATCAAGCAGTTCGCCATGTCACCAGCGTTTTCCACGCCGTCGGAACTCGCCAGACTGCAGGCCACTACCGCGGCGAGCTGGGAAGGCCCGATCAAGGCCAGCGGGTTCTCGGCTGATTAGTTTCCGGACCCGTGGCCGTCCAGGAATGTCCGAATGCGGCAGGCATTCGCCAGCGCCTTCGCCCGAGCCCGCGCAGGCTCGGGCTTGTTGCGAACGGCTGTTCCGATTCGGGATGTCGTTGCAATTTCTACCGCCACTTCGCGGCACGTTTGCGCCCGGCGCCAGCTAGCATTCACTTGAGTGAGCCGAGCGTGCTCGATCGCATCGGCAACGCGACTTGCGAACGGAAAGCCGATGGCTTTTCCGCGCAACATTCATTAGCACATCCAATATAACGACACCGGAGACATGCCTCTTCCCGATCCCCCTCCCTACGCCAATTCAATGGCATTCCGGCAGACGCTGCCGGCGCATGAAGGGCCAGACGCGCCCTTTGCACCCTGAACTCTTCCGAAATCGATGTGATGGAATTCAGAACAACCACCGGCCAGCTCACCACTGGTCGCGGATGGACACGCCACGACACCCTGTGGGTGTTGGGCATCTACGGCAACGCGGTAGGAGGTGGCACGCTGTTCTGGCCCGTCAGCCTAGGGATGACAGGCTTTTGGCCCATGATCATTCTGTCGGTCCTGGCACTGCCGGTCACCTTCTTCCCCTACCTTGCCTTGGGACGCTTCGTGCTGTCCGGCACGACACGCGGCGGACGCGACGGCAACATCTTGGACGCCACGCAGGAACATCTTGGGGACGGTTGGAGCAAGGCACTCACGGCCTTGTATATTTCGGCGGTCTTCCCGGGCATGACAATCTACACGATCACGCTCACCAATACGATTATTGATTTCGCTTGTACGCAACTGCACCTCGGCGGCATGTCGCGCTGGTATGTCGCGCCCATCAGTACCTTCGTGCTGATGATGATGGTGCGCTACGGCACGACTACCGTGGTGAGGATTATGGGCTATATCGTCCTGCCCTTCATTCTCTGCCTAATCCTGTTCGGCATCATGGCCGCACCACACTGGAACGCCTCGATGCTGGAGACCGCAACCCACTTCGGCGGCGTGTCCGGATTGGCCACGGAAACATGGAAGGGACTGCCGCTCGTGGTTTTTGCGTTCAGCTTTACTTCCATCGTGTCCAGCTTTGTGGTCGCCCAGCGACGCACCTATGGTGCCGAGGCGCCGTACAAGGTTAAGCAGGTCATGCTGGTGGCAGTCATGCTTGCGGTGTCGACCGTGCTGTTCTTCTCGTGGAGCACCATCTTCGCCCTTTCTCCGGCAGAACTGTCCGAGGCGAAGGCGAGCAACCTCACCATCCTGTCGTTCCTCGCACGCAAGTTCGACACTCCGGCGATGGCCATAGCCTCGCAAGCCATCGTGTTCGCCGCAGTGATCAAGTCCTTTCTGGCTCACTATCTTGCAACGGAAGAAAGCGCAAAGAGCTTCAGCCGAAGCCTCTTTGGAACGTCCGAAGCTACGCTGCGCAGTCCGGCATTCACGCGCCTGATAGCGCTGTTCGTTTATGCCGTGACCACGGCATGCGCTATCGCCAACCTGGATGTGCTCAACCTGATCAAGGTCGCCCTGGTTCCCGTCAGCGTCTTCGTGGTGTATTTCCTGCCGCTTTATGCATTCCGCAAAGTCCCTTCCTTGCACCGCTATCAGGGGCGCCCGATGAACCTGCTGATCGCTGCGGTCGGCATCGTATGCCTGGTCAGCGGTATTGGAACGATGATCGCGAAGTTCAGCCATTGAACGTCAAGTTGGTGCCCCCGCCGCTGGGCTAGCCGGCATGCGGCACTCCGTGCCTTTCCAAAGGAAATCAGAAATGCGTGAATTTGAAGTTCCGGGCCGCTCGGTGGCTCTTGGCTCCCAGGGCATGGTGGCCACCTCCAATCCACAGGCCGCGCTTGCCGGCCTGGACGTGCTGCGCTCGGGCGGCAATGCCATCGATGCGGCCATTGCCATCGCTGCCATGCTTGCGGTCGTCGAGCCGACGCAGACTGGTATCGGTGGGGATTGCTTCGTACTGCTGAAGAAGCCGGGGCAGCCGCCCGTCGCCCTGAACGGCGCGGGCTGGGCGCCCAAGGCAATACGCGTCGAAGCGCTGCGAGACGTCGGCATGAGCGCCATCCCCGCGGAGAGCGTGCATGCCGTCACCGTTCCCGGGTCGATCCGCGCGTGGGAGCGGTTGCTGGCCGACTACGGCACCCGCAGCTTCGCGTCGCTGCTGCTACCGGCCATTGCCGCGGCCGAGTCCGGTTACAACGTGACGGAGCGTCTCGCGCGCGACTGGGGGCGACAGACGGCAAAGATGTCGGCCACCCCGGAAGCCAAGGCAGTGTTCCTGGCAGACGGCAGTGCACCGCGGGTCGGGGACCGGCGGTCCAACCCCCGACTTGGCAAGGCCTTGCGAGCGATTGCCGCTGAGGGTGCCGATGCATTCTACGAAGGCTGGATCGCCGAAGACATCGTTGCCGCATTGAGGAGCCGGGGCAGTGCCATGTCGCTCGACGATTTTGCCGACTACCAACCGGAGTATGTGACGCCCATCTCGGCGGAATACCGCGGATACCAACTGTGGGAATGCCCGCCGAGCGGCCAAGGCATCGTCGCGCTGCAAATTGCATCGATGCTCAACCAGTTCCCACTGCACGAACTAGACCCGTTGAGCGCGGAGCGTTTTCACTTGCAGGCAGAGGTGTCCCGCGTGGCCTATGCCCAGCGCGATGCAATGCTGTGCGACCCCGCGTTCCACCCCGTCGATATCGACCGCCTGCTTTCCGCCCAGCATATTGCCGGACTGCTGGCGCAAATCAATCCTGACCGCCGGATCGGCGACCTCCTGCCCGCGGACATGCCGGAGCACAAGGACACGGTCTTCATCTCCGTTGTGGATGCCGACGGCACTTTGGTGGCATTCATCAACTCCCTGTTCGACGACTTCGGCAGCGGCCTGGTCGCCCCCGGGTCCGGTGTACTGCTGCACAACCGCGGATGCGGCTTCGTGCTCGAGCCAGGCCATCCCAACGTGATTGCCGGCCGCAAGCGTCCAATGCACACCATCATCCCGGCGTTGCTGACAAAGGACGATGAGGCGGTCCTCTCGTTCGGCTGTACCGGGGGCCACTTCCAGCCTGCCGGCCAACTCCAGGTGCTGTCTAACATCCTGGACTATGGCATGTCAGTTCAGCAGGCGATCGAGCATCCCCGCATGTTCGCCAGGGGCGATAGCCTCGAACTGGAACAAACCGTGCCCCCGTCGGTGTGGGAAGGCCTACGTCGCCGCGGTCACCGTCCCACCCGAACGGCAAATCCCCTCGGCACCTGCCATGCGATCTGGACCGATCGCCAGCGCGGCGTGCTGATGGGCGGCTCTGACGGCCGGCGCGACGGACTCGCGATCGGCTATTGAAGCGCTGGCCATCCCGCTTGCGTGCTTGTCATAGCGGCACGGATTCCGCGCCAGAGAGAGACACCGCGCACAAGACCGCCCGTCAAGCCCGACGACGCCGCGCTTTCGAACCTGGTCTGCGGCAGCGACGATCCGCCGTCCAGCAATGCATCGACTCCCCCGACGACGACGGTCACCCCGCAGTCGTCGTCCATTTGGCGTCATTGTCGCCGTTGATCCGTATGTCCTTGCCGGGGATCTCATCCAGACCTGATTCACGTTTTTTTGATGGGCTGGCGTAGTGCTACGCGTCTCGCGTCCCATGTTTGCTGCGTGCGATCAGCTTACGTCCGTCGGGGGACGACAAATCGCTATCGCAGCAATTTTGCCGGATGCTGTTCCCTATCGCGGTTGTCCACAGCGACTTCGACTATTTCACTAGGGCTGTCCGACGCAGACCTTATACAGCACCAAGAAGTCGCGAACTAGACTGCAGGCATGTAGCCGCAAAGGCGGCAATCCTGCCGAACATTCACGTGGTATCGAGCGGGAACAAAGGGAAAGTCGAAGTGAAGCGTGGCACACAAGCATGGTCGACTTACGACAGCCAGGATGCAGCAATTGTTGCCGAGACAGCTCTGGCAAAGAAGCTCCGGAGCGAGCTGGATAGTGCAGGGCTCGGACGGAGCAATTCGTATGCGAAACTCCTACGGAAATGACCCGAGAGACGTCAAAGGGTAAAAGCAGGCCCAAGCTGAGCAAGAGGCCAGTTCTCAAACCCTACGCGCAAAAAAGGGATTTCAGCATCACTCCAGAGCCGTCGGGACAAATGAGGTATCGCAGAAGTCCGCAGTGCCTGCGCTTCGTCGTACAGAAGCACTGGGCCAGGCGCCTGCACTATGACTTCCGGCTCGAGCTCGACGGCGTGCTGCTGAGCTGGGCCGTGCCCAAGGGACCGTGCTACGACCCGGCCGAGAAGCGCATCGCGATCCATGTCGAAGACCACCCGCTCGACTATGCCTGCTTCGAAGGCGAGATCCCGCCGAAGCAGTATGGCGCGGGGGCGGTGATCGTCTGGGATCGCGGTACCTGGACGCCGGTTGGCGATCCGCATGACGGCATGGCCGCCGGCAAGCTCGTCTTCGAGCTGCACGGCGAAAAGCTGGCAGGCCGCTGGGAACTGGTGCGCATCGCCAAGCCGGGCGACAAGTCCGAGCAATGGATCCTCTTCAAGAAGCGCGATGCCTGGGCGCGTCCACTGGCGGAATTCGACGTGCTGGCGGCGTTGCCGGACAGCGTCATCGCGAAGCCGCTGGGCGCATTGCGCGAGGCATCCGGCGTCGCCGACGAGGACGATCCTGTCCGGGCCGTCCAGCGCGCGCCGCGCGCGCCCTTGCCGGCGAAGCTGCGGCCCCAGCTTGCGACGCTGTCCCCTACCCTTCCCGCCGGCCCTGGCTGGGTCATCGAAACCAAGTTCGACGGGTATCGGATCCTGGCAAGGATCGACGATGCTCGCGTGACGCTGTTCACGCGCAACGGGCATGACTGGACCCGCAAGCTCAGTTCGCTCGCGGCTGAAATCGAGAAGCTCGATATCTCGCAGGGCTGGCTCGATGGCGAGATCGTCGTGCTGCGCGACGACATGCCGGATTTCAACGCCTTGCAGAACGCCATCGACGGGCATCGCCACGAGGCCATCGTGTTTTTCGCCTTCGACCTCCCGTACTGGGAAGGGCGCGACCTGCGTGAGCTGCCGCTGGCGCAGCGCCGCGCCAAGCTGGCTGCTCTCGTCGCCGACCGCTCGGAGCGCGTGCGCTTCAGCGAGGCCTTCGACGCGCCGCCGGCTCAGATGTTCCAGGCAGCCTGCCAGCTCGGCCTCGAGGGGCTGATGTTCAAGCGCGCCGATTCCCCCTATGTTTCGGCGCGGACGCAGAGCTGGCTGAAGGCCAAATGCAAGCTGCGCCAGGAATTCGTGATCGGCGGCTTCTCCGACCGGCAAGGCGCCGCCGACGAGGTGGGCAGGCTCTATCTGGGCGTCTACGCGGATGGCGCGCTGGTCTATGCCGGCGGCGTCGGCACCGGCTGGGACAGCGCCACCGCGACGGACTTGCGCAAGCGCCTGGCGGCACTGGAAGTCAAGGACAGCCCATTCTCGACGGAAGCGCGCGGCAGCGGACGCTGGGGCGGCCGGCGGCCCGCCGTGGTGCGCTGGGTCAGGCCGAAGCTGGTCGCCGAAGTCGAGTTCACCGAGTGGACACCAGAAGGACAGGTCCGCCACGCTTCATTCAAGGGGCTGCGCACCGACCACGCGATCAAGTCGATCCGGCGCGAGGCGGTGCAGACCGCGGTCACACCCCACGGCGTGGCCGCCATCAAGGTCACCAACCCGGAACGGGTCATCGACCAGTCCAAAGGCATCACCAAGCTGGAACTGGTGCGCTACTACGAAAGCGTCGCCACCGTGATGCTGCCGCACCTGCTTGAGCGCCCGCTCTCGCTGGTGCGTGCGCCGGAGGGCATCGACGCGCCCACCTTCTTCCAGAAGCATGCCGAGACCGCGATGCCGGGCCTCACCGAGCAACCGGCTTCGCTGTGGCCCGGCCACGCGGCATTGCTGACCGCCGACTCGCCCGAAGCCATTGTCGCGGCGGCGCAGATGAACGTGGTGGAGTTCCACACCTGGAATTCCACCGCGCGCAATATCGACCGCCCGGACCGGGTCATCTTCGATCTCGATCCGGGCGAAGGCGTGGCGTGGGACACCATGCTGGAAGCCGCCATGCTGATGCGCACGCTGCTGGACGAGCTGGGCCTGCAGTGCTGGCTGAAGACCAGCGGCGGCAAGGGCCTGCATGTGGTGGTGCCGCTGGCGCCGCGCCGTGACTACGATGAAGTGAAGGCGTTTTCACATGCGGCCGTGAAGCACCTGGCCGCCACGCTGCCGCAGCGTTTCACCGCCCGCTCCGGCGCCGCCAACCGCAAGGGGCGCATCTTCGTGGACTATCTGCGCAACGGCTTCTCGCAGACCACCGCCGCCGCGTTTTCGGCACGTGCGCGGCCTGGCCTGGGCGTATCGATGCCGGTGTCGTGGGAGCAACTTTCCAAGCTGAAAAGCGGCGCGCAGTGGACCATCCGCGACGCGCGCGAGTATTTGAGCTTCCAGCTGGCCGATCCGTGGCAGTCGTACTGGGAAACACACCAGACTTTGACGGAAGCCATCGAACGCTTAAGCTGAATCCAGGCGCACCGCACTGTGGAGTCTCCAATGGCTGCCCGATCCCTAGCTTCCCTGTCGTTGTCGTTTGGCCTGGTGTCGATCCCGGTCAAGCTCTATACCGCCACCGAAAGCAGTTCCACCGTGCGCTTCAACCTGTTGAGCAAGGAAGGGTCGCGGGTCAAGCAGCAGTACATTTCCGAACAGACCCAGCAGGTGGTCGAGCGTGCCGACATGATCAAGGGCTACGAGTTCGAGAAAGGCCGCTTTGTCACGTTCTCGGCCGACGAGCTCAAGGCGCTGGAGGAAAGCGCCAGCCATATGGTCGATATCGTCGCCTTCATCCCCGAGCAAAGCGTCGATCCGCTCTACTACGACAAGGCCTATTTCATCGCGCCCGACAAGCGTGGCGGCAAGCCCTACAGCTTGCTGCGCGAAGCCATGTCGCAGACCGGACGATGCGCCATCGCCAAATGGGCGTCCAAGGGCAAATCCCATATCGTCCAGATCCGCCCGGTGGAAGGCGGGCTGGTATTCCAGCAGCTGTTGTTTGCCGACGAGGTCCGCAACATTGCCGAACTGAATATCGAAGAGGTAAAGGTGTCCGATGCCGAGCTCAAGCTGGCGATCCAGCTGATCGAGCAGGCCTCCGAAGACGCCTACGACCCCACCCAGTACAAGGACGAGGAAAAGGCCAGGATTCTGGCTGCCATCGACGCAAAGATCGCCGGCAAGCATATCGTCGCGCCCGAGCCGGTGGAGGCCGGCGAGGGCGGACAGGTCATCGACCTGATGGACGCGCTGCGCGCCAGCCTGTCGAAGAAGGGCACCGCGGCCGCCAAGGGCAAGGCTGCCGCAGCCGCCCCACCCGCCCGCAAGTCTGCCCGGCGCGGCGCGGCGGCCGAGCCCACGCCGATCCGACGGACCACCAAGAAATCAGCGTGAAGCTCAGCGGCGGACTTGGCACGCGCGAGCTCGAGGCGCGCCTGGGGGTATCGAGGCGGCTGATCGGCAGCCTGGTCGCAGCCGGGCTGGTGCAACCCACGCGCGGCCCGCGCGGCGAACACGTGTTTTCGTTCCAGGACGTGGTGCTGATCCGCACCGCCCACTCCCTGCACCGCGCGCACATCGGACCGGCGCAGATCCTGCGCGCACTGCGCCATCTGGAACGACTCAAGCCAGACGAGCACCTTTCGGCAGTACGTATTTCGGCATGCAGCGGCAAGGTCTCGGCCAGGGACCGCCACGGCGACTGGATCGTGGAAACGGGCCAGCGGGTGATGGACTTCGGCTCGCGGGACGACGACGGTTTCCGGGTCATGGCGCTGACGCGGGAGGCATCGGCCTACGCCGCCGCGGATGAAGCGCTGGCCGAGGGCCTCAGGCTGGAACCGGTCGATGTCCGCGGCGCCGAAGCGGCCTACCGGCGTGCGGTGGGTCATTATCCGGCGATGTTGGACGCGTACCTCAATCTCGGCTGCCTGCTGGCCGACCAGCAGCGGCTGGACGAAGCCATCTCACTCTATGAATCCGCGCTGGCCGAGCTCCCCGACGAGCCGGAACTGCATTTCAACCTCGGCGTGGCGCTGGAAGATACCGGGGCCACGCAGGCCGCGCTGGCCGCCTATGAGCGCAGCATCGAACTGGCGCCAGGCGATGCCGACGCGCACTACAATGCCGCGCGCCTGCATCAGGAACTCGGGCACATCCAGAAGGCGCTTCGGCATTTCAACCAGTATCGGAAGTTGGATCGGTCCAGGTGAAGGAACGATCAACTTCCCGCCCTTACAGATACTTAAACAGATTCATCCCCTGGATCTGCATAAACGACTGCTGCGCCCCCTGCAGCGCCACCTGCCGCTGGTAATACTCGGTAATCGCCTTGGCGTAGTCCAGGTCCTGCAATCCCGACAACGTCTGCGAATACGTCAAATCCCGGTTGGTGCCCACGTCGTCCAGCGCATCCAGCTCATTCATGCGCGAGCCCACCGATGCGCGCACGGTCAGCACGTTGTCGAGAGAGTTGGAGAACTGGCGCACGGCGGTCGACAGCACGTTGCCCAGGTTGGCGCGGTCGTTTTCGGTGGCGGCGGGCTGGCGCAGCGTGTCGATCACGGTCTGCAGGTTGGCGAACATGTCGGTGCCGGCCTCGCTGGCGGGCTGCATGGTCAGGGTGTCGCCGGCCTTGGGCGCGCCGGTGACGTTGAAGGTGAAGCCCGCGACTTCGATCTGTGCCGGCGAGTTGTATGGCACCGGGCCGGTGACAACCGGGGCGGGGGTGGCGCCGGTCGAGGTGTCGGTGATGGTGTATTCGATCTGGCCGGTGGCATTGGCCGTGAACGACATCTGCAGCGAGTGGCCGAACAGCGGATGGCTCGGGTCGGTGGTGGACACCGCGCCGAAGGTTGCCGTGCCGGTATTGGCGGGGTTGCCCTTGACCACGTAGCCGGCGCCGCCGGTCACGCTCATGAAGATTTCGCGGCCGGTGTTGCCGGCGGGCATCTGGCGTGCGACGTCGACCTGCAGCAGTTGCTGGCTGTTGTCGCCGATGTAGTTGCTGGCGCCGCCGCTTTGCGTGAACGGTGCAGTGCCGGAGCGGGTGCCACCGAACAGGAACTGGCCGTTGCCGTCGTCGGCATTGGCCAGGCCCAGCAGCTGGTTGTACAGGCCTTCCAGTGCGGTCGCCACCGAGGCGCGGTCGGCATCGCTCATGGTGCCGTTGCCTGCCTGCACCAGCATGGTCTGGATGTTCTGCGTGATGGTGGTGATGGACTGCAGCGCGTTTTCTTCCGCCGCCAGCGCGATATTGGCCTGGTTGCGGGAGGTGGCGTACTGGCCGTTGACGGCCTGCGCCTGGCTGACGCCCAGCGCGCGCGTGGCGCCGACGGGATCGTCCGACGGGGTCAGGATCGAGCGGCCGGTGCCGAGCTGCTGCTGGATATGCATCAGCGCGCCCTGCTGGTAGTTCATCGAAGCCAGGCCTTGCTGGTACAGGGTGGAGCTTGCAACGCGCATGTTGGGTTACCTCTTCTGACGCGGGTGGCTGGGCGCTTAGCGGCCGATGCCGATGATGGTGTCGAACAGCGTGCCGGCGGTCTGGATCACGCGCGCATTGGCCTGGTACAGCTGCTGGAAGCGCAGCATCGACACGGTCTCCTCGTCCATGTTGACGCCGGACACCGATTGCTGCGCGGTCTTGATCTGCGTGGTGATGCTGTCCTGCGACGCCGACGCGATCTTGACCGACTTGGCGCGCGTGCCGACATCGTTGACCAGCTGCGCGTAGGCTTCGCTGAAGCTGGATACGCCGCCGATGGTCTTGGCGTTCTGCAGCTTGGCCAGCACCAGCATGTTGCCGTTGTCCTTGACCGCGCCTGCGTTGCTGCCCAGCGTGAAGCTGTCGCCGGCGGCGGGCGTGCCGCCGAAGCTGAAGGTCAGGCCGTTGAGGGTGAAGTCGGTATTGCTGCCGTTGGGCACGCCCACCGGCTGCGGCGCCATGGCCACGCCGCCGACCTTGAAGATGTAATTGGTGCCGTCGAACTCGGCGGTGATCTTGCCGGCCGGCGGGGTGAACCCGGGCGCGACCTTGCTCAGCGACGCGGTGGCGCTGCCCTTGTTGCCGGCGGTCGCCTCGATGTAGGCGGGCGACGCCGCAGCAATCTTGGCGGGATCGTTGATCGCCATGTCGAAGCCCGTGGCGGCATTGCGGGTGGGCTGCACCGTGAACGAATCGTTGGTGCCCATCGGCGCGTTGATCTCGACGGTAAAGCCGTCGGCGCTGAACTGCAGCGGGTAGGTGGCGCCGCCGGCGGGAACGGGCGTGACCACCTGCTGGTTGTCGGACAGGCGCGTCAGCGTGTAGTTGGTGCCGTCGAAGTGGAGCTTGTAGTCGCTGGTGGTCAGCGCCGACGCATTGTCGATGGTGGCGGTGGCGACGGTGGTCTTGACGGTGTTGTTGGCGTTGGGGATGGTGGTCGCACCGCCCAGCCTGAACATGTCGGTGCCGGCGACGCCGTTCAGGTCGATGCCGAGCTGGTGCTGCGCATTGAAGCTCGCGCCGATCGCCAGCGACAGGCGGCCGATCGCGCTTTGCGCCGGGTCCAGCGTTTCGGTGCGGAACTGCAGCAGGCCGCCCAGCGAGCCGCCGGTGAGCGCGCCCGGCTCGCTCTCGATCACGGTGCCGGTGGGCAGCGTGTAGGCCACCACGGTGCGGTTCGGGTCGGCCGCCGAGGCCACGGCCTTCAGTTCATAGGCGTCGTTGCCCATCACCAGCGGCTGGCCGTTGCCGACGAAGACGTTGTAGGTGCCGCTGTCCTGCACCACCACCTTGGCGCCGACCAGCTTGGTCAGCTCGGCCACGGCTTGGTCGCGCTGGTCGAGCAGGTCGTTGGGCGGCTGGCCGCCGGAGGCCGCCTTCAGCCGCGTGATTTCCTCGTTAAGGTTGGCGATCTGCTTGGTGTAGGCGTTGACCTGCGTGACCGCGGTGCCGACCTGTTCGTTGACGCCGGACTGCAGCTGCTTGAAGTAGTTGCTGGCCGAGCGCACCTGGCCCACCAGCGCCTGGCCTGCCGACAGCATGCCCTGGCGCGCGGCCGGATCGGCCGGGGTATCGGCCACCGCCTGCACCGCGGCGAAGAACTTCTGCATCAGCGGCGCCAGGCCGCCCTTCTGGTCGGCCAGCAGGTTGTCGATCTGGCTGATCTGGTCCGAGTACATCTCCAGCGACGCGCTGGCCGAGGTGGCGCCGCGCAGCTGGCCGGTCAGGAACTCGTCATAGACGCGGATCACCGTGGTGGTGTTCGAGCCGAAGCCGTAGAAGCCCTGGCTGGTGTACTGGCCGCCGGCGGACGCGACGATGGTGTTCTGGCGCGAATAGCCTTCGGTTGCCGAATTGGCAAAGTTGTGGCCCGTCGTCGTCAGCGCGTTCTGCGCGGTGTTCAGGCCGGAGAGGCCAATGCTGAAGAGAGACATGGTGCTCTGGTCCGGGATTGGTGGGACTGCCGCGGTGAGGGGCGGCGGGGTGGTATTTGGGAGTTATCGGCTGGCTGGAAGCAGGACTTTAGTTATGGCAGTGATCTTCGTCGGATCCCGCTGGTTTTCTCCGCTCTCCCGCTTGCGGGAGAGGGGCCGGGGGTGAGGGCCGGCGGTGGCAATAGCGAGGGGCGTCACTTCGTTGATGCTCTTGCCCTCTCCCCCACCCCTCTCCCGCAAGCGGGCGAGGGGAGCCTGGTTCGTGCGGTGTCGGCTGCGGTTTGCCGCTGTATTGCAACTGTAGCCCGCGCCCTACGCCGCCACCTTCTTCATGATCTTCACCAGCTTGTGCCCGTACGCCGGATCCGTGGCATACCCTGCCCTCTGCAAACCATGCGCCGCGTCCTCGGCGTTCGCCGCGCTGACCACGCCCGCATAGCGCGGATTGCTGGTCAGCAGGCGCGCGTAGTCGGCGCAGGCCTCGTCGTAGGACCCATAGGCGCGGAACTTCGCCCGCACCTTCTGCGGCTGGCCGTCGATGTATTCGGTGGTGGTGATTTCCGCGACGCGGCCCTTCCAGTTGGGGCCGGCCTTGATGCCGAAGACGTTGAAGGTGGTGGAGCCATCGGCGTGCGTGATCTCGCGCTGGCCCCAGCCGGATTCCAATGCGGCCTGGCCGACGATCAGCCGTGACGGCACGCCGCTGGCGCGGGACGCGGCTTCCGCCGGGCCCGCCATGCGGGCGACGAAGGCGCTGACGTGCGCGGGCGCATCGTCGGGCAACCGGCCCAGCCGGTCTTCGCCCTGGCCGCGGTCCGCGTAGGACTGCGGCTGGTACTGGCGCAGGCCCGCAGTGGGGTTCCATTGCTGGCCGGCGACGGTGGTGCCGATGGCGGGCAGGTCGGCCTGCTCGCCCGCGTCGGCTGGCATGGCGCCGGCACCGCGGCTGTCGAGCAGCCTGGCCATCTCGGCATCGGCGGCCTTGCCGGCCTCGGCCGGAGTCAGCGCGTTCATGCCCGCGGGCATCGCGGTGCCGGTGGCGCGTGCGAGTTGGCGCACCATCACGTCGGCCAGGCCGATGCCGCGCGACGACAGCTGCTGCGCCAGCTGCTGGTCCATCATCGACAGATACAGCTTGCTCTGCTCGTTGTCGAACAGGCCGTCCTGCGGCGTGGCGTCGCGCATGCTCTTGAGCACCATCTGCGTGAACACGGCCTCGAACTGCTTGGCGACGGCGTGCAGCGTATTGGCGTCGGCGCCGCCGCGCGCGCTGTGCTTGAGCGCTTCGAAGCCCTGCGTGTCCAGTGCGAAGCGCTGGGTCAGGTCGGCGCCGGGCGCGGGCATTGCGCCACCGTTGATGCCGCTGTTCATGCTCAGATCACTTCCAGCTCGGCGCGCAGCGCACCGGCCGCGCGCATCGCTTCCAGGATGGTCTGCAGGTCGGCCGGGGTCGCGCCCAGCGCGTTCAGCCCCTTGACCACCGCGGCCAGCGAGGCGCCCGCCTTGACGATCTGCAGCGAACCGCCCTGCTGCTTCATGTCGATCTGCGACACCGGCGCCACCACGGTCTGGCCGCCGCTGAACGGCGCCGGCTGGCTGATCACCGGTTGCGTGTTGATCACCACCGACAGGTTGCCGTGCGCGACCGCGCAATCATCCACGGTCACGGCCTGGTTCATCACGATGGAGCCGGTGCGGGCGTTCAGGATCACCTTGGCCGCGGCCTTCGCCGGGGTTACGTCGATATTCTCGATGCGGGCGAGGAAGCCCACGCGCGCCGCCGGCGATGCCGGCGCGCGCACCTGCACCACGCGCCCGTCCAGCGCCGCGGCGACGCCGCCGCCCATGTTGCGGTTGATGGCTTCGACCACGCGCTCGGCAGTGCCAAAATCCGTATCCTTCAGTTCCAGGTTGAGCAAGCCGCCATCGGGCTGGAACGGCGCCACTGCGCGCTCGACGATGGCGCCGTTGGCGATGCGCCCCACCGCCAGCTGGTTGATCTGCACCTTGCTGCCGTTGGCCGACGCGCCCGCGCCGCCCACCAGCATATTGCCCTGCGCGATCGCATAGACCTGGCCGTCGGCGCCCTTGAGCGGGGTCATCAGCAGCGTGCCGCCGCGCAGGCTCTTGGCATTGCCCATCGACGACACCACCACGTCGAGCTGGCTGCCGGGCTGCGCGAACGCAGGCAGCGACGCGGTCACCATCACCGCCGCCACGTTCTTGAGCTGCATGTTCTTGCCGGCCGGCAGCGTGATCCCCAGCTGCGACAGCATGTTGGTCAGGCTCTGCGTGGTGAACGGCGTCTGCATGGTCTGGTCGCCGGTGTTGTCCAGCCCCACCACCAGGCCGTAACCGACCAGCGGGTTCTCGCGCACGCCCTGGAAGGTGGCCAGGTTCTTCAGGCGCTCGGCCTTGGCGCTGGTGGCAAAGGCGCCGAAGGCCACGCCCAGCGCCAGGCTGACCATGGTCAGCCGCAGCAGGCGGGACAGGAAACGAGCGAGCATCTGGGCAGACATGGCGCGGTCAGAACGGAGAAACATTGAGGAAGAAGCGCTGCAGCCAGCCCATGTTCTGCGCTTCGTCGATCACGCCCTTGGCGGTGTATTCGATGCGCGCATCGGCGACCTGCGTCGACAGCACGGCGTTGTCGCCGGTGATGGTGCGGGGGTTGACCACGCCCGAGAAACGGATGAACTCGGCACCCTGGTTGATGGCCATCTGCTTTTCGCCGGAGACCACCAGGTTGCCGTTGGCCAGCACCTCGAGCACGGTCACGGTGATGGTGCCGTTGAAGGTGTTGGCCGCGCTGGCGCCGCCGCTGGCCTTCATGGTGTTGGCGCCGTTCATGTTGGCGTTCTGGCTGGTGCCGAACAGCCCGCCCAGCGCGCGCGGCACCGCGTCGAACGCCAGCGCGGCGTTGCCGGTGCGGCTGGTGTTGGTGCCGGAATTCTTGCTGGCGTTGACGTTCTCGGTGATCAGGATGGTCAGGATGTCGCCCACGTTGCGCGGGCGGCGGTCCTCGAACAGCGGATTGCCGGCGTACGACGACTGGTAGATCGAGCCCGACGCCGGGCCCATCGGGCGCGGCTCGGCGCGCGCCGTGGTCGGCATCTGCACCAGCGGCTCGCGCGGCATCAGCGCGCAGCCGCTGGTGGCCAGCATTGCCACGCCGGCCAGGCAAACCAGCGCACGCGCGCCCAGGCGGGAAAGCAAGGTGGCCGTGTTCACACCAATCAACCCAGTTGCGCCAGGCGCTGCAGCATCTGGTCGGAGGCCTGCACCGCCTTGCTGTTGATCTCGTACGCGCGCTGCGTCTGGATCATGCTGACCAGTTCCTCGACCACGTTGACGTTGGAGGCCTCGACATAGTTTTGCTGCACCACGCCCGCGCCGTTCAGGCCCGGCACGGTGGTGTTGGGCGCGCCCGAGGCGTCGGTCTGCACGTACAGGTTCTCGCCCATGCTTTCCAGGCCGGCCGGGTTCATGAAGGTGGCAAGCTGCAGCTGCCCCACCTGCACGTTGGCGCTGGAGCCCGGCTGCGTCACCGACACCGTGCCATCGCGGCCGACGGTCAGCGACAGCGTGTTGGCCGGGATGGTGATGGCGGGCTGGATCACGAAGCCGCTGGAGGTCACCAGCTGGCCGTTCTGGTCCACCTGGAACGAGCCGTCGCGGGTATAGGCGGTGGTGCCGTCGGGCAGCGCCACCTGGAAGAAGCCCTGGCCCAGGATGGCCACGTCCTTGGCATTGCCGGTCTGCTGCGGGTTGCCCTGGGTATGGATGCGCTCGGTCGCTACCGGGCGCACGCCGGTGCCCAGCTGCATGCCCGACGGCAGCGTGGTCTGGTCCGACGACAGCGCGCCGGGCTGGCGGATGGTCTGGTACATCAGTTCCTCGAACACCGCGCGGCCGCGCTTGAAGCCGTTGGTCGAGACGTTGGCCAGGTTGTTCGAGATCACGTCCATCTGCGTCTGCTGCGCATCGAGGCCGGTCTTGGCAATCCAGAGAGAGCGGATCATGTGGGTCCTTGGTGGGTGCTTGGGGCCGGCACGGTTGCGCCGTGCCGACCGGTCATTCGGTTCAGTTGGTCGAGAGCAGCTGGTTGGCGCGCTGCTCGTTGCCGTCGGCGCCCTGGATCATCTTCATCTGCATCTCGAAGCGGCGCGCGTTGGCGATCATCTCGACCATGGCTTCGGTCGGGTTGACGTTGCTGCCTTCGAGCGCGCCCGAAATCACGCGCACGGTGGGATCGGCCTCGAGCGGCTGCGCGCCGGGGCGCAGGCGGAACAGGCCGTCATCGCCGCGGGCGATGGCGTCGTTGGGCGGATTGACCACGCGCAGCCGGCCCACCTGCGCCAGGCCGGCCGAGGCTTCGCCCGGACCGCGCGCGGTGATGGTGCCGTCGGTGCCGATAGTTACCTGCGAGCCCGGCGGTACCGCCAGCGGACCGCCGTCGCCCATCACCGGCAATCCGGAAATGGTCTGCACCTGGCCGTCCTGCGCCACCTGCAGCGCGCCGGCGCGGGTGTAGGCCTCGCTGCCGTCGGGTGCCTGCACCACCAGCCAGCCATTGCCCTGCAGCGCCACGTCGAGCGCGCGGCCGGTGTAGGTGAGCGGGCCGGCGCGCATGTCGGCACCCGGCGTGGAGGCCAGGGTGAAGGCGCGCGTGCCGGCTTCCGCCCCGACCACCGGCACCGCGCGGTACAGGTTCACCTGCGCGCGGAACGCCGGCGTCGAGACGTTGGCGAGGTTGTTCGATACCGCCGCTTGCTGGTCGAGTATCTGCTTGGCGCCCGACAGGGCGGTGTAGATCATGCGGTCCATGGCGGCGGCTCAGTTCAGCGTGGCGGTCACAGGTTGACCAGGGTCTGCATGACCGTGTCCTGCGCCTTGATGGTCTGCGCGTTGGCCTGGTAGTTGCGCTGGGCCACGATCAGGTTCACCAGCTGGCCGGACAGGTCCACGTTCGACGCTTCCACCGCGTTCGAGCGCAGCGTGCCCAGGCTGCCGCCGGCCACGCCGAGCAGCGGCTGGCCGGAGGCGCCGGTGGCGGACCAGACGTTGTCGCCCTCCGGCTTCAGGCCTTCGACGTTGCCGAACGCGGCCATCACGATCTGGCCCAGCGGCTTGGTCTGCTCGTTGGAATAGCTGCCGGTGATGGTGCCGTCGCCGTTGACCGAGAAGCCCAGCAGGCTGCCCGAGGTGTAGCCGTCCTGGCTGAGCTGCTTGACGTCGTTGTCGGCGCCGAACTGGGTGGTGCCGGTCAGGTCCAGGCGCATGGCCATGGCCTGGGCGCCGTTGGCCGCCGGCTGGGTCAGCGTGACCGCGCCCGCGCCGGGTGCCTGCAGCGCGCCGGCGTTGTCGAACGACAGCGTGACCGGGGCGCCGCCGACGGCGTTGCCGTTGACGTCGGTCACATACATCTGCCAGTCGGTGCCGCCCGGCACGGTCGGCGCCGCGCCCGACTTGGCGAAGTACGCCATCAGCTGCTGCTTGTTGCCCAGCGAGTCATAGACGTTGATCGCCGTGCTGTAGTTGAACATGTTGCTGGTCGGCGGCACGCCGGGCGCGCTGGCAAACGCCTGCGTCGGCACGGTGGCGCGCGAATCGAGCTGGAACTTGGCGGTGATGCTGCTGGTGGCGCGCGGCTCCATCTGCGCGTTGCTGATCACCAGCGGCTGCGGCTGCACGCCCGCGCCGCCGGCCACGCCGGCCGGATAGCCGGTCACCTGCAGCCCTTGCATATTGGTGATGCGGCCGTCTTCCTGGCGCTGGAACTGCCCGTTGCGCGAGTAGTAGACCGCGCCTTCCGGGCTGGTCATGCGGAAGAAGCCGTTGCCGTTGGTGATGGCCACGTCCAGCGACCGGCCCGAGGCCTCGATATTGCCCTGGTTGAACGACTGCACCACCGAGTTCACGCGCACGCCCAGGCCGATCTTGGTGCCGGCGTAGACGTCGGCGAACTGCGCGGCCGATTGCTTGTAGCCAACCGTGTTGGCGTTGGCGATGTTGTTGCCGATCACGTCCAGGTTGGACGCGGCGGCGTTCAGGCCGCTTACCCCTTGACCGAAACCCATGATTGCTTCCTTTTTGATTGGCCCACTAGGCTGTCATTGAAGCCGGCCGGCGCCCGCGCGCTGCCGGCACCTGCGTATTACAGAATGCGGCGCACGTCGTCGACGTTGGCGGTCTGGCCGTCGCCCAGGTCCACCAGCACGCCGCTGGCGTCGCCGCTGATGCTCTCGACCTTGCCGTACACCAGCGCCACCGGCTGCACCGAGGTGCCGTTGGCGGTGGCGGTCACCTTGAAGGTGTAGTCGCCGTCGGCCACCGCCACGCCGGCGTTGTTCTTGCCGTCCCACGCGATGTTGTGCACGCCCGCGGTCTGGCCCTTCATGTCGATGGTGCGCACCACGTTGCCGTCCTTGTCGAGCACGTCGACGGTGACCGCGTCCGCGGTCGACGGCAGGTCCACGCCGATCTTGCCCGGCACGCCGCCTTCCACCGATACCTGCTTGCCCGGCACCATCACGGTACGGCCGATCAGCGCGGCCGAATCCATCGCGCGGCTGGCGCTGACCTGCCCCAGCAGCTGCGACAGCGTCGCGTTCATGGTCTGCATGCCGCTGACGGTGCTGATCTGCGCCAGCTGCGAGGTCAGCTGCGCGTTGTCCATCGGGTTGAGCGGATCCTGGTTGTTCATCTGCGTGACGAGCATGGTCAGGAAGTTGTTTTGCAGCTCCGACGCGCTGGCGCTGCCGCTCTTCAGTGCGTCGTTGATGCCTTGCGTATTGCTGCCTACCGGTGGAGTGGTGGTCATGTCAGTTACTTGTGTGCGAGGTGCGGATGGAGCCGATGCCGTGATGGACCGGGGCGTCTTACTGGCCGATCGTCAGCGTCTTGAGCATCATGTTCTTGGCGGTGTTGAGCACTTCCACGTTGGCCTGGTACGAGCGCGAGGCCGAGATCATGTTGACCATCTCCTCCACCGGGTTGACGTTGGGCATCACCACATAGCCCTGCGCATTGGCCATCGGATGCGTGGGGTTGTGCACCATGCGCGGGGGCGACGGGTCCTCGCTCACGCCCTGCACCTGCACGCCGCCGATATCGGTCTGGCCCGGCGTGGGCGCCATGCCGAACACCACCTGCTTGGCGCGGTAGGCCTGCCCGTCCGGGCTGACCACGCTGTCGGCGTTGGCCAGGTTGGACGCGGTCACGTTCATGCGCTGCGACTGCGCGGCCATGGCCGAGCCCGCGACGTCGAAGATGTTCATTGCCGGCATGGGTTCGCTCCCCGGTTACTGCTGGATCGCGGCCAGCATGGTCTTGATCTTGGAATTCATCACCGTCAGGCCGGACTCGAAGTGCACGGCGTTGTCGGCGAAGGCCACGCGTTCGGTGTCCATTTCCACGGTGTTGCCATCCACGCTGGACTGCAGCGGGATGCGGTAGGCCAGGTCGAATTCCTCGCGGCCCGGCGCCTGCGCGGGCAGGTGGCGCACCGAGGTGGTCGACAGCGACATGCCCTCGTTGCGGTGGCCGCGCTCCACGGTCTGCGCCAGCGTGCTGGAGAAATCAAAGTCGCGCGCCTTGTAGCCGGGCGTGTCTGCGTGCGCGATGTTCGAGGCAATCACCGACTGCCGCTGGTTGCGCAGGCTCAGCGCTTCCTGCTGGAAACGTAGCGCCGCATCAAGTCTGTCAATCATCTGGCATCTCCCCTGCTGGGCCAGCGCTCCCGCAATCAGAGCGCACGTGGCTTCTTCAGGGTTGGCATCTTAGGCGGGGAGCTGTCACGCCAATCGGATGAATAAGGACGGGAAATCCGCGCATTTCGGCCCGCCCGCGCGCGAGGCGCTGCCTACAATGGGCCCCGATGACAGATGTATACGGCGCGCGCAGCCAGTCACGGGGCCGCGCGCCGTCCTTGCCGGGAAGTCCAGATGAAACCCCTTTGCCGCAACGCGCGCCGCCTGGCGCAAGCCACGCTTGGCGCCTGCCTGCTTGGCGCCGCCGGCGCCGCGCTGGCGCAGGTCACGCCGGTGGCCATGCAGGCGCCGGCCGCGCACGGTGGCGGCACCCACGCCGCCGCCAGCCCCTTCACCGAAGACCCCGCGCGGGTCGCGGTCGAGCGTTTCCTGCAGCAGCAGACCGCCGGCCTGCCGGGCAAGGTCAGCGTGCAGGTGGCACCGCCGTCAGGCGGGCGCGCGCCCGAGTGCATCGCGCCCGATCCGTTCCTGCCCGCCGGCGCTTCGCCGTGGGGGCGCGTTTCGGTGGGCGTGCGCTGCGGCGGCGAGCGGCCCTGGGTGCGCTACATGCAGGCGCGCGTGTCGGTGCTGACCGACTATTACGTCGCCGCGCGCGCGCTGGGCGCGGGCGAGCCGGTCGGCCAGGCCGATGTCGAGGTCCGCCAGGGCGACCTGGGCGCACTGCCGCGCGCGGTGATCACCGACCCGGCGCAGCTCGCCGGCGCCGTCACCGCCAACCGCATCGCCGCCGGCTCGCCGCTGCGCACCGACCTGCTGCGCAAGGCCATCGCCGTGCGCCAGGGCCAGACCGTCACCGTGGCGGTCGAGGGCGAGGCCTTCCAGATCACCAGCGAAGGCAAGGTGCTGGCCGACGCCGCCACCGGCAACACCGTGCAGGTGCGCCTGCGCAGCGGCCAGGTGGTCAATGGCCTGGTCCGCAGCGGCGACACCGTGGTGCTGCAATGACATCGCGGCAAGTGCTGTAACCGTGGCTGGAATGACTGGATTTCCGGGGCGGGCGGCGTGCGAAAATGCCGCCGCAGCCGCCGCGCGGCGAATCCGGGCCAGGCGCCCTAAAGAATTCGCCGGCGCGTCCGTAATGCCATAGGAAACCAGCAAGGAACGCCCCGTGAAGATTAACCACTCCACCTCGTCCCGGCCCGCCGACGCCGCCGCAGGCGACGCCGCCCGGCCCCTGGCCGCCCCGGCCGCCGCCGACGCCACGGATGCCGCGCCGTCCGCCGGCCTGAGCGTCAGCCCGCTGGCCGCCCAGGTGCGCGACATCAGCGCCCGCCTGGCCCAGCCGACTGACGACGATATCGATACCGCCAAGGTCGAAGAAATCCGCCAGGCCATCGCCGAAGGCCGGATGCGCATCGACCCGGGCAAGATTGCCGATGGCCTGCTCGCCACCCTGCGCGAGCTCGGCCAGGCCGACGCCAAATAGCCAACCATGAGCCAGAGCCTGATCCAGTCCCTGCAGCGCGAAACCGAAGGCATCAAGGCCTTCGGCCAACTCCTCGCCGAAGAGCGCGACGCCCTCAAGCGGGGCGATTTCCAGTCCCTGAGCGGACTGCTGACGCGCAAGGTAGAACTGGGCCAGGCCCTGTCCCGGCAGCTCAAGGCCCGCGAAGCCCAGATGGGCGCGCTGGGGCTGCGCGCCGGCCCGCAAGGGCAACTGCTGGGTCGCCAGGTCGAACCGGCGGTGGCCGATGCCTGGCGCGGGCTGATCTTCGCGGCCCGCACCGCGCGCGACGCCAATGCGCTCAACGGGGCGGTGGTTGACGCCCATCTCGAATTCACCCGCGAGGCCATCCAGGCGCTGCGCCAGCATAGTGGCGGGGATGCGGGGTTGTATGGGAAGGATGGGAAAGCGGCGGCGGGGGTGGGTGGGGTTAGTTTGGCGGCTGGTTAGGCTTCGGGCCGGTGCACGCCTCATGTTTTCTCCCCTTGTATGTTCTCGGAACGTTGTTCTGAAGGCATTCAAGAAGAGTAGCGACCGGCAGAGTCGTCAATGTAGGATTGCTTGTTTTTCGTGGTTGGTGCGCCAAACCTGAAACCCCTCAGAGTTCGCAGCTCGTGGGAGAGCACTTGGTCAACGCACCGGCCCGTTCTATCCAATTCGTGTAACCCGAACAGTTGCCAATACCGAGTATGCATCCGCAAGGCAGGGAATCGAACCAAGGACCACGGCCCAACGCTGGAATTGACGTATCCAAAGAGCATCTCGATGCTTCCTGGAACGATCAGTGTCTGCGCTTGAGCAATGACGCCTCGGGATGGAACGAGCTGGCCGGGAAATTCAAAGCGTCCGAAGTTGATCTGGTGGTGATTGAGGCCACCGGTGGTTATGAGCGTGGGCTGGTTTGTACGCTCCAGCAGGCCGGTCTTGAAGTTGCGCGCGTGAATCCGCGCCAGGCCCGCGACTTTGCCAAGTCGATGGGCATGTTGGCCAAGACCGACCAGGTGGACGCCCGGTGTTTGCGAGACTTCGCCAACGTGCTGGCGCGCCATCAGGACCGCCAAAAGTACGTCACAGCCCGGTTGGAAGCGCATCGCGAGCAACTGACATCGCTGATGACGCGCCGCAGGCAGTTGCTGGAGATGCGTGTGGCCGAAGGCAATCGCTTGGAAAAGGCGTCGCCAGAGGCAGCACGCAGCATCCGGGCGGTGATTCGCACGCTGGACAAACAGATAGGCCAAATCGACAAGGATGTGGACTGGCACATCGAAAAGCACTTCAAAGACCAGCGTGCGCTGCTTGAAGCGGTCAAAGGTGTCGGCGCGGTGACCACCATGACGTTGTTGGCGGCACTGCCGGAGTTGGGCAAGCTGGGGCGAAGGGCCATCGGCAAGCTCGTCGGTGTTGCTCCGCTGGCCAATGACTCTGGCAAACGGCAAGGTCCACGCCGCATCTGGGGCGGACGTGGCGAAGTGCGCGCGGTGCTGTACATGGCTACGCTGTCGGCCAAGCGCTATAACCCGGCTATTGCTTCGTTCTACCAGCGCCTGCTGGCGGCCGGCAAGGCCAAGAAAGTTGCCATCGTTGCCTGCATGCGCAAGCTCCTTACCATCCTGAATGCGATGGCCAGAGACGGCGCAGTGTGGGACCCGACTAAGCATGCTATGCCGTCCGTCAAACCTTGACTTTAAACACAGTTGCTCTCCCGCTTGCGGGAGAGGGGCCGGGGGAGAGGGCCGGCGCTGGCAATGGCGACGGCCTTCACTTCGTTGATGCTCCCGCCCTCACCCCAACCCTCTCCCGCAAGCTGTATGGACCGGGGACATGGGTAACACATGTGCCGGGACATGGGTAACAGTCCAGTCTCCAGTTTAATAGACCTGCTGTAGGTCTATTGTGGCCACCTTTTGATGGCAGAAGTAGACGTCAAAGGTGCCGTCCAGGTCCACGCGAGGGCGCAATGCTACGGGCGTTCCGATCAAGGCTCGTCCGACCCGGAACGTCTTTCCCCGGAAGCAGATGCGCCCACCGTCGCCTACCTTTCGCACGATGTCATCGCTGTCGTACTCGATAGGCGGGAGTTCGCGCGGCATCGCCCGTGGACTAGGCGCATAGCGGCTTGCGGGTGTCTCCATATCCAGCGCGTGGTGTGGGCGCTTGAAGTTGTACACGTGGCGCCAATGGCTGAAGTGATGCTGCGCATCATCCAGATCCCGGAAGCGCTGGTTGGCCAGCAGCTCTGCCTGCATGGTTCGATGGAAGCGCTCGTCCTTGCCGTTGGTCTGAGGATGGCCAGGTCGGCTATGACTGAGCCGCACGCCCAGGCGAATCAGCCAGGCGCCCAGCGTGGTTAACGCACGAGGCACTGGAGAACCCCAGGGCGGGCCGTTGTCTGCATTGATCCGCTCGGGCAGCCCATAGCGCGCAAAAGCCTTCGCTAACGCTTCTTGTACGGATTCAAACTGTTCGTTGCCCAAGGCCCTGAGCAGCACATTGAACCGGGAGTGATCGTCCAAGACCGTGAGCGGGTGGCACCTCTGCGTGTCGGTCGCGAAGTGACCTTTGAAGTCAATTTGCCATAGTGCATTGGGCCGGTCGTGCTCGAAGCGCTGCCATGCTGTCGCGGCCGCGCTGGCGGCCGGATCGATCAAGCCATGGCGGCGCAGCACCCAATTGACTGTACTCGGGGCGATCTGGAGGCGGTGGTCGCGCTCCAGCACGTGTGCGATCTTGCGGGCGCCCCAGGCCGAATGTTCGGCTCGAATCGCTAGCACGCGCTCTTCGACGGCAGCTGGAGTTCGACCGGGAGAGCTATGTGGACGCCGAGTTCGGTCGTCCAGATCCTCTCGATTCAACCACTTGTAACCGGTCTTGCGACTGATGCAGAAGCGGCGGCAAAGCTCCGCAATGTTGGCGTCCGCCTGGCGTGCCAGGCGGACGAACTCTTCTCTTTGCTGCTTCACGGTGGTTTGGCTCCAGGGCAACGTTATCCTCCCGCTGACTAAGCGGGAAAAGTGTTACCCATGTCCTGGCACACCTGTTACCTATGTCCCCGGTCTATACAGCAAGCGGGAGAGGGAGTACACAAGCGGGAACTGGAAAGCCCGAGGCAATGATGACGCTGCGGGTTTTCTCCCCTCGCCCGCTTGCTGGAGAGGGGCCGGGGGTGAGGGCCGGCGCTGGCAATGGCGACGGCCTTCACTTCGTTGATATTCCGGCCCTCTCCCCAACCCTCTCCCGCAAGCGGGAGAGGGAGTACACAAGCGGGAATTGGAAAGCCGAGGTAGTTGATTCCGCTGCGGGTTTCTCCCCTCTCCCGCTTGCGACAATCAGGCGTGGCAGCACAGGGGGGCGTGAGTCTGACAGCTAGCTAGTCGATCGCCTGATGTTCCATTTTTTCGTCACTTGTTGATAACTGACGAAAAAGCGGAACATTCATCCCTACCGAAACCCCACCACCACCTCATTACTCCGCCCCTGCAACACCGGCACCAGACTCCCCTGCCCCGGCACCCGGAACGCAAACACAAACCCCTTGGTGGCATCGTCCCCAAAGAACGCGTCGGTCTTGCCCTCCGCCTGTGGCAGCAGCACGCAGCGTTGCGCGTTGCACAGGTAGGCCTGCAGTTCCGCCGGCGGCGTCTTGGCGAAGCTGTAGCGCCAGCGCACCGACGTAATGACCCCTTCCGATTGCGGCAACACCCCGGTGGGCATAATCGGCGGCGACACCGCACGCTGGCCGCGGCCGTGCAGGGCCGGGCCGTTGACCGAGCCGGTCCATGCGTGTCGTGTGCCCGCATCGAAGGCGGCCCATGCGCATGCCGATACCGCTGCCAGCAGCCCGCAAGCGCCACGCACGGCGCGCGCCTTGGCTGGCATCACAGCAGACCACGCAACTGGCTGCGCAGCCGGTTGATGGCCTGGCCGCGGATCTGGCATACGCGCGACTCGGTCACGTCGAGCACTGCGCCGATTTCGCGCAGATTCAGTTCCTGGTCGTAGCACAGCGACAGCACCAGCTTCTCGCGCTCGGGCAGGCGCTCGATGGCGCGGACCAGTGCTTCGCGCATGCCGCTTTCCATCAGCACGGTCAGCGGGTTGCCGTCATCGCTGCCGCCGAGGTGGCGGTCCAGAAAGTCTTCCTCGCCGGAGCGCTCGAAGTCTTCATAGTGCAGCAGCTGGCAGCCATAGACCTCGTTGAGCAGCAGCTGGTATTCGTCCAGCGGCATCTCCATGGCCTCGGCCACTTCGGAGTCGATCGGCGTGCGGCCGAGCTTCTGTTCCAGGTTGCGCTGGGTGCGTTCGATGCGGCGGGTGAACTGGCGCAGGCTGCGCGATTGCCAGTCGTTGGCGCGCACCTCGTCGAGCATGGCGCCGCGGATGCGCTGGCTGGCGTAGGTCTCGAAGCGCGCGCCGTGGGTGTCTTCATAGCGCTTGGCGGCGTCGAGCAGGCCGATCATGCCGGCCTGGATCAGGTCGTCGATCTGCACGCTGGCGGGCAGCCGGGCGGCGAGCTGCAGCGCGATGCGGCGCACCAGCTGCGCGTGCGCCTTGACCACATCGGCCTGTTCGAGCTTTCCCTGGATCGTGTACATGGTGCAATTCTCGTGACTGCTGGATGGCTGGACCGGCGCGCCTTGGCGTGCCGGCTGGCTCAGGGTGTGGTGGTTTCAGGTGGCATGGCTGGCAGGCTCAGGCCATCGCGGGGGCGGCGGCAGGCATCGCGGCATCTGTGCGCAGCGGCCACGCGCCGATGCCGCCGGCGCTGCGGCGCAGGGCCGCGGTGGCCGGCGCCGCCGGGAAGGCCTCGACCACGCAGCGGCCCAGCTGCGCGGCGCGCGCCACCAGCGGGTCGGCCGGCAGCCAGCCCGCGCACAGCACCTCGACGCCGAGGTACTGGCTGGCGGTGCGTGCCAGGTTGCGCAGGATGGCCTGCACCGTGGCCTCGCTCGCCGCGAGGTTGACGATCAGGTGGAACTGGCGCCACGCATACAGGTGGTGCAGCCGCTTGATGCAGGCGTAGGCGGCGGTGATCGACGCCAGCTCCGGGCGCATCACCACCAGCACGTTGTGCGCATCGCCCGCGAGCGGCGACGACGCGCCGTCGGCATCGAGCGCGGCATCGACCAGCACGCTACGGAAATCGTTCGCCGCCGCCGGCAAGGCAGCGCCCGGCACCGGCCGGCCCGCCGGCAGCACCGACAGCACGCCTTGCGGACTCACGCCCGCCGCGGCCTCCAGCGACAGCCGCCCCGCGTGAACGTCAGCCAGCGTGCCCGCCGGCCTGGCGCCGGACCAGCGCGTGGCACGGGCGCTGGTGTCTTCGTCGACCAGCAGCACGCGCTCGCCCTGCATCGCCAGCGCATGCGACAAACCCAGCGCCACGGTGGTGGCGCCGGCGCCGCGTTCGCTGGCGACCACGGCGATGCGGCGCGTGGTGCGCGGCGCCAGCATCCGGCGCAGGCTCGCGGCCTGGTCCATGGCGAGGGTGCTCACTGCAGGGCCTCCGCGGGGGCAGCGGGCGCGGCGGTGCCGCGGCCCGGATAGTTTTCCAGCACGTCCAGCAGCGCCAGCATGCGGCCCATGCCTTCATTGAGCACGGTGCCCGGCACCAGCGCGCCCGGGCGCACCGTACGGCCGGCCAGGCGCGCGAGGAATGCCGGCGCGGCCGCGGTCGGCGCATGTTCCAGGCGCAGCACCGACAAGCCCAGCTGCAGCGCAGCCACGGCGGATGCATCGTGCGCATCGCATGCGTCCTGCGCGAAATGGTCGATGGCATGGCGCAGCGTGCGCAGGCCGGATTCGGCCGCGTCGGTCCACAAGGCCCAGCGTGCCACCTGCGCGGCATCCTGTGCCAGCGCCGGATCGCACAGCAGGTAGCGCGTATCGAGCAGCTCGCCGGTGGCGCGGTCGGCCAGGCGGGCCACCACCAGGCAGGCGTCGATGCCGCCTTCGGGCGTGCCCTTGCCGCGCACCGGGCTGTCCGGCACGCGCACATCGGCGGTTGCCAGCCAGCGCACGGCATCGCGCTCGCGCACGGTGTCTTCGCCGACGGCATGGAAGGTCAGCGTATCCGCCAGCGCATCCAGCTTCCACGCGGAGCCGGCGCTGACCACGCGCGCGGTCTTGCGCGCGCTGGCCACCCAGCGCTCGCCGGCCTGCTGCCAGCGCGCCAGCGTGGCGGCGGACGGCAGCGCGTCGACCAGGTTGACGACCTTGCGCGCGGCGCTCATCGCGGCGCGCAGGTTGGCGGCATCGGCCTCGGCTTCGCCCAACGGCTGGCCGGCACGGCCGGTCGGCGTGACGGCGGCAGCCAGCGGCATGCCGTTGCGATCGGCCAGCCACAGCGTGTGCTGGATCGGCTGGGGCGAGCGGCGCCCCGGCACGGCCACCTGCAGCGTGGCGGCGACGGCCAGTACGTACTGTTCGCACTGGCGCGTCACGTCACGGCACACGGCTTCGCGCACCTGCTGCGACATCGCGCGCAGTGCTGGCGCGCCGGCGCCGCGCTGCTGCCACAGCGAGCGTGCCAGGTCGAAGCCCAGGCCCGCGCCATTGAGTTCGGCCACGCACTGGCCGAGCGCGTCGGCGCTATCGGTCAGCGAGCGCAGCACGTCGGTGGCGCCACCGCGCGCGGTGGTCTCTTCCCCCGCAGCAGCGGCGGCACGGCGCGCCGCATCGGCATCGGCAAACACCGAGCCGCGACGCGGCGTCAGGAAGGCGCGCTCGACCAGCGCGGTGCTGTTGGCCAGTTCCAGGTGCTCCGGCACGCGCTGCCCGGTGGACGCATAGAACACCGGCAGCCGGTGGCGGATCACCACGTCCAGTACCGATCCCAGGTGCGTGGCTTCATCCAGCTTGCTGATGATGCAGCCATCGATGCCGCCGCCATCGGGCGCGGCGTCATGGCGGTAGGCATGCACCACTTCATTGAGGGTATCGCCGTGGCTGGCGCCGTTGAGCAGCAGCACGCGCTGCACCGGCGCGGGCACGCCGGCCAGCATGGCGATCTGCTCCGACAGGCTGCGGTCGCGCTGGCTCATGCCGACGGTGTCGATGATGACCAGGTGCTTGTCCTTCATCGCTGCGAGCGCAAAGCGCAGGTCGGCGGCGTCCTTCACCGCATGCACCGGCACGCCCAGGATGTCGCCGTAGATGCGCAGCTGCTCATGCGCGCCGATACGGAAGCTGTCGGTGGTCAGCAGCGCCAGCTTGTCGGCGCCGTGGCGCAGCACGTAGCGCGCGGCCAGCTTGGCCGTGGTAGTCGTCTTTCCCACGCCGGTGGGGCCCACCAGCGCCAGCACGCCGCCCTGCGCGAACAGGTTGTCTTCGTCGCCCAGCACTGGCAGCTTGCTAGCCAGCTCGCTGCGAATCCAGCCCATTGCCGCGGGACGGTCATAGCCGAGCGGCAGCCGCGCCAGCAGCGTGCGCGCCAGCTGCCCGGAGAAGCCCGCGCCGACCATCCATTCGAACAGCGATTCGCGCAGCGGGTCGCTCGCTGCCACGCCGTGCGCCGCCGCGCTCGGGGCCACGCCCGGCGCCGCGCCGATGCCGGCCAGCTGGCGTTCCAGCATCGCCCGCATCGATTGCAACTCGCCGCGCAGGTCGCCGATGGCCGCGGGCTCGGCCGCCGGTGCAGGCGGCACGTATACCTGCGCGCTGGCCGACACGCTGCCCAGATCGGTATCGCGCATGGCGACAATCTCGACCCCGCCCTCGACGGTGCGGTTGGACAGCACCACGGCATCCGGCCCCATGGCTTCGCGCACCTGGCGCATGGCTTCGCGGCCGTTGGCCGCGACAAACTTGGCTACGCTCATCGTTGACTCCTCACGCGCCGATCATGGCGGTGATGCGGATATTGCGGTTGTCGGGCACCTCGGCGTGCGACAGCACCCGCAGCTGCGGCATGGTCCGGCGCAGGAAGCGCGCCATCAGCGGGCGCAGCTGCGACGGCACCAGCAGCACCGGGTCCATGCCCAGCTGCTCCTGGCGCGTGACCGCGCCCTGGGTCTGCTGCAGCAGCGCGTCGGCCAGGCCCGGCTCGATGCCGCCGCCGTTGGTCAACGCCTGCGACAGCACGCGCTCCAGGCCGGCGTCGAGGCCGATCACCTGCAGGTCGGCATTGTTCGGGAACAGCTGCTGCGTGATGGCGCGGCCCAGCGCCACGCGGACCATCGCGGTCAGCTCGTTGGGGTCGCTGATCTTGGGCGCGTGCTCGGCCACCACATCCAGGATGGTGCGCATGTCGCGGATCGGCACGCCTTCGTCCAGCAGGTTCTGCAGGATCTTCTGCAGCGCGGTGAGCGAAATCGTCTTCGGCACCAGGTCTTCGGTCAGCTTTGGCGACTCCTTGGCGATGCGGTCCAGCAGCGCCTGCACTTCCTGGCGGCCCAGCAGCTCGGCCGCGTGCATGTGGATCACGTGGTTCAGGTGCGTGGCCACCACGGTGCTGGCATCGACCACGGTGTAGCCGTACGCCTGCGCCTGTTCCTTGATGCCGGCATCGATCCACACCGCGGGCAGGCCGAAGGCCGGATCGCGCGTGGCCGCGCCCGGCAGCGTGCCGCTGACCTGGCCCGGGTTGATTGCCATCCACTGGCCCGGCATGGCCTCGCCGCGGCCGATCTCCACGCCCTTGAGCGTGATGCGGTAGGCGTTGGGCTTCAGTTCCAGGTTGTCGCGGATATGCACCACGGGGACCAGGAAGCCGATCTCCTGCGCCACCTTCTTGCGGATGCTCTTGATGCGGCCCAGCAGCTCGCCGTCCTGCGCGCGATCCACCAGCGTGATCAGGCGGTAGCCCACTTCCATGCCGAGCGGGTCCACCAGCGTGACATCGTCCCAGCTGGCTTCGGTCGATTCCTGCGCCACCGCCGGGGTGCGCTCTTCGCGCTGCTTGGTCTGCGCCTGCGTCGCGGCGCGCCGCGCGATATAGCGGCCCATCCACACCAGCGCGCCCGCCAGCAGCAGGAAGGCAAAGTGCGGCATGCCCGGGATGATGCCCATCAGGCCGATGATGCCCGCGGTCAGGTACAGCACGCGCGGATTGGCGAAAAGCTGGCCGGTCAGCTGCTCGCCCACGTCCTGCTCGTTCGACACGCGCGACACGATCACGCCGGCCGCGGTGGAGATCACCAGCGCCGGAATCTGCGCGACCAGGCCATCGCCGATGGTCAGCAGCGTGTAGTTGTGGACGGCGGTGCCGAAGTCCAGGTCGTGCTGGACCATGCCCACCACCATGCCCGCGGCCACGTTGATAAACATGATCAGCAGGCCCGCCACCGCATCGCCGCGCACGAACTTGCTGGCACCGTCCATGGCGCCGTAGAAGTCGGATTCCTGCGCCACCTCGGCACGGCGCTTCTTTGCAGCGGCTTCGTCGATCAGGCCGGCGTTCAGGTCGGCATCGATCGACATCTGCTTGCCCGGCATCGAATCCAGCATGAAGCGCGCGCCGACTTCGGCAATGCGCCCCGCGCCCTTGGTGATCACCATGAAGTTGATCACCACCAGGATGGCGAACACCACGATACCCACGGCAAAGTTGCCGCCCACCAGGAAGTGGCCGAAGGCCTCCACCACCTTGCCGGCCGCGTCGGGGCCGGTATGGCCTTCCAGCAGCACCACGCGCGTCGACGCCACGTTCAGCGACAACCGCAGCAGCGTGGTGAACAGCAGCACCGCCGGGAACGCCGCAAAATCCAGTGGCTTCTGCGTGTACATGCTGACCAGCAGCACCATGATCGCCAGCGCGATATTGAAGGTGAACAGCAGATCCAGCACAAAAGGCGGCAGCGGCAGGATCATCATCCCCAGGATCATGATGATCAGCAGCGGCCCGGTCATGGCCTTGAGCTGGCCGGCCGAACGCAGGCCAGGCAGGTTGAACAGGTTGCTCAGAGCGTTCATTCGCGCATTTCCGGTACGGCGAGTTCATCGGGCACGTGCAGGTCCGCCGGCGCCTGCGGCTGCGGGCCCTGCGAGTAGTGCCAGTGCTTCAGTTGATAGACCCAGGCCAGCACTTCGGCCACGGCGGTATAGAGGCCGGCCGGGATTTCCTGGCCCAGCTCCACATGTCGGTGCAGCGCGCGCGCCAGCGGCGGCGCCGACATCAGCGGCACGCGATGCTCCGCCGCCAGCGCGCGGATGCGCGCGGCCACGTCGCCGGTGCCCTTGGCCACCACGCGCGGCGCGCCCATGCGCCCTTCCTCGTAGCGCAGCGCCACCGCAAAGTGGGTAGGGTTGGTCACCACCACATCGGCCTTGGGCACCTCCGTCATCATGCGGCGGCGTGCCATGGCGCGCTGCTGCTGGCGGATGCGGTTCTTGATATGCGGGTCGCCCTCGCTCTCCTTGAATTCCTGCTTGACCTCTTCCTTGGTCATGCGCAGCTTCTTGAAGAACTCCCAGTACTGCCACGGCACGTCGATGGCCGCCACCACCAGCAGCGACAGCGACACCACCAGGCAGCAGAACATCACCAGGTCCACCATGTGCAGCAGCGCCTCCTGCACCGGCGCATTCATCAACGCGATGGCCTCCGGCAGACGGCGCCACAGCACCCAGGCACCGACCGCGCCCACCAGCAGCGACTTGGCCACGGCCTTGAGCAACTCCACCAGCGCATGCGCGGAGAACATCCGCCCCAGCCCCGCAAGCGGCGACAGCCGCGACAACTGCGGCGCGAACGACTTGGCCGAGAACACCCAGCCGCCCAGCAGCAGCGGCGCGGCCAGCGCAGCCACGCCGAACAGCAGCAGCAACGGCAGGAAGGCCAGCAGGCTGTCCCACACCATCAGCGCAAAGCGCGACAGCATGCGCGCCGGATCGAACGCCGTGGCCCGCTCAAAGCGCAACGCGCCCTGCATCACCTGGTTCAGGCTGCGGCCCAGGTGGCCGCCCAGCGTCCACAGGCCGGTCACGCCGGCAATCAGCATCACGAACGTGGCCAGCTCGCGCGAGCGCACCACCTGCCCCTCCTCGCGCGCCTTTTCCAGGCGCCGGGGTGAGGCGGGTTCGGTTTTCTCGAGATCGCTTTCTTCGGACATCCACGCTCCGTGCGAAGCGGCAGGCCGCTATTCGTCAGCGGGGATTATCGAAGCGGGGTGGGATTCCCATTCGCGCGAAAAGGCGGGGGAATTGGGTGCTGTTTGGGAAATGAGGGACTGTTGGGGTTAACGGCGGACGCGGCGGGAGTCTTTAGCGGAAAAGTGACGAAGCCGGCGGCATGCGATGCGCCGAACCCGCCTTGGCCCGCTGACTGAAAGCGCGTTTCACATCGTGGGATTTCGATGTTGCGCTGCGCCGCGCCCGCTTTCGTTCTGCGAAAAAACGTTCCGTATCGTGAAAATTGACACGTATCTCATTGAAAAATAAGGAAAAACAAAGTCTTATGTCTTATATAAGACATGGCCGCAACGGCGCCGGATCCCCCTACAATGAGTTCACGCTGTTTGCTTCGACCCACGGTCGGCACGCCAAACGATTTTTCTCAAACGCGCCTTATCTTAGGAAACTGACATGGCCCAGTATCAAGACGACATCAAGGCAGTGGCTGCTTTGAAAGAAACCCAGGGCAGCGCCTGGAATGCCATCAACCCCGAGTACGCTGCCCGCATGCGCGCGCAGAACAAGTTCAAGACGGGCCTGGACATCGCCAAGTACACCGCCAAGATCATGCGCGCCGACATGGCTGCCTATGACGCGGACCCGTCCAAATACACCCAGTCGCTGGGCTGCTGGCACGGCTTTATCGGCCAGCAGAAGATGATTTCCATCAAGAAGCACTTCAACAGCACCGAACGCCGCTACCTGTACCTGTCCGGCTGGATGGTCGCCGCGCTGCGCTCCGAGTTCGGCCCGCTGCCGGACCAGTCGATGCACGAGAAGACCGCGGTCAGCGCACTGATCCGCGAGCTGTACACCTTCCTGCGCCAGGCCGACGCCCGTGAACTGGGCGGCCTGTTCCGCCAACTCGACGCCGCCACCGGCGCCGAAAAGGCCGCGATCCAGCAGAAGATCGACAACCACGTCACCCACGTGGTGCCCATCATCGCCGACATCGACGCCGGTTTCGGCAACGCCGAAGCGACCTACCTGCTGGCCAAGCAATTCATCGAAGCCGGCGCCTGCTGCATCCAGATCGAAAACCAGGTCTCCGACGAGAAGCAATGCGGCCACCAGGACGGCAAGGTCACCGTGCCGCACGAAGACTTCCTGGCCAAGATCCGCGCCATCCGCTACGCCTTCCTGGAACTGGGCGTGGACGACGGCATCATCGTCGCCCGCACCGACTCGCTGGGCGCCGGCCTGACCAAGCAGATCGCCGTGACCCGCCAGCCGGGCGACCTGGGCGACCAGTACAACTCGTTCCTGGATTGCGAAGAACTGTCGGCCGACCAACTGGGCAATGGCGACGTCATCATCAAGCGCGACGGCAAACTGCTGCGCCCGAAGCGCCTGCCCAGCAACCTGTTCCAGTTCCGCGCCGGCACGGGCGAAGCACGCTGCGTGCTGGATTGCGTCACCGCGCTGCAGAACGGCGCCGACCTGCTGTGGATCGAAACCGAAAAGCCGCACATCGCCCAGATCGCCGGCATGGTCAACGAAATCCGCAAGGTCATCCCGAACGCCAAGCTGGTGTACAACAACAGCCCGTCGTTCAACTGGACCCTGAATTTCCGCCAGCAGGCTTATGACGCGATGAAGGCCGAGGGCAAGGACGTGTCGGCCTATGACCGCGCGCAGCTGATGAGCGTGGAATATGACGACAGCGAACTGGCGAAGCTGGCGGACGAGAAGATTCGTACGTTCCAGGCTGATGCGTCGCGTGAAGCGGGGATCTTCCATCACCTGATTACGCTGCCGACGTATCACACTGCTGCGCTGTCGACGGATAACCTGGCTAAGGAATACTTTGGTGACCAGGGGATGCTGGGTTATGTGGCTGGTGTGCAGCGGAAGGAAATTCGTCAGGGCATCGCTTGTGTGAAGCACCAGAATATGGCTGGATCAGACATGGGGGATGACCACAAGGAGTACTTCAGCGGGGAAGCGGCACTGAAGGCGGCGGGGAAGGACAATACTATGAATCAGTTTTGATTCTGGTGGGGCACCCTAAAGTAGAACGCCAACCCGTGAGGGTTGGCGTTTTTCTTTTATGAAGCGAGATGCTCCCTGGTTGCTGCTTTTGAAAATCACCGAAGAGACCGCGCCGCGTACACGCCGAACGCTGATGCCGAATCTTCTCAAAATCCGTGAGAAGTCGTGATACAAGTCGTTCGGCGACGCGTAAAGGGCTAGAGTGCAAGGACAACGGACGGCAGTAACCGGCTATGACTGGTGGGTCCACTCATATGACGGCATGACTGAGGCTTACCGCGTCTACCGTAATCTCCCGCTGCCCCAGGGGGGCACCGAAGTTTGACCCGGCTTAGCTTGAACCCGGCAACGACCCGCCTCTGCAGCGGTATTTGGAAACCCTCGATGAAACCGTCCGTGAGGCGGTCATCAAATCACGTGTCGGTCAGGGTCTATTCCGCGAGCAACTGATTCAGCGTTGGAATGGTAAATGCTCGACCACGGCCCTGCCGAAGGCAACTGAGTTCCTGATTGCTTCGCACATTCGCCTATGGACCTTGTGTGACACGGTGGCAGCGAATATCACCGGCGAACGGCTTGTTGCTAACGCCGAATTTTGACAAAATGTTCGACCGAAGCCTGATCTCATTTGATGCGAACTTCAAAATGGTGATTAGTCCCAGGCTTCTGCTAGGGCTTCAGTTGGCCTTCGGTCTAAGCCCGCAGTTGGGGCTGAAGCAACGTCATAAACATCAGGCAGTCGGTCAGCAGCTTCACATGGGCGGCTGCTTCATGCTTAGCTGAGTCATTCGAAGCAGAGATTCGAATGGTCGCAGCGATCAACACGAGGCAGTCGCCGATCAACGACTTATGCGACAACTGCTCAGCCACGCGACTCAGTTAGTTGCAAGCCGATGAGACTGATGACCGACTGTGTGGTCTGTTTGGTCGTCTCAACCTGAGCCTCCTCCAGGTAGCTGGTTAGACTTAATAGCACCTCCTATTGCTTGGAATGTACCTAGCCCAATAGGATCGATTCAGGTGACTACGCCGGAGTATGTCGAGTAGCGCCGCTGCATGATACGGGACTGGGCGGACCGTCCCGACCTTTGGGAGTAAAGGGCTGAGGCAGCCAGCATGCACTTGAACTTGGCCGTGCAGTTTGATGCTATGTCGCTGTTGCCGAGCTCGGCAGCGGACGTAGCAGACGAGTAGGGCACCTACTGCGCTCTTTCTCAGCCACATATTGAGATTGGCGAACGCCCTCCGATTGATGTCGTTACCCAGACCCTGTTGATAGAATTAGCGCGTCTCTCCGCGGGCCTAGGCGGCAAGCAGAGGTTGGCCGAATACTGGATCGGGCGGATTGCCTACTGCAAGCATGTCCGGAAAGGACACTGACGACGGCTGGACCGCATTGAATAAATTGGAGATTGCTTATGATCGGTGATTTGAGTGGGTTCAAGGGATTGGCAGACGGACAAGGAGATCTCGCTGCGGCAATTTGGCAACTGGATTCAAAGTTTCCTGGGGTGGCGAACTTTCTTGCTTGGAAAGAAGCGGTCTTCACGGCCCAACCCCAGTACTCTCATGAAGCCCCTGGACTGGCTGATCATCAGCTATATGTTGCTCGTCGCTGGATCGACCTTGCGAATAGGGATTGTCTGAACGCGAGAATGGATCTAGCACGGGGCCTGATTGTTGAAGAGAAGCCTGGCGGCGATTCGGCGCAGCGTACCCGGTCGAGCGATGTAATACGGACTCAGCTCAGGAAGCTGCTTTTCAACATGTTGAATGCGCGTCCGGCGTCGCGATCGCTACAAATCTATGAGGTCATGACAGCCTTTCAGACGGCAGCTGGCGAGTCGTTGAAGACCTATTGGCAAGAGTTCTCTGATGTCGTGGACGATCTGAGCGAGAAGTCGTACATACAACACAATAAGAGAGGTGGCTCCGGCGTGTCGCTCTTTTTCAGGGGACTTGCATTTGATGCTTGGCAGGACGAAATGATGACGAAGCGATCCCGACCGGCACCCGCACCTGTACCCGCAAGCAATACTTACATTTTTCATTCGCCCGTGGGCGCGGTTCAAACCGGGGACAACTCGGTGGCACACATCCAGCAGTCCGCCGATCAGAGCCAACTCGCCGGCTTGAAGAGCGCCCTTGAGGCAGTTCTCGCTGAACTCACCAAGGCGAATCTTCCTGAGGACGAGCGGGAGGAAGCGAAAGAGCTGGTCCGGACCACCATTGCCGAAACCGAAAAGCAAAAGCCGAACAAGCTTTCGCTGAAGTCCTTGCTTGGTGGAATTGCCACAACAATGCAGACGCTCGGCTCTACCTCCGATGCATACACAGCCGTCAAAGCAGCTGCGACCGTGGCTGGCATCACGCTTCCTTAGGATCGCTGTGCATTCAGGCTGGGTAGGCGACGGTTTTGGCAATCGCTCCAAGATACTCGAGCAAGGCGCCCACCGGCCGTGCAATCATCAAGTTGCTATGGACACGGACGATGAAGAAGAGAAAGAACCATGACACGACCCATACGGGTCAAATCGGAGTCAGTTGGGTCACATGGATTGTGGAGGGGCTGTGGGGCTGCGGAGTCGAAGTGGTCTCCGCCCACAATGACAACAGCATCGATGTTCTTATCTTCCTCAAGCGCAGCGAAAAGACGGGTGGTTACGCTGGTCCGACGGGCGACGTGATCTTCGCTCAGATCAAAACCGGATACCGAAAGTCGATGCCGCCAGTGACCGGCACGTACAACTTGAGTCTGGGTCGTAAGCATAACGAAGCACACTTCCCTCGCTGGCTCTCAATGCCTGGTCCCGTGATCATGATTCATGTGACGCCTCCGCGGTGTTGACGGCGGTGTAAAAGCGACAGTAAATGGCGGCGTATGGTTGGGTCAGAAGGTCAACAGCAAGGGGCCGCATGCGGCCCCTTGCTGTTTGGGTTGGATGGTGCAGGCTAGAACGGATCGTCGAGGCTTTTCTCGGGGGGCGAGCGCTGCTCACGCAGCAGGTCATGCAGTGCGAGCTGGTAGTGCGCGCAGATTCGCTCGCGTAGATCGTCGATGAGTTCGACGACGGCGAGGGCCTGTTCTGGGGACCAGTTGTCTGGGATCAGGAAGTCCAGCCCGTTGGTGATTCCTGAAGGCAGGTGCAGATGCGTCATGATGGCTTTTTCTCCGCCCGGGCCACGCTGCGTTTCTTTGCTCGCTGATCGGCCCGCTCACGCGCTTCCTTGACGCGATACGACTCGCCCTCGATCGCGATGACTTCGGCACGATGCACCAGTCGGTCAACCAGCGAGACGACGCAGGCGGCGTTCGGGAACACCTCCGACCATTCGGCGAATGGTCTGTTTGTTGTAACCACCGTACTGGTGGCGCCATATCGGCGACTGATGAGCTCGAACAGCAGATCGGCATGTCGGTTCGAGTACGACAGGTAGCCGACCTCGTCGATGACCAGAACGTCCGGCGAGGCATAGCGGTGCAGGCGTCGACGCAAGGCCGAATCGCTGTCGAGGGCGGCCAGCTCGCCGAGCATCTGGCCGGCGGTGGTGAACAGCGCTGTGTGCCCTTGGACGAGCGCCTGATAGGCCAGATTCAGCGCCAGGGTCGATTTGCCGACGCCGTTCGGGCCGATCAGCACGACGTTGGCCGAGTCCTTGACGAACTCCAGCGACATCAATTCTTCGACGGCGGCCCGGTCGCAGCGCGTCGGCCAGGCCCAGTCGAAGTCGCACAAGGGCTTGAAGTTGCCCAGTCGGGCATCCCGGATGCGTCGCTCCAGCGAGCGGCGCGAGCGCTCCTCTTCTTCCCATTGCAGCAGCGGCGCCACCCAGCCGGCGTCGGCGACCTCCGGCCAGTGTGCCAGTAGCCCATGCAGGCGCAAGGCGTTCGCACGGCTTTGCAGGTTCTCAGGCGTGTTCATTGGCATCTCCCGTGAGCTGATCGTAGATGTCGAGGCGGTGGGGTATCACCAGCTTGTCCTTGTGCCGGACGTGTTCAGGTAGATGGATACCCACGGGCGGCGGTGCCTGGCGCGCCTCGCGCCGGCGCTCCAGCGCCAGGCGCACCGGATTCTGGTGAGGCGCCGCATCGCTGGCGAGGATTTCCTCGATCGCCGCTTGCAATTCAGCGGCGCCATAGCGGTCGAGCAGCCGCAGCAGGTGGGTGGTGATGTTGCCCAGATTGCCGCCCCGTTCCGCTGCGCGCTGCAGCAGCGCCTGGCTGGCCGGCGCCGCCCGAGCCAGATGGTCAAGTCCGCGATGGTGGCGGGCTTCGCGTTTGCGTTCGACCAAGGCATTGATGTGCGCGGCAATCTCTATCTGCGCGCCGCGATCGTAACTGCGCTCATGAGTGGCGAGCAGTTCCGTGCCATCGAGGATGCGTACCTGCCGGGGACTGGCCCGCACCGTGAGCGTGCGTCGCACATGCGTATGCGGGATCGTGTAGTCATTCAGATCGAAGCGCACATACGGTGTCTTGCCGACCTTGACAGCCAGTTGCAGTTCGCATGGATAGGGATTCTCCGGCAAGGCGAGCAGGCTGGGCTGCTCGCGGGAGAACGCCTCGCGTACGCTGATCGTCGGTTCTTCCCGGCAGGGACGATCGGCCGCAAGTCCCGCACACCAATGGGCGGCTTGGGCGTTGAGCTCATCGAGGTCGGTCACGGTGCGTCCGGCGAAGAAGCTCTCGCGTACATAGCGGATGGCGCGCTCGACGCGCCCCTTCTCGTTGCCACGGGCGACGGCAACCGGCCGGGGCTCGTAGCGGTGATGCGCCGCGAACGCGAGCAGTGTCGGATGGAAACGGATCGCATCGCCCTGGCGTTCCAGCACGGCACTCTTCAGGTTGTCGTAGAGCAGGACCCTGGGAAGGCCGGACCAGGCTTCGAAGGCACCGGCATGGCCGGCCAGGAAGCTGTCCATGCGTGCATCAAGGTAGAAGCGCAGATAGATCTGCCGCGACCATGACAGCACCATCACGAAGGCCATCAGCGGCCGGCGTGCGCGGCCGATCTGCAGATGGCCGAAGTGACCCCAATCGACTTGCCCTTGTTCGCCCGGCAAGGTACGCAGACGCAGATAGGCTTCCGGCTGTGGGCGCGGCCGGTGCAGCGCGATCATGTGCCGGAAGTGGTGCTGGCTCCCGCGGTAGCCGCGTTCGGTCACCATCGCATACAGGCGGCTGGCCGTGAGCGACGGGAACTTCTTCAACGTCTCATGGATGAATGGCAGGTAGGCGTCGATCTGCGACGGCCGCTGCACGCTGCCAATCCTGGGCAGGCCGGCCTGCGCCAGCACACGCTGGACGGTGTCGCGGTGCACATGCAACTGGCGCGCGATGGTGCCGGCGCGCCATTTCTCGACGTGGTAGTAACGCAGGATCTGGGCTTCAAGTTCTACTCCAATGGTCATGGGTCGTGTCCTGTGCGGTCAGTCGTACGAACATCACGGAAGACCCGACGACGCAGTGGTCCGAGGCGGACAAAGCCCGAATATGTGCAACGGCAGAAGTGGCAATGCTCAGGCACCGGTGTTGAGGCGCCAGCGGGCGCCGGTGCTCTGGCCGGCGTCGTCAAGGTCAGCGGCAGTAGAGCATCGGCGGCCTGCGCGGCGGAACCCTGATGCGTCACTTTCTTTTGGCGACAGCGGTAGCGGCGCATCCGCTCCGCGTGCGCCAAGCGGCCGCGGCGGCTGCGTTGATAGCGCTGAGCGGCCTCGCGCAGGCTGGCGCGACGCGCTGCTTGCGAGCAGCCGCCATTGCAGTAGATCTGACCGCGGTCGCAGCGGCGGCAAACAACGACCTGCGCCCGCCATGGGCGCACACAAAGAGGCGGCCCGTGGCCGGCATCGGCGATCCCCCAGTCATGCCGAAACGGCCTCGACGGGATGGACGAGCCGTGCCATACTGGCTCGGCACGCGCGCCCTTGGCACGAGTGGGGCACGACATCGGGATGAACTTGGCGGTTTGGACCGGTGTCGTGCCTGTTTCTTTTCGGCGGTAAAGCCAACCTTTTTACCGCATCCCCACTGCGACGTCACCACCTTGCGGAATGCCCATCACCGGGCGCGTCTGCACTCGCCCTACGGGCTCGCTCCGACGCGCCCGGTGGCCACCTTCAATATCGAATCAGAAGACCTCGAGACAATCCTGCAATGCAGGAGTTGCTCCGCATCTTTAAGCCGCGCCGCCGTTTAGTGCCGGTTTTAGACAGCCATTCACACGCGGATTACCAAGAAGGATCCGGTAGCATATTGGGCCGACTTGAGAGATCCACAAACCTGTGCTACGCCGGGCTGCGTCAAATTCGACGTGAAACGCAAGTTTGATGGGCAAGGTAAAGGCGGTCTCTACAACCTTTGCTGGCGTTGGGCGGAATTGCGCAAACTTCCGACCTTGACGGCCCCGGGTAGAATCCAATGGTCCAAGGATCACACTCCCCTACAAATGCAAGCGCTCTCGGGGAACTTCCACGACAGGTGCCGTGGCTTCTATGCCGATTGGATGGCGCATAGCAAGGCACATCCCAGGGACTTCATTGCTCAGGTTACTAACAGAGGATGGCGTCACATGACGCGTATCGGCCGCCCCAAGCAGACCATGTTTCAATCCCTGTTGCTTCTCTCCGTGGCTAGCATGATGTTGGAGCGATCCTCTAGCCTTATCCCGAAGCGGCTGAACAACACGCAGGAGAAGACCCTCCCAAATGGAACCAAGTGGGCGCGGTACTACGAAGCTGTGACAGCACGGGTGACCTTCTACGAGCGACAGGAGGCAGTGGTTCGAGTGATCATTGAGTGCACGGAGACAAGACCTGCGCAATCAGACGGTCCATTCAGTCCGCTGGTCAACCGTACCCTCTACTCGATCTACGAGATCGCAAGAAGGCGGTAAGGGGGAAGTGTGCATGGGAGAAGCGTTGGAGTCAGACCTTGGACTGCTGCCGAAGCAACATTTGCGTTTTAAAGCACAGGACGCATACCCGAAACTGACCCGCATAGCTCCCCCAAGCACCTCCGCATTATGCCCTTTTCCTACGTGTGCGCCTATCGGCCATCTGCACTCAAGCCGCTAAGCGGTGCTCGTAGTGCGGATCTTGCCAATCATCGGGGATCTCGTAACGAGCAGCCAGACTGTGAAGGTAAGGATTCAGCCAGCGCTGCACGTGCGCAGGCAGCGCTCAGTCTGAAGTTGGTGACACAAACGACATCGGAGCCTTCCTCGGCTTTGAGACGTGTTGAGCGACGCGGCGGTCAGTAGATGGCCGATCTTGGACGGCTGCCCACCACCAAATCCTAGTCGCGCTGCCGTTATGTCCTGGGAAGCGGCGCTCGAGAGCTCAGAGCCAAAGGGATAGCGCGCGCTTATGGCCGCCCGGGAGGCGCCATACCCACCCAACCGTCTGGCAACACTGCGGCCAGTATTGCGGCCAGGGCGGCACTAGCCACGAGACAATTTACCGCAAACGTAAAATCGCTGGAGCAGCTGCGCGACATCCCAACTGGTCAAAGCGCGAAGAATCTGGCAAAGCCGCTGATAGCGTCGATGAGCGCATACCGCTCACCAGCTCCGCTCCGAAAAGGAAGATCGGAGGGATTGTCCAGAACAGGCTCAAGAGAGACGAGGAGCCGCGCCGTCAAGCTCCCCAGCTAGTGGTTCCGAAGTGAAAAAGGCGGAAGGACGTGTGAAAAGAGCCAACCCCTGTATCATTCGTCATAGGTGCGTGGCGTTGAAATTGGGGTCGCCTCATTGTCGGGCTGAACCACGCCGCGACGACATTTCTGCTTAAATATGAATACCGACCACCGTTGAAATGATGAATCTCGACGACAAGACGATTCGCAAGTTTTTGATCGCAAGGCTTGCGTCCCTATCGAACAAACCGAAGGCAATTATCGAAGAATTGCGTGTGCACAACGGTAACGCAATCGCAGACGTTGTGGCGATTCTCAAATACGCTCACTGCTATGAAATAAAGGGCGATACGGATGCGGTGCGTCGAATCCTCGTTCAGCGTCAATTTTACGATTTAGCTTTCCGCCGAATCACCCTAGTCACAACTGATCGCCATCTCGACAACGCGTTGCACCTAGCGCCTAGACACTGGGGAATTATGATCGCGTCTCAATCACGGGGAAGCGTAGCGATCAGATATGTACGGAACGCAAGTCGGAATCCACTTTATGACACGCGTGTGGCGCTAATGACGCTGTGGAAATCGGAGCTACTTAAAGTCGCGCTACCGATTTCACCTAAGAAATTGGATAAGCTCACTCGCGCCCAGTTGACAGATTTCATTGCCCTTAATGTGGGTCGAGGAATGCTGTGTGAACAAATTGGCGATCGACTCGTAGACCGATCCAGCTACGCCGAGAAACTCTTAAACATATAGCTCATATGCGCGTTTATGGTCGGTTTTAACACACTGGCTGGCGTCACCATCACCCCTGTAGAAACAGTCCTATCCCAAATGAATTGATCGCCAAACGAAAATGAGGGCTGGCGGTAGAATGTTTTGGTGGCAAGTTGCGCAAAAATATCGTTGTACTGCAAATTACCGCGTGGATGAGTTTTGAGTGCGCCCCCGCGCGCAATATAATGTATATCGCCATGCGAATAAACCACTTTCGCGGTCATGACGTTATACATTACCTCTGGTGCGAGCTTAACATCCGAATACAACGGACTAACAATCGTATAATCCCCGCAGAATAGCTTTGAACCTCCCAGTTGCTTACGCAATGCCCGATAGATCGCTATCTCCACGCGCGGGTGATCATGCTCGGTTAGTACTCTAGTCACATCGCTGATCGACGGCGGTATTGAGGAGCCTGTCACAATGATCGCGGAGAACTTTGCTGCAGCGGAGGAATCGTGGATGAATTTTGCCAGCACATTAGCGCGCTTCACCGGGCCCACCGCCGTGCAAACGCGGTTGTCGAGAACGAGAATCCAATGCGTAAATAATCCGTTCCCACGTTTTAGTAATTGATCAATTTCGTGGGCAACTAATGCGTAGTTCTCGAAATCGTCTGGTTGCAGACGGAGAGAAATTGTCGTAGCAATCAATTTCCCCGCTTCTTTTGCCTTAAAAACTGCTTCGTTTCTTCCTGTTGCGCGATCAAGGCCCACGACGGGCGCAAAATTAAGGTGCCCGAGCGATTTCAGAACGTAATTATAATTGTGCTGACCATCTACCAACAGCGAGTCGTCGATGTCGAAGTTATCCAGAAAGAACATCGGAAACTGCTTGAGATGCTTCGCAATACTCTTCGCCCCCCTATCAACCATGCCCTTGAACCCATCCGCCGTCATTCCGTCTTTTTTAGGCAAATCAATGAAGGGGACGATAGAAGACTTGATCGCTCCATCCAAGGTCGACAGGGCACCAATCTCACCTGTTTTCAGTTTGAGAAATGGAACGTAGTTATTCATGACCAAAAAGCATCCTTCGAATATTCACTTCATTAAGTACTGTCGCGAACATATTCTTTCTCGAAGACTCGCGTTGCAGCCGCCCGGCGACAATAGCGGGGTGTACACCGACACGCCGCGCAAATTCAAACAGGTTCTCTTCTGTTGGCGAATACTTTACATTGGCGCTACGCCAATCACTACGACTAATAAGCGAGTCTCCAGCAAGGCGGTCGGCTTGCTCCTCGATCAATCCTTCCGGTGCGGCATCCAAATCCTCTAGGATGGGGTCCATCAACATCTCGCGATGAAGTACGATGTGAGCCAATTCATGCATCAATGTGAACCAAAAGATGTCGAATCGAGGATACCGGAGACTGAGCCCTACGACAGGACGTCCGTCGTCAAGACAAAAAACTGCGCCATCGAGCTTCATACCTGGAATCGAGGCTTCATAGATCAGCACGATTCCCTTGTTCAACAGTAACTGCTGCAACGAGAAAACCTCTTTGGGGTCGACACAGAGCCGGGCAATCTCGTTCAACTCAATCGCGGAAAGTCCGTTAAACGGGACGAGTTCTGTTGACGCTACAAGCAGCTGGGCCTGCTGGCGGATTCTCGAAAGCCACAATCGACCAAGCGCTTCGCTTGCGTCAGATCGCCTGCGATAAAGCGCGCCTTTAGCCGAGCGTGCTGTGTGCACCTCGCGAAAAAAGTCGTACTCTGCGAGCCTGGGATTTTCTCCTAAGTGTTTTTTTGGAACTTGCGCTAGCAAAATCTCAAATTCCAAAAACGACTCGTAAAGGTCTTTTGCGTCGGCGGTGCCTGCGGAACTGACAGGGAAGTCGTCGAATTGATCTGCCGTCACTGACCCACCTCAAACTGAGTAGCTGTTTCCTGTGGCATCTCGAAATACTTTAGCCTCGCCTTGTCCAAAGCGGCGAAAGGCTTCATTCCGATCTGCTCATAAAACGGTACGGCACGCGGTAGCGCATGCAACGAGAAACCCTGGCGAAGCTTCAACTCGTCGGTGGCGTATGCCATCGCAGCCTTAATCAGAAGACTTCCGATACCGCCGAAGCGGCGGGGCGACATTGGGTTCTTACGATTCCAAGGTGCCGACGCGATGTATTCGATGTAGAAGATGTCTCCAGGCTCTAGTTCACTCTTCTTCGGGTGGTAGATTAGACACGCACCTTGAGGAGCGTCATCGGCCATAAGAAATAACCAGACATACTCGGACGTCCGATAGGCTAAGGCCTTTTTCAGCCACTCCCAGTGGCTATCATCGATTTGGATCGACTCCAGTACTTCCGCTCTCTCTTTGGCAGAGTAATCTTTTTCTTTGATGAACTTCAAAAGTTGAAGATTGAAGACACCCCAGTTCTTATCACACCAGTGAGCTTTACCCAAATCCCAACCAGCCTGTATTTCGAATGAAATCTGTGCGCCATCGTGCCGCTGTATCTGACCTGCTTTGACAACAACGCCCTTGTCGAAAAGCGGGGTTTTCCAGTCCAGGAATGCCTTGATGTCTTCGAGTGTCATTGGCTGCGCCGGCCTTTTGTGATTCATATAAAGATATACATATCGGGCACCCTTGTCCAGCCGACGAACGAGGGGTGCCTTCGCATTTTCGCCAAAGATACGTTGGCGCTGCGGTACGAAATTTTGTAGCCGATCAGTTCTAGTAGAAATGGATCCCGCGCTCGATGAGCACCTTGCCCTCGTCGCTGCCCTGGAACACTCCTCCTTCAGCAATTCATCAGCAGTTCGCCGTCGGGGGTCTCCGAATATCGCTGCCGCAACAGCGTCGACAGGGGCGCCGTCACGATGGCTGGTTTCAGGGCGCGCTAGATCCCCGCACACGTGATTACCTTATCGTCAGCCACCGCGACCGCCGACGATAGCCAACGCGCGACACCCTGACGATGCCGGTACCAGGCGCTCGCCACGTCCTTCTCCGCCCGCTTGATCTCATAAAAGTCACGCCATCGCCAACTGCGCCTGGGCTAACGACATGCTTGCGTTGCTGAGCCTGCCGCACAGTCAGGGCTGCCACCGCTTCGCGCCGGCCCGTTGGGTTTCATGTTTTTTCCGCCGAAATCAGTTGCGAGCGGCGGAACTCTGTTCCGTATTGTTGCAGCGTTTGGGAGGCTCTTCCCCGCATCTGCTGCGTCTCCGCTCATGATGCGGATGATCTGTCAGCCGGCAAATCGCCTCTCAAAAGATTATTAAAGATTCACTTGAAGAACGGCTACACGATTCGCCTCACGTCACTAGGAATAGTGTTTGATTCTTGAGGAGTAAACAACTCTGATCACGTGGTGCACTGCACAGGCGACCGTGCCATACAGATGAGCCGGCCCCGTCAATCCGTGCTATGCCAAAAGGATTGAAAAGACAATCGCAAGCGGATTTGCGACGTGTGACGAGGCGTTGAATGATCGCTGTACTGCGGGAACCGACGGCGCAGCGGGCCGGAGCCCAATAACAGCAGCGGGTCGGCCCGCGACGCTCAGATTGCTTCCAAGATTGGGCGGCAGCCGACTACACGGCTGCACGACCCGCCTAATTTCACTCAACCTCCACCCCCTGCCCCTCCACCACCGCCAACTCACTCAACACCAGCGTCTCATGCGCCAGCGTAGCCGCAAGGGAAAGCAAACCCTCCCAAACCCCCTGCTCCAAATCCGCCGCCTCCAAACTAACAGCCCCATGCTCACTAGCCATAAGCAATAGCCCATGAAGCTGCGCCGCCCGTTGCACCGCAAGACTCAACGGATTCTCGCCAGGGGTGTGAGCGGTGACGAGCATGTCGACACCATTGTGTTCCGCCGTAATACCGTGATGACTATGGCTATACATGGCACACCTCCACATACGCGTCCCGCGCGCGCTGCTGCATCGTGAAGGTACTGGAGATAGCCAATCGCCCAGAATGGGCAAGTAAGAACTGAAGCATAGGAATGCCCCCTAACCATACAGGTTCAGTCCCGCTCCCCGGGTGTTGATAGGGGTGGGCGGGCGCAAGGCAGGGTTAGCAGACCGGAGAAAGAGCCAAAAGCCGGCGAGCCCGAAGGCTCCCCTGCCAGGGCCCGCCCAAAGAAGGGGCGTGCGCAGGCGCGGCGAACGTAAGGATACCGCCAGAAGACGAACGTTCGGCTCTCTCTTTTCGGGCTGCTAAACCCGGTCGCCACGACGCAGCGACGAACCCAGTATGAAGAGGGGCAGCAAGCGCGAGTATGGGCAAACTCTTAAAACGTTCATCGCCGGATTGCCGGGATGGAGTGGGTGCGCAGGTGTTGATGCGGTTGGCTTCGTGGATGCGCCGGCCCTCTCCCCCGCCCCTCTCCCGCAAGCGGGAGAGGGGAGCAAACACGCGGCATCGCGAAATGCCGCAGGCTAATCAACCCTCAAAACCCCAGACTAGCCAACAAATCATCCACCTGCGCCTGGTCCGACACCACATCCGGCTTCCCTTCCGGATTCACCTGCGGCCCATTCATCAGCGTCGACGGCTGCTGCACTTCCACGCGGCGCTCGGACGGCACGTTGTCGATCAGCACCTGCAGCAGTTCCTGCTCCAGCGCGCGGATCATGTCCATCATCTTCTTGATGACCTGGCCGGTCAGGTCTTGGAAGTCCTGCGCCATCATGATGTCGAGCAGGTGGCTGTTGGTGGCGCGGGCCTGGCCGGGTACCTCGGACAGGAAGGCGCGGGTGTCCAGTACCAGCGAGCGGGCGTCGGCCAGTTCCACCGGCTTTTCAAACCAGGCGGCCCAGCGCTTATCGAGCGTTTCGGCTTGCTGTTCGATGTCGGACTGGATCGGCTGCGCCAGTTCGACCGCGTTGAGCGTGCGTTCGGCGGCCTGCTCGGTCATCGCGGCGATGTAGTTCAGGCGGTCGCGCGCGTCGGGGATGGCTTGCGCGGCGCGCTCGATTTCCTTGTCCAGGCCGAGCTCGCGCATGTTGTCGCGCAGCATGCGCGTCAGGTTGCCGATGCGCAGGATCAGTTGTTCGGCGGAATCGTTGCTCAGGGTGGGGGTCATGACAAACGCGCCTCCGCCTCAGCCGCCGAGTTTTTCGAAGATCTTGGTGATCTTCTCGTCCAGCGTGGCGGCCGTGAACGGCTTGACCACGTAGCCGTTGGCGCCGGCCTGGGCCGCGGCGATGATGTTTTCCTTCTTGGCCTCGGCGGTGACCATCAGTACCGGGATCTTGCCGATGTTGGCGTCGGCGCGGATGGCCTGCAGCATCGACAGGCCGTCCATGTTGGGCATGTTCCAGTCGGAGATCACGAACTGGAAGCTGCCGTCCTTGGCCTTTTCCAGGCCGGCGGCGCCGTCCTCGGCTTCTTCGACGTTGACGAAACCCAGCTCCTTGAGCAGGTTGCGGATGATCCGGCGCATGGTCGGGAAATCGTCCACGACCAGGATCTTGATGTTCTTGTCCACTTTAAAGACTCCAGTAAATACAGTGATGGCTGGTGGGTCCGGCTTTGTTGTTTCGGCTTGCCGGCTCGCTTAGACTCGTTGCGCGCGCGTGCCGTAGGTGGCCAGGCGCGCCATGACGCGCTGGGTCATCGCCGGCAACGGCACGACTTCATGCACGCCGCCGGCGGCAATCGCCTCCTTCGGCATGCCGAATACGATGCAACTCTGTTCGTCCTGCGCCAGGTTGTAGGCGCCGGCCTCGCGCATGCGCAGCATGCCGCGTGCGCCGTCCTTGCCCATGCCGGTCAGGATCACGCCGATCACGTTCTTGCCGCCGTGCTGGGCGGCGGAATCGAACAACACGTCGACCGACGGGCGATGGCGGTTGACCGGCGCCTCCTGCGACAGGTGCGCCACGTAGTTGGCGCCGCTGCGCGCGAGCAGCAGATGCGAGTCGCCCGGTGCAATATACGCATGGCCCGGCAGCACGCGCTCGCCGTGCTCGGCTTCCTTCACGGTGATGCGGCACAGGCCGTCCAGCCGCTGCGCGAAGGATCGCGTAAAACCGGCCGGCATATGCTGCACGATCATCACCGCGGGGCTGTCGGGCGGCAGCGGCATCAGGAATTCCTTGATGGCCTCGGTGCCGCCGGTGGAGGCGCCCAGGATGATCAGCTTCTCGGTCGACAGCAGCGGGCTGCGCAGCATCGGCACCGGCGCGGGTCCGGTGGCGGAGGGCGCGGCCGGTTGCGCGGCTGCGCGTACGCGCGCGCGCGATGCGGCGCGCAGCTTGTCGGCAATGGTGTCGGTGTATTCGAGCAGCCCGTCGCGGATGCCCAGCTTGGGCTTGGTGACGAAGTCCACCGCGCCCAGCTCCAGCGCGCGCATGGTGATTTCGGAGCCGCGCTCGGTCAGCGACGACACCATCAGCACCGGCATCGGCCGCAGCCGCATCAGCCGCTCCAGAAAGTCGAGGCCGTCCATGCGCGGCATTTCGACATCGAGCGTCAGCACGTCGGGGTTCAGGCGCTTGATCAGGTCGCGCGCGACCAGCGGGTCGGGCGCGGTGCCGACCACTTCCATGTCGGGCTGGCTGTTGATGATCTCCGTCATCAGGCTGCGGATCAGCGCGGAGTCATCCACGCACAGCACCTTGATCTTGGCGGCAGTCATGATTGGTCGTGCTTGTAAGGTTTCAGGGAAGCTGGCGCGAGTACGTCTGCCGCGCAAACAGTTCCGGCGAGCGCGACGGTTCGCGCGCCGAAGTGGCAATGGCCCGCGCCAGCGCGCGTTCGTCGCGCGCCACCGAAACCTGGTCGTCCTGCCGCGTCAGGCGGCGCACCAGCGCCAGCCCGCCGATCGGGAAATAGCTGACGCGGCGCGCATGCGGGCCGCGCAGGTCCTGCGCCGCCACGCGCACCTCTTCCGCTTTCAGATAGCGCAGTACGAAGTCCGCGTTGCGGTCGCCGATGTTCAGCGTGGTCATGTTGGCCAGCACCGCGCCGCCGCCGAAGACCTTGGCCTCGAGCCGCTCGCGGCGCGCGCCCATCTTGAGCAGTTCGTTGATCAGCACTTCCAGCGCATAGCTGCCATAGCGCATCGATGCCGACAGCATGCGGTCGGCGCTGCCGTCGTCGTCCGGCAGCATGAAGTGGTTCATGCCGCCGACGCCGGCCACTTCGTCGCGGATGCAGGCGGCCACGCAAGAGCCCAGCACGGTGGTCAGCACCACGTCGTCGCGGGTCACGTAGTACTCGTTGGGCAGCAGCTTGATGGCCTGCTTGCCGAACTCGCGGTCGAAGTAGGTGCGCGTGGCCAGTGCTTCGGGCAGGTGGGGCGTGCGCATTACGGCCTGCCCCGACCGGCCGCGGACAGCGCGCCCGGTGCCAGTTCATAGACGGTCTGCCCGCGCAGCTGGAACGCGCGCGTGACGTAGGAGAAGTTCTCCGAATGGCCGGCGAACAGCAGCCCGTGCGGCTTGAGCAGCGGCACAAAGCGCTCCAGGATGCGGCCCTGGGTCGGCTTGTCGAAGTAGATCATCACGTTGCGGCAGAAGATGGCGTCGAACTGCTCGCGGATGCCCCAGTCGGGCGCGAGCAGGTTCAGCGGCTCGAACGCGATGGTGGCGGCCAGTTCCGGCTTGACCTTGACCGATCCGGTGCGCGGGCCGGTGCCCTTCAGGAAGAAGCGCTTGAGCCGTTCCGGCGACAGCCGCGCCACCTGCTCGGCCGAATAGACGCCGCTGCGGGCCTTGGCCAGTACCTGGGTGTCGATGTCGGTGGCCAGCACGGTGCCGGCGCGGTCGCCCAGCGCCTCGGCCAGGGTGATGGCGATCGAGTACGGTTCTTCGCCGGTGGATGCGGCCGAGCACCACACGCTGTAGGGCCGGCCAACCTGCCTGGCATGCTCCGCCAGCAGCGGGAAGTGGTGCGCCTCGCGGAAGAACGAGGTCAGGTTGGTCGTCAGCGCGTTGGTGAAGAACTCCCACTCCGGCGAGCGGTCGTCCGCTTCCAGCAGCGCCAGGTACGAGGCAAAGTCGGTCAGCTGCAGCGTGCGCAGCCGGCGCGCGAGCCGGCTGTAGACCATCTCGCGCTTGTGGCTGCCCAGCGAGATGCCGGCGCGCCGGTGGATCAGCGTGCGGATCTGCTCGAAATCGCGCTCGGTCAGCAAAAAGTCGCGCGCGTCGTCGCGCCGCAGCAGGGCGGCCGGCGCGGTGACCGGGCCGGTGTGTGCGGGGGCGGCGTTGCGGAACGGCGTCATGGGCTGTTGCTTCGGTAATGCAAGGTCAGGCGTACTCGGCTTCGACCAGTGCCATCTCGGGGCTGGTCATCAGCTTCTCGATGTCGATCAGCACCAGCATGCGGCCGTCGATGGTGCCCAGGCCGGTCAGGTGCTCGGTCGAGATCGACACGCCGAATTCCGGCGCGGGCTTGATCGCGTCGCCGGTCAGTGTCAGCACGTCCGACACGCCATCGACCACGACGCCCACCACGCGGCCGGCCACGTTCAGGATGATGACGACGGTCTGGTGGTCGTAGCGCACGTTGCCGAGGCGGAACTTAAGCCGCAGGTCGACGATGGGCACGATCACGCCGCGCAGGTTGGTCACGCCCTTGATGAAGTCGGGCGCGCTGGAGATGCGCGTGACGGTCTCGTAGCTGCGGATCTCCTGCACCTTGAGGATGTCGATGCCGTATTCCTCCGACCCCAGCGTGAAGACCAGGAACTCCTGGCCCGAAGCGTCGCTTCCGGGGGTATCGATGTGTCCGATGCCGGCCATGATGTCTTGTTCTCCTGTGATCGATTACTGCTGCAGCGCCGGTTCCTGCCGGCGCACGCCGGTGCGCTGCAGCGCGCCGACATCGACGATCAGCGCCACGCTGCCGTCGCCAAGGATGGTTGCCGCGGAAATGCACGGCACCTTGCGGTAGTTGGTTTCCAGGTTCTTCAGCACCACCTGGTGCTGGCCGATCAGCTGGTCCACCAGCAGCGCGAAGCGCTTGCCTTCGGCCTGCAGGATCACGGCGATGCCTTGCGTCGGCTCCTGCAGCGCGTTGGCGACGTTGAATACGCGGTGCATCTCCAGCAGCGGCAGGTATTCGCCGCGCACGTGCATGACGCGGTCCGAGTTGGCCGCGGTATGCACGTCTTCGGCCTTGGGCTGCAGCGACTCCATCACGCAGTTCAGCGGCAGGATGAAGGTCTCCTCGCCCACCTTGACCGACATGCCGTCCAGGATCGCCAGCGTCAGCGGCAGCACGATGCGGATGGTGGTACCCAGGCCCGGGCGCGAGCTGATCTCGACATGGCCGCCCATCTCCTGGATGTTGCGCTTGACCACGTCCATGCCGACGCCGCGGCCGGACACGTCGGTGATGACCTCGGCGGTGGAGAAGCCCGGCGCGAAGATCAGTTGCCAGACTTCCTCGTCGGTAATGGTGTCGGACACCGGCAGGCCGTTCTGCAGGGCCTTGGCCAGGATGCGCTCGCGGTTCAGGCCGCCGCCGTCGTCGCTGACTTCGATGACGATATTGCCGCCATGGTGCTGCGCCGACAGGATCAGCTGGCCGGTCGGGTCCTTGCCGGCGGCGACGCGCTTGTCGGGGGTTTCGATGCCGTGGTCCAGGCTGTTGCGCACCAGGTGCGTCAGCGGATCGATGATGCGTTCGATCAGGCTCTTGTCCAGCTCGGTCGCCTTGCCGAAGGTGACCAGGTCGATCTGCTTGCCGAGCTTGCTGGCCAGGTCGCGCACCAGCCGCGGGAAGCGCGAGAACACATAGTCCATCGGCATCATGCGGATCGACATCACCGCTTCCTGCAGGTCGCGCGCGTTGCGCTCGAGCTGGCCCATGCCGGAGAACAGGCGGTCGAACAGCACCGGGTCCAGCGACGAGGCGGTCTGCGCCAGCATCGACTGCGTGATCACCAATTCGCCCACCAGGTTGATGATCTGGTCGACCTTCTCGGTCGGCACGCGGATCGAGCCTTCGCCGTGCGATGGGGCGGGGGCCGGTGCGGCCTTGGCCTTCTCGCGCGCGGCGGGGGCGGCAGGGGCCGGCGCGGGTGCGGCAGCCACTGGTGCGGGCGCGGGTGCGGCAACCTCGGCCTGGGCCGGCGCCGCCGCCGGGGCATTGGCCGCGGCCGCGGCCTCGATCACGATCTGGTCGATGTCGATCACGAAGCAGCACACCGCGATGATGTCGTCGGCGCTGCACTGGGTGTTGAGCCACACCACCAGTTCGCCATTGGTTTCCTGCTGGCCGGTGATCTCGCCCAGGTTGGCGAGTTCTTCGCGCAGCAGCGCCTGGTCCGATGCCGAGACCTTGATCAGGCGGATCTTCAGGCCGCCGCCGGCGGGCGCGGCTGCTGGCGCTGCGGCCGCGACCGGTGCGGGCGCCGGGGCAGGTGCCGGGGCCGCGTCATGGCCGGCGGCTTCCTGCGCCAGCTGCTGCAGCACGGCGCAGATGCGCGCCAGCGTTTCCGGATCGGGTTCGGTGCCGTTGCGGTAGGCGTTGAGCTGGTCTTGCAACACGTCCTTGGTTTCCAGAAAGGTGTCGATGATGGTCCTGGTCAACGCCAGTTCCTGCCGGCGCGTGCGGTCCAGCAGGTTCTCGAAGATATGGGTGGTCTCGGTCAGCGCGGCGAAGCCGAAGGTGGCGGCGCCGCCCTTGATCGAATGCGCGGCGCGGAAGATCGCGTTCAGGTGCTCGGCATCGGGCGCCTCGATGTCCAGGCCGAGCAGCAGCTGCTCCATTTCAACGAGCAGCTCTTCGGCTTCCTCGAAGAAGGTCTGGTAAAACTGAGTGATATCGATATCGACAGACATGGCGTCCTGAGTCACTTGGTTACGGCGCGGGGCACGCTGCGGCAGCGGTCCTGCGTCATGGTTTGCTGCCCGATGCTGGCGCTGCCGCTGCAGGCGCCGACGCCGCCGCCAGCCCTGCCTGCATCTCCTGCGCGGCCTTGCCGGCCTGCGCCGCCACCGTGACCTCGGCGGCGCTGGCGTTCTCGGCCTCGAAGCGCGCCTGCGCCTTCTGGTTCAGCACCACGATGCTGATGCGGCGGTTGATCGGCGCGAGCAGGTCTTCTTTGTCCAGCGGCATGGTCGCGGCCAGGCCCAGCACGCGCAGCACCTTGCCTTCCTGCATGCCGCCCGCGATCAGCTCGCGGCGCGAGGCGTTGGCGCGGTCGCCGGACAGCTCCCAGTTGCTGTAGGTGCGCTCGCCGTTGGAATAGTTGGCAGCGTCGGTATGGCCGGACAGGCTGACCTTGTTGGGCAGCTCGTTCAGCACCGGGCCGATCTCGCGCAGGATGGTGCGCATATAGCTTTCGACGGTGGCGCTGCCGGTGCGGAACATGGGGCGGTTCTGCGTATCCAGGATCTGGATGCGCAGGCCTTCGCTGGTGATGTCCAGCAGCAGCTGCGGGCGGAACTGGCGCAGCACCGGGTTGTTCTCGATGATCTGTTCCAGGCGCTGCTTGAGCGCGCGCAGGCGCTGCGCTTCCTGCTGTTCGTTGCGGCGCTGTTCGTCGCTGGGGTCGTTGTCGTGTGCGCGCATGATCTCGCCGTCCTTGCGCATCACGTCCATGCCGCCGCCGGGAATCACGCTGGGCGACTGGCTGCTCTTCTCGCCGCCGACGATGGCGACCTTGAGCGGCATGCGGAAGTATTCGGCAATGCCTTCCAGCGTCTTCTTGTTGGCGCTGGACAGCAGCCACAGCACCAGGAACAGCGCCATCATCGCCGTCATGAAGTCGGCGTAGGCAATCTTCCAGCTGTGGTTGCCGTGCGGCCTGGCGTGCGACTTCGCCCGGCGGACGATGATCGGACGCATATCGTGTGCGCTGCTCATGTGGTGCCCCTTGCTGCGTGCGTTGCCGGTTGCCTTAGTTCAGGCTCTTGACTTCACGCACGTGGTCGTCGAGCTCGAGGAACGACGGACGCACCGTGGAGTACAGCACCTTGCGGCCGAATTCGACCGCCACCAGCGGCGCGTAGCCGTTCAGGGAGGCCAGCAGCACCACCTTGATGCACTCGTAGACCTTGACGTTCTCGGACACCTGCAGCTCGATGCGCGCGGCCAGCGGCGAGATAAACCCGTAGGCCAGCAGGATGCCGAGGAAGGTGCCGACCATGGCGTGCGCGATCAGCGCGCCCAGCTCGGCTGGCGGCAGGTCGGCCGAACCCAGCGCATGCACCACGCCCATCACCGCGGCGACGATGCCGAACGCGGGCAGGCCATCGCCGACGCGCGACAGCGCGTGGGCGGGGATCTCGGCTTCATGGCGGAAGGTCTCGATCTCGTGGTCCATCAGGGCCTCGATCTCGAACGCATTCATGTTGCCGTTGACCATCATGCGCAGGTAGTCGGTGAGGAATTCCATCACCACCGGATCCGACAGGATGCGCGGGTACTGGCTGAACACGCTGCTGGCGGCGGGATCGGCGATTTCCTTTTCCAGGAACAGGATGCCCTCGCGCCGTGCCTTGGACAGCAGCACGTACAGCAGCGACATGACGTCCAGGTACAGCTCTTTCTTGTACTTGGAACTCTTGAACAGTCCGGGCAGCGCACGGGCGGTCGCCTTGATGGCCTTGCCCGTGTTCGTGGCAATGAAGGCGCCGAAGGCGGCGCCGCCAATGATCACGAATTCCGCCGGTTGATATAGCGCGCCCATGTGGCCGCCGGTCATGGCGTAACCGCCAAGCACCGCCACAACCACGACGACATAGCCAAGAACTACTAGCACGATCGGATCCCCGTCTAAAAACGCGCGTCAGCCACGCTCATTGGCCCGCGGCACGGGCGCACGGAGGGAATCCGTCCGCCAGCGCTGCAAGCTTGCCAGCCGGCGGACCCTGACCAGGATCAGGTGTTGGTCTGCTCGGCGGCGGCGTCTTTCGAGAGCTTCTTCACTTTCCCTGCGCGCGACGGCGGACGGCACAGGCTGCACACGAAGTTCGCGTGCGGCTCATACGCGTGCGTGACAAACTGTCCGCCGCAACACGTGCACCGGGACAGCTGCAGCATGTTGCTCTCGAAGAACCGTACTAACGTCCAGGCCCGCGTGAAACTTAAGACAATTTCACCGCCGAGCAGCGAAACATGCTCGAGGTACAGGCGATAGGCGGCCACCACCGCGCGGATGCCCACGGTCTCGCCTTCCTGCACCATGAACTGGTACGCGGAGAAGAACAGAGACGAATGGATATTCGGCAGCCAGGTGGTGAACCAGTCGGTCGAGAACGGCAGCATGCCCTTGGGGGGCGAGACGCCGCGCAACTCCTTGTACAGGCGGATCAGCCGGTCACGCGACAGCGTGGTCTCGGCTTCAAGCACCTGCAGGCGCGCGCCCAGGCCGATCAGCTCGATCGCGAGCTGGGTCTGGTTGGCGTCCTGGAGCACGCTCTTGCGGCTGGGAACGGAGGTGGCCGTGTAACTCCGGTTTGGCTCGGCCTGCAGGAGCGCGGTCAATTGAGCGACTCCACAGGCTGACGTGCAAGCAGGATCGCGGCGTGGATCTGCTGCATGTCATGGCTCTTGGCCGTGTGGGTGAGGGTAGACAGAAGCGCATGGTCGTCGAAGCGGAACCTGCACAGCACCATGTTGGATGCCGCCAGCTTGACGAGTTGCGCTGAGGTCAGCTTGGCAAGGATATCCGCAATTTCCTTGCTGACCCCGAGCCGGAACATGGCTTCGACCTGGTTTTCGCGCACCAGGCGTTGCGCGAGCAGCAGATAGGCGAGGTTAACCTCCCTGATCTCCTGGAGAACTTCACTGCTTTCCAATTTATCCCCGCTACCAAAAACCCACCGTAGCCGCTTGTCCGGCGCTTACCGTGCCCTGGCGGGCGCGGCGACCAGATCGTTTGTATGCGGCTGGGCGGGTACAACGTACGACTAAGGAACTACGCCCGTGTCCAACTGTTATCAACTCCGTTACAAGTGTTACAGAGTGTAAGTAAGACTGTTACGTTTATATCGGCAATCGCCCCGCAATGCCAATCCCTACTTACGCGGGGGGAACGCAATGTCGCATGAAACATACATTGTGACCGGTACATTTTGTAACAAGTCACACGTGTGACTTTTGATTTCGCTCAACACAGCACGAGCAACCGCCCATCTGCATCAAACGAGCCGGCACGGCGTTGGTAGCTTGCTGGATTCCTCTATTGACGAAGGCCGCGCGGAGTGTATCGCCGCGCATGGTGTTCGTAGTACTGTCCAGAATATTCGGCTGGAATTTGCGCTATGCGGCAGCACCGGCTTCAATGTCCGAACAATCGGCGCAGCCAGTTCGCGAGCCGCGCGAACACATCGTCGGGCGCTTCGCGGAACAATGCCGGGCGCATGCGCTCGACCTGCTCCAGCACGCGCGAGGCCTCTTCGGGCTGTACCGATCCATATTCCAGCGCCAGCCCCAGCATGCCGCGCAACTCGCCCACGCGCGCGCGGCCGGCGGCTTCGTTGTCTTCGGTCTGCAGCGCGTACATCAGGTCATAGGCGCGCTGGCGCAGGCTTTCGGCCAGGCGCCATGCCGGCGTGCGCATGCGCTCTTCGAGCGCGCGCAGGTCTTCGGCCGACGCCGCCACCTGGGTCGCCAGCGCTTCGGTATAGGCGCTGTCGGCGCCGCACTCGGCCAGCACCTGCGCCGCCCATTCGCGCGCATGCGCCAGGCGCTGCTCGCCAGTCCAGCCCGGCTGCACCGCCAGGCCGAAGCCGAAGCGCTGGGCATCGCGCATCAGCGCCGCGAGCGCGTTCGGCAACTGCTTGTCGAACACGCGGCGGGCCCAGCCGTACTCACCCCCGGACAGCAGCCGCGAGACCGCGCGCTCGGTCAGCGGGCCGTCATGCTGCAGCAGCCGCGCGCGCAGGAAGTCATGGAACTCGGGCGGCAGGAACTCGCGGTCGAGCCCGGTCGAGACCCCGATGAACTGGTCGAATTCCTTGCGCAGCCTGGCCGCGTCTTCTTGCGGCAGAGCGAGGGTGATATCGGTGGTCATGGCAACACTCAGAACGCGCTCCAGTCGCCGTTGTCGGCCGCGGCAAGCGCGGGACGCGGCGTCATCGCCGCTGCGCGCGGCGCCGCCTTGACTGGCGCGGGTTCGGCCGCGTCGTGCGGGATTTCATCGGCGCTGGCGGCTTCCGCCTTGGCCATCGGCAGCTTGGCCGCGCGCTTGCTTACGGCGATGGCACGCACGCCGCCCGCGCGTTGAGTCTTGGGGGGCACCGCGGCAGTGGCCGGCAACACCTCGAAGCGATCCGCGCGCTCATCCTCCGCCGCCAGGCGGAAGGTCGCCACCGCGGATTGCAGGCGGCTGGCCTGCTCTTCGAGTGCGCCCGCTGCGGCAGCGGCTTCCTCGACCAGTGCCGCGTTCTGCTGCGTCACCTCGTCCATCTGTGCCACCGCCTGGTTCACCTGCTCGATGCCCGAGCTCTGCTCGGCCGACGCGGCGCTGATCTCGCCCATGATGTCGGTCACGCGCTTGACCGCCTGCACGATCTCATCCATGGTCTTGCCGGCCTGGCCGACCAGCGCCGAGCCGTTGTCGACGCGCTCGACCGTATCGCCGATCAGGCCCTTGATCTCCTTGGCCGCATTGGCGCTGCGCTGCGCCAGGCTGCGCACCTCGCCCGCCACCACCGCGAAGCCACGGCCCTGCTCGCCGGCGCGTGCGGCTTCCACCGCCGCGTTCAGCGCCAGGATATTGGTCTGGAACGCAATGCCCTCGATCACGCCGATGATGTCGACGATCTTCTTCGACGCATCGTTGATCTCGTCCATGGTCTGCACCACCCGGCCCACCACCTCGCCGCCGCGCAGCGCCGTGTCGGAGGCATTCGCCGCCAGGCCGCTGGCCTGGCGTGCGTTGTCCGCGTTCTGGCGCACGGTGCTGGTCAGCTCTTCCATGCTCGATGCGGTCTGCTCCAGCGACGCCGCCTGCTGCTCGGTGCGCTGCGACAGGTCGTTATTGCCGGCGGCAATCTCGCGCGACGCGCTGCCGATCGATTCGGCCGAGGCCTTGAAATCCCGCACCATGCGCGACAGCTGCGCCTGCATCTGCTGCATCGCGAACACCAGGCTGCTCTTGTCGCCGGCACGCGTGGTCACCGGCTGCGAGAAATCGCCCTCGGCAATGCGCGCGGCGATGGCCGCGGCATACGCCGGCTCGCCGCCCAGCTGGCGCGACAGCGCGCGCGCCAGCAGCACGCCCAGCAGCACCGACAGCGCCAGCCCGCCCAGCACCAGGCCCAGCATCCACAGGCGCGTTTCGTCGTAGACGCTGCGCGCTTCTTCCATGTTGTTGCGGGCGCGGTCGTCGCGGCGCTTGACCATCTGCAGCATCACCGCTTCCAGCGCGTGGCTGTCCTTGAGCAGGTCGGCGCTTTCGGAGAACACCTGGCTCTCGAACTGCGAGGTATCGAGCGGCTGCTTGCCGACCAGCTCGACATACTTTTCCATGCGCGCGCGGAACGCCGGCGACAGGTCCTGGTACTGCTTGACCAGCGCCTTGCCCTCCGGCTTCTCGAAGGCGCCCGTCACCTGGCGGATGCGCTCGTCCATCGCGGCCAGCGACTTGGCGATCTGCTCTTTCTCGACCGTGCGCTCGCCCATGGTCGACGCCGACAGCAGCGCGATCTGCGAGCGGCTGGCATAGACCAGGTTGATGTTGGCGTCCTGCACCGCCTTCAGCGCCTGCAGGTCGCCGTGGTAAATCTTGCCGGTCCAGTCGGCCATGCGACCCATGTTGACGACGCCCAGCAGCCCCATCACGGCGCCGATCACGGCGACCACCAGGAATCCGGCAACCAGCCTGGTCGTGACGCGCAATTGATTGAACCAATGCATAGCAACTCCCCCTTGTAACTGAAGCCTCGGGCGCGGCCTGCCGCACCCTGTGTACGCTGGCGGCGCGGTGTGCCGCGCCTGCCTTCACTTCGATCCCAACGTGCCGGTGCCGCGCCTACGCGCGGGCCAGCACCGCATCGCCGCGCGCCTGCGCTGGCTGGCGCTGCGGCCGCACCTCCGCCTGCATGCTGACGCGGAACGTGGCCACGGCATCGCGCAGCCGCAGCGCCTGTTCTTCCAGCGCGCCGGCTGCGGCAGCGGCTTCCTCGACCAGCGCCGCGTTCTGCTGCGTGCCCTCGTCCATCTGCGCCACCGCCTGGTTCACCTGCTCGATGCCCGAGCTCTGCTCGGCCGATGCCGCGCTGATCTCGGCCATGATGTCGGTGACCGACTTCACCGCCTGCACGATCTCTTCCATGGTCTGGCCGGCCTGGCCGACCAGCGCCGAGCCGTTGTCGACGCGTGCCACCGTATCGCCGATCAGGCCCTTGATCTCCTTGGCCGCGTTGGCGCTGCGCTGCGCCAGGCTGCGCACCTCGCCCGCCACCACCGCGAAGCCGCGGCCCTGCTCGCCGGCGCGTGCCGCTTCCACCGCCGCGTTCAGCGCCAGGATATTGGTCTGGAACGCAATGCCTTCGATCACACCGATGATGTCGACGATCTTCTTCGACGCATCGTTGATCTCGTCCATGGTCTGCACCACCCGGCCCACCACTTCGCCGCCGCGCAGCGCCGTGTCGGAGGCATTCGCCGCCAGCCCGCTGGCCTGGCGCGCGTTGTCGGCGTTCTGGCGCACCGTGCTGGTCAGCTCTTCCATGCTCGATGCGGTCTGTTCCAGCGACGCCGCCTGCTGCTCGGTGCGCTGCGACAGGTCGTTGTTGCCGGCGGCTACCTGGCGCGTCGCGGTCGAGATGCTGGCCATGCCTTCCTGGATCTCATGCACCACCGACAGCAGGCTGCGCTGCATGGTCTGCATCGCCTGCGCCAGCGCGCCGATCTCGTCGCCGCTGCGGTGCTCGAAGCGCGTGGTCAGGTCGCCCGCGCCCATGCGCAGCGCGAAGTCCAGCATGTCGCGCACCGGCCGGTTCACGCGCGCCAGCAGCATGGTGCCGGCGGCGAAGGACGACGCCAGCGCCAGCGCAAAGCCGCTCCACAGCCACGGGCGCAAGGTTTCGGCGCCGGTGCCGCCCAGCACTTCCACCGCCACCAGCGCGGCCAGGAACCACACCAGCCCGCCGGCCTGCGCCCACAGGATGCGGCGTTTCAGGTTCAGCCGCAGCAGCCCCTGCACCAGGCCGCGCACGCCGGTGCGCACCACCGCGCCGTGGCGGATCGCCAGCCCGTCGGCACGCCCGGCGCGAAAGCGCGCATAGGCGGCGCCCGCGGCCTGCACCTGCTCGCGCGTTGCCATCGCGCGCACCGAGGTGTAGCCGACCACGCGGCCGTCGACGCGCGTCGGCGTCACGGTCGCATTGACCCAGTAGAAGTCGCCGTTCTTGCGGCGGTTCTTGACCACGCCCATCCACGTGCGCCCGGCCTGCAGATCCTGCCACAGGTCGGCGAACGCCTCGGGCGGCATGTCCGGGTGGCGCACCAGGTTATGCGGCGCGCCCAGCAGTTCTTCCGCCGTAAAGCCGCTGGCCTCGATAAAGGTGCGGTTGGCAAAGGTGATACGGCCCTTGAGGTCGGTGCGCGAGATCAGGTAGTCGGACGGTGACAGCGGGTACTCGCGCTGCGTAACGGGTTGGTTGTTTCGCATCTAAGTCTGTACTGCTTGCCCGTGGCGCGCCGCATGGGTCCATGCGGTGCGCACCGCGGGCGGGTTCGGTCCGGCGCGCGGATGGCGCGTGCCGGACGGCGGGGGGCGCTATTGCGGGATCAGGACACCGCTTCCAGCGCGGCCAGTTCTTCGGTATTGAGCAGCTTCTCGATATCGACCAGGATCAGCATGCGTTGCTCGACCGAGCCCAGGCCGCGGATATAGTCGGTCGCCAGTTCGCCGGAGAAGTGCGGCGTGGGCTTGATCTGCGCGGGGCTCAGCGTCAGCACGTCGGAGACCCCGTCCACCACGATGCCGGTGGTGCGGTCGTTGAGGTCGACGATGATCACGACCGTGTACTGGTCGTAGCTGACCTTGGGCTGGCGGAACTTGATGCGCAGGTCGATGATCGGCACGATGATGCCGCGGAGGTTGATCACGCCCTTGATGTAGTCGGGCGCATTCGCGATCTGGGTGACCGACTCGTAGCCGCGGATCTCCTGCACCTTCAGGATATCGACGCCGTATTCCTCGCGGCCCAGGGTAAAGGCCAGGAACTCCTCGCCCGCGCCGTCTGCCTTGTCGATGTGCTGCATCGTCTAGCCCCCCAAATTTGGCTCATGCTGGTGTCTGGCGCCGCAACGGCCAGGGCCGCTGGCTGCGCCGGGGCGTGACTTCGCCCACCAGTGTTTACGGCAGGATCCGGGGTGACTGAAGGGCGACGCCGCCGCTTTTCTTACCCTTCGGAGGTAGGGGGTGCCGGGTCCAGCAGCGCGGCCACCGCCTGCATCAGCCCGTCCGGGTCGAACGGCTTGGGCAGGAAGCCCGATGCGCCGGCGGCGCGCGCCTGTGCGCGGATGCTGCCGTCCTGCTCGGTGGTCAGCATCAGGATCGGCAGGCGTGCGTAACGCGGCGTGGCGCGCAGGCTGCGGATCAGCGTGAGGCCGTCCATGCCGGGCATGACCTGGTCGGTGACAAGCATGCCGAAGTGGCCCGCGAGCGCCAGCGCATGCGCCTGGTCGCCGTCAGCGGCCTCGGTCACGTCAAACCCTCCGGTGCGCAGGCAGGCGCCGATCATGCGGCGTAGCGAGGGAGAATCGTCGACGACGAGGATGCTGGGCAATGACATGAGCGCCTCCGGAGGTGCAGGAACGGGTGGGTCCGCCAGGAACATCGATGGCACGGGCAACGCGGCGGCGACGGACGGGCCGGCGCAGGGCTGGCGTCGATGCGGGCCAGCCTGCCAGACCCGTTATCGGCGGCGCAGCGGCCGGGCTTTAGCCATCAGATGGCGTCGGGACATATCAGGCGGCAGCCTGCGCGCGCAGCGCGTCGCCGAAACCGGCGGCGTCCAGCGGCAGCGACAGCAGGTAGCCCTGCACCTCGTCGCAACCCATCTGGTTGAGGATCTCCAGCTGCGAGGCCGACTCCACGCCTTCGGCCACCACCTTCATGCGCAGCTCGTGCGCCAGCGCCACCATCGAGCCGACGATGGCGCGGCCCTGCGCATCGGTATCGAGCCCGCCGATCAGCGTGCGGTCGATCTTGAGCGTGCCCACGCGCAGCCGCTTGAGATAGCCCAGGCTCGAATAGCCGCTGCCGAAATCGTCTAGCGCCACCTGGATACCGAGCGACTGCAGCTCGGCCAGCGTTTCCAGCGACTTGCCGATGTCCTTCATCGCCGCGGTCTCGGTAATCTCCAGCGTGATCGCCGACGGCGGGATGTCGTGCTGGTGGATCTGCTCGAGCAGGTATTGCGGGAAGTTGCGGCTGGCAAAGCGCAGCCCCGAGACATTGATCGCCACCGGCACGGTCGGCACGCCGGCGTCGCGCCACTGGCGCACCTGGCGGCACACGCTGGTCAGGACCCAGTCGTCGAGCTTGTCGATCTGGCCCGACTGCTCGGCCACCGCGATGAATTCGGCGGGGCTGACCTGGCCCAGTGCGGGATGGCGCCAGCGGCACAGCGCCTCGGCGCCAACCACGGTGCGGCGGCGCGCGTCGTACTTGGGCTGGAACTGCAGCGACAGCGTATCGTCCTGGATCGCCACCCACAGGTCGCGCCGGATCACGCGGGTGCGGCGCGCGCGTTCGCCGGCGGCGCTGTTGAACAGGCGCACCTGGTTCGAGCCGCTCTGGCGCGCTTCGGCCAGGCTGACGCGGGCGGCCTGCATCAGCGCCTCGGACGTCTGCGCGTCGCGCGGATAGATGGCAATGCCGATATTGACGCCGATCTGCATCTGCAGCCCGCGCGCGGCGATGAACTCCGCCAGCGAGCCCAGCATGCGCGAGCCCAGTTCCTGCGCGCGGCAGTGGTGGACCAGCTCGGGCACGCCCACGGCAAATTCGTCGCGCGCCAGCCGCGCCAGGAAATCGTGCGGCTCCAGCACGGCCTGCGCCAGCGCGCCGGCGTCCTGGGCCAGGATGTCGTCGGCGCGCACTTCGAAGACTTCGTCGACTTCGCGGTAATCGGCGATATGGATCAGCAGCACGGCGCAGCCCGTCTCGGCCAGCCGGGCCTGGCTGATGGCCTGGTCCAGCCAGCGGCCAAAGGCCACGCGGTCCGGCATCACCGTCGCCACGCTGTACTCGCCGACCGTGTCCTGGCCGCGCGCGCCGGCACGCACGGTCAGGCGGCCCGGGCGCCCGGGAATGCGCGCACCCCGCCGCGCCAGCCGCGGCTCGGCGCCGCGATGCAGCACCGGCAGGTCATCGGCAAGTTCGTCCGCCAGCATGGCGTCGGCGCGCGCCGGCGCCGGGAGCCAGCCGCGCGATTGGGCCCGATGCACGGCGAACAGCAGCGCGCACAGCGCGGTCAGCCCGCCCGCCAGCCACGCCGGGTGCGGCAGGCCGGCGGCGTCGATGCAGTCGCGCGCGGTCACGGTACCGGCGCCGCACGAGCGGCCCAGGTGGGTGCCGGCGGCCGCGACCAGCCCGGCCCCGGCCACCACCGCCATCAGCGCCGCGCCGCGCCACAGCCGCGCGCCCTGGCGCAGCCATTGCACCAGCAGCTTGACCGCGGTGGTGGCCGCCGCCGCGGCGGCAAAGCTGGCCGCCAGCTGCGCGGTGTCGTTGACGGCCGGCACGCTGCCCGACAGGCCCACCACCAGCACCGGCATGCCGATGCTCAATTGCGACAGTAGCGCCGCCGACCACGTCAGCACGCGCAGCGACCGGCTGCCGGCCGGCTGGTCCGCGCGCCCGGCGCGAACGCCGAGGGCGGCGGCTACGCCCAGCAGGGCAGCCAGCAGCAACAGGACGGAACTCAGGGCAATCATTAGGCTGCGCGATGATGATGAAGATGCGCGAAGACGGTCAGGACGCGGGGCAAACCCCGCATCATGTCATCTTGCAGTCGCCGTGTGAACAAGGCAATGACTCGAACGCAGGGTGTTAGAACGCGCTCCAGTCATCATCGCCGCCGGCCGTAGCGGCGGCCGGGCGTGCTGCGGGCCGGTTTGCGGCGCTTTTTGCGGCGCTTTTTGCGGCACTGTTTGCCGGCTTGCTCGCGGGCGCACCGGCAGGACGGGCCGGCAGGCTACGCCCCGCCGTGGTGCGCGTACCACGGCTCGCACCGGCGCCGGCGGCCGTAGCCGGCGCAGGGGATGCCAGCGCTTTCGCCGGGGCCTTGGCCGCGGTGTCGGCGCCAACCGTGAACACCGAAACCACGTTCTTCAGCTTCTGCGCCTGCTCTTCCAGCGCGCCCGCCGCCGCCGCGGCCTCTTCGACCAGCGCGGCGTTCTGCTGTGTCACCTGGTCCATCTGGGTCACGGCCTGGCTGACCTGCTCGATGCCGCTGGTCTGCTCCTGCGACGCCGCGCCGATCTCGTTCATGATGTCCGTGACCCGGCGCACCGCCTGCACGATCTCGCCCATGGTCTGGCCGGCTTCGGCCACCAGCCGGGTGCCGCTCTCCACGCGCTGGCCCGACTCGCTGATCAGCGCCTCGATCTCCTTGGCGGCCGAGGCCGAGCGCTGCGCCAGGCTGCGCACCTCGCCCGCCACCACGGCAAAGCCGCGGCCCTGCTCGCCGGCGCGGGCGGCTTCGACCGCGGCATTGAGCGCCAGGATATTGGTCTGGAAGGCGATGCCCTCGATCACGCTGATGATTTCCACCACCTTGCGCGAGGCACCGTTGATCTCGTTCATGGTGTCGACCACGCGGCCCACCACCTCGCCACCCTTGAGAGCGATCTGCGACGCCTCGCCCGCCAGCACGCCGGCCTGGCGTGCATTGTCGGCGTTCTGGCGCACCACCGTGGTCAGCTCTTCCATGCTCGCGGCGGTCTCTTCCAGCGACGAGGCCTGTTCCTCGGTGCGCTGCGACAGGTCCAGGTTGCCGGTGGAAATCTGCTGCGTAGCCGACGCCATCGAATCCGCACCGCTGCGCACTTCCGCGACGATGCCCGACAGGCTCGCCTGCATCGCGGCCAGCGCCTGCATCATGCGGCCGATCTCGTTCTTCGAGATGCTGGTGATGCGCGCGGTCAGGTCGCCGCGGGCGATGCGCTCTAACACCGCCAGCGCCTCTTGCACCGGCGCGACGATGGCGCGGTTCAGCGCGACCGTGCACAGCGCGGCAAGCGCCAGGCCCAGCACGATCATCACGATCGACAGCATGCGGATGCGCGCAAAGCCGGCCTGCGCCACGCCGAAATTGGCCTCGCCCGCCGCCATCTGGAATTTCTGCAGCTTCTCGTGCGCGCTCGACATGCTGCGCTGCAGGTCAGGCAGCACCTTCTTCGCCAGCCGCACCGACTCTTCCTGGTTGCCCGCCAGCGACGCCGCCTGCAACGGCAGCACGCCCTGCTCCATGAAGGCCTGGCGCTGCTTGCCCAGCTCCGCCGCCAGGGCCTTTTCCTCGGCATTCTGTGGCAGGCTCATATAGCGCTTCCAGGCCGCGTCCGACGCCTCCACGAACACGCGCGAACGGTCCACGTTGACCTTGGGATCGTCCTGCTCGCCCTGCATCACGTTGCGGTCCAGCGCCAGGCGCATGCGCGTGGTCGCCAGCATCGCGTCGCTGAGCGCGATGGTCGAGCCGAGCTGGTTGGCATAGGTATCCCTGAGCGCATCGTTGCTCTGCGAGATGCCGTACAGGCCGGCGCCGCCGACCAGCAGCAACAGCAGCGACAGGATTCCCATGGCGCCCCGTAGCAGGGTCTTGATCTGAATATTGTTGTGGAAGGACATGATGAAATAAGACTTAGGCAATCCTCGGGACACACCCCTTGCCCCGGTCCGGCAGGATCGTTACCGCATTGATCCGCCCTGCCCGGATAACGGCGCGCCCCCTTCATCCTTGAGTCGGCGCCCGGCCCGCACGGTTATGGTGAATCAGTGATAAACGCCATGTCGGATATCAGGCACGCGGGGCGTTGGCCTGCCTGGTATGGCCGGAAACCGGGCGGCGGCCTGTCCGTAAATAGCGGTGCAATTAATGTCATGGCCGGTATCCGCACACCACGACGACAGCGCGTTTCGATGGGGCCGGCGGGATTTCGGCACTGCCGGCCACCGCGCAGTAGCGCCGGCACGGGCAAAATCAGGCGCGACTCGCCCTGACACTGAAAGTTCACACAATTATCAGCAGCAAGAATTTTCGCAAAAAGCGTCCGGGATTAGGTAGCCAGGATTTGCAGCGCGCAGCGAGCCCGTTATAATTGTTTTCAGCATTTTCCCCGCCCACCAGCGCACCCAGCGCAATTCAATCACCGGAACCGAGGACGCAATGGCGACGTATCAGGAAATCGTTCAGAAAATCAGCGAACTGCAGAAGCAAGCCGAGGAAATCAAGGCGCGCGAACAATCCGCGGTGATCGCGGATATTCGCGAGAAAATCGAGCAATATGGCCTGACCGCGGAAGACCTGGGTTTTGGCGCGAAGGCCCCGGCCGGCAAGAAGGCGGCCAACCGCAAGGTGCCGGTGCGTTATCGCGACAACGCCGGCAATACCTGGACCGGGCGCGGCAAGCGTCCGGGCTGGTTGACCCAGGCCCTGGCCCAGGGCAAATCGGTCGAAGACTTCCTGATCCGCTAAAACGCGCGATCCGGCCGACGGCAAAACGCCACGGAGACTTCCGTGGCGTTTTTGTTTTACAGGGCGGAAAACCGGCCGGGGGTCAGGCGTCGAAGCCGTTCGGGTTCATCGACTGCCAGCGCCACGAGTCCTGGCACATGCGGTCCAGGTCATGCTGCGCGCGCCAGCCCAGCAGCTCATGGGCCAGTGCCGGGTCGGCATAGCAGGCGGCAATATCGCCGGGGCGGCGGTCCACGATCTGGTACGGCACCGGCTTGCCGCTGGCGCGCTGGTAGGCCTGCACCACTTCCAGCACGCTGTAGCCGCGCCCGGTGCCCAGGTTCACGGTCATGCCGCGGCCCTGCCGGCGCAGATAATTGAGCGCCGCCAGATGGCCGTCGGCCAGGTCGCAGACGTGGATATAGTCGCGCACCCCGGTGCCGTCGACGGTGGGGTAATCGCCGCCGAATACCATCAGCTGTTCGCGGCGCCCGCCCGCCACCTGCGCCACATAGGGCATCAGGTTGTTGGGAATGCCGCGCGGGTCTTCGCCGATCAGGCCGCTTTCATGCGCGCCGACCGGATTGAAATAACGCAGGTAGGCAATGCGCCAGGCCGGATCGGATTTTTCCAGGTCGCGCAGGATTTGCTCGCCCATCAGCTTGGTCTGGCCATAGGGGTTGGTCGCCGACAGCGGGAAATCCTCCAGGATCGGCACGGTGTGCGGATTGCCATAAACCGTGGCCGACGAACTGAACACCAGCTGTTTCACCCCGGCCGCGCCCATGGCGGCACAGACCGTCAGCAGGCCATCGAGGTTGTTGCTGTAATAGTCCAGCGGCTGGCTGACCGATTCGCCCACCGCCTTGAGCGCGGCAAAATGGATCACGGCGCTGATGCGGTGTTCGGCAAAGAGCCGGTCCAGCAGCGCGCGGTCGCGCACATCGCCCTGCACGAAATGCGGCGCCTGGCCGGTAATGGTGGCAAGCCGGTCGATCACGGCCGGGCTGCTGTTGCACAGATTATCCAGGCCGATCACGTGGTAGCCGGCATTGAGCAGGGCCACCCAGGTATGCGAGGCGATATAGCCGGTGGCACCGGTCAGCAGCAGGGTTTCAGGCATGGGGTATTGGCGTTGGTCGATTCGATTCAGCGTTATGCGGAGGGCAGCCGGTGCGTCATGTGCGCGGCAAATAACCTGGCTGCCGCGCCCGCCACGGAAAGGTGCCTATTATCCACGATGCGCCATCGCGCCCTGCCGGGCGCGTCGGTCACGGCTTCAGTCAGGGGCCGCGGAAGCCGGCACCACCAGCCCGGCCCGCGCCTGCCAGGCCTCGTACGCCGCCCGCAGCCGCCAGCCCGATTCCAGGTCGCGCATGCCCAGGTACTGCGCCACCTCGGCCGGCGCCGTGCCGGCATCGAAATGCATGGCCGCGCAGGTATTGCGCAAGGTCTGCGGCGACGCGCGCTCGCTGCGCCCGGCAAGCACGCCGGCTTCATCCAGCAGGATCTCCACGCGCCGGTAGACCGACGCCGCATGCATCGGCCGCCCCGTCGGCATGGCCGGGAACACCAGGCTGCCGAGCGTGCCGGAGGCCTCGCGCAGTGCCAGCCAGGCGCGCAGCGGCGCATGCGCCAGCGGGAACAGCGGCACGGTGTAGGCGCGGCCGTTGTCCGCGCGCACCATGCGCAGCGCCATCCCTCCGGGTCTGCTGTCGGCGGACATGTCGGCGATCACGTCGATGCGCAGCGCGCGCGCCTCGGCCACCTTCAGGCCGCCGCCGAGCAGCACCGCCAGCAGCGCCGCGTCGCGGGCGCGCTTCCATTGCGTGGGCGACGCCGCGGCGCCCGTGTCGCCGGCGGGAGCGCCGGCCGGGCCAAGGATCCGCGCCACCAGCAGGTCACGCTCGCCCGGCAGCAGGAACGCGGTGGGATCGTTCTCGCCCTCGGCCAGATGGGCGCGCACCGCCTGGCTGCCCGGGTTGTGCATGCCCTCGCGCAAGCGGGACAGGTGGTGGAACACCCGTTCGATCAGCCGCGCATAACGGTAGCGGTGCGACTTGTGCAGCTGCTGCGCGTCCAGGAACTCGCCGATCTGCTCGGCGGACCAGCTCAGCGGCGGCAAGCCGCGCTCGGCCGACCAGCGCAGCAGCTTGCCCCACATCGCGCGGTAGACCACGCTGGTGCCGTGGCGAAAACCGTGCTGCGCCAGCCAGCCGTCGAACGCGCGCTCGGGGTGGTCGCGCCAGGCGGCCAGGTCGGCATCGAACAAGGCCGCCTGCTCGATTTGCGCGGGGCTGGGCTTGGTGGTCACGGACCCTCCGGGAGAAGCGAACCCGCCTATTGTAGACAACGCGTCACTGGGCGCCTGACCGGGTACGCTGAACTTGCGGCCAACCGCGGCGCGTGCTACCTTTCGATTCACTATGCAACTGGTTGCATAGAACATGACAGAGATCGCCCCGACGCCGTCCAGGAGACCCCGTGACCAACGCCCTGCTTCCCGCCGCCCAGGCCTCGCTCGACGCCTGGCACCAGATGATCGCCACCCATTCCATGGCCGGGCTCGATGCCATCGTCGCCGACGACGTAGTGTTCCGCTCGCCGGTCGCGCATACGCCGTATCCCGGCCGCGCCGCCATCGCGCTGGTGCTGACCACGGTGAACCAGGTGTTCCAGGACTTCCGCTACCACCGCAGCTTCGTCAGCGGCGACGGCCACAGCGTGGTGCTGGAGTTCAGTGCCAGCGTGGACGGCAAGGCGCTCAAGGGCATCGACATGATCCGCTTCGACGACGCCGGCCGCATTGCCGAGTTCGAGGTCATGGTGCGCCCCCGCTCCGGCCTGGAGGCGCTGGCCGCCGCCATGGCCGCGCGCCTGGCCAGCCAGAAACACCTGCTGACCGGCGCCGCCTGACGCACGCCGGCCCGCAGCGCCACCGCATCGCTTCACCGCATCCATCGGAATTACCCAGGAGACTTCCCCCATGGCCCTTCCCGCCCAGCTGCAGAACCGGCTTTCGCTGCCGGTGGTCTGCTCGCCGCTGTTCATCATCTCCAACCCCGACCTGGTCATCGCCCAGTGCAAGGCCGGCGTGGTCGGCTCGTTCCCCGCGCTGAACGCCCGCCCCGCGCCCAAGCTGGAGGAATGGCTGGACCGCATCACCACCGAACTGGCGGAACACGACGCCAAGCACCCCGAGCGCCCGTCGGCGCCGTTCGCGGTCAACCAGATCGTGCACAAGTCCAACGACCGGCTCGAGCATGACCTGGAACTATGCGTGCGCTACAAGGTGCCGATCGTGATCACCTCGCTGGGCGCGCGCAAGGAGGTCAACGACGCGGTCCACTCGTACGGCGGCATCGTGCTGCATGACGTGATCAACAATACCTTCGCGCGCAAGGCGATCGAAAAAGGCGCGGATGGCCTGGTGGCCGTGGCGGCCGGTGCCGGCGGCCATGCCGGCACGCTGTCGCCGTTCGCGCTGCTGCACGAGATCCGCGAATGGTTCGACGGCCCGCTGCTGCTGTCCGGCGCGATCTCCAGCGGCGACGCCATCCTGGCCGCGCAGGCCGCCGGCGCCGACCTGGCCTACATCGGCTCGGCCTTCATCGCCACGCACGAAGCCAACGCGCAGGACGGCTACAAGCAGATGATCGTCGACAGCAGCGCCAACGACATCGTCTATTCCAACCTGTTCACCGGCGTGCATGGCAACTACCTGCGCGGCAGCATCGAGCGCGCCGGGCTGGACCCGAACGCGCTGCCGGAATCGGACCCGTCGAAGATGAACTTCGGTTCGACCAGCGTCAAGGCGTGGAAGGACATCTGGGGCGCCGGCCAGGGCGTCGGCGCGATCAAGCGCGTGGTGCCGGCGGCCGAGCTGGTGCGCCGCTTTGCCGAGGAGTACGCGCTGGCGCGCCGCCGCCTGGGACTGGGCGAAGCCAGCCCGGCCGGCGCACGCGCCGTCGACCTGGCCTGAGCGCGCAGGGGTCGGTGCCCGCTGCCGCTACAGCAGCGGCAGCAGGGCTTCGCCCCAAGCCACCCAGTCGGTCTCGAAACGGATCCCGCGCTGCAGCAGCGCATAGCGCAGCTGCTGCGCGCGGTCCATGTCCGGCGCCGAGAAATCGCGCCGCTCGATCGCCAGGTAAGTCTCCAGGCGGGCGCGGTGCAGCGCGATCAGCCGCCGCATCTCGTCGCCCAGCCCAAGCGGGCCGATCACCGCATCGGCGCGCAGCTTGACCAGAATCTCCTCGCGCTGGTCCAGCCCCGCACCCGGCGCCAGCACCCAGCGCGCCAGTTCGTCACGGCCCGCCGGCAGCACCCGGTAGACCTTCTTGCGGTTGCGCCGGTCGGCGCCGGCCTCGCCTTCGGCCGCGTCGTTTTCATCGGCGGCAATCCAGCCGCTGTCCGCCATGCGGCCCAGTTCGCGATAGATCTGCTGGTGCGTGGCATGCCAGAAATAGCCGATGGAACGGTCGAAGCGCCGCGCCAAGTCATAGCCGGACGAGGGCTTTTCGATCAGGGAGATCAACAAGGCGTGCTGGGTCGACATGCGTCTGCTGGGCGCGGGGAATGATCGGAGTGGATTCGGACAGCGCAGCGTGCCGGCAGGCGCGCCGGTCACCGCACTTTCAAAAACTCGCGCTATGGTAGCGCAATGCCGGGGCAGTGCCCGAAGGGCGCCAGGCAATATGGCGGGACACGATATATTCGTCGATTTTGTCAGTTAAGAAATTTCCCACCAGACAGAATTAAAAAAAGCTGAATGGCATTTCCGGCCGCCGTGCCATACATTCCATACATTGAACTGTGCGAGCAAAAACGATCCGCCCCCGGCCGCACCATGCAGAACTTTGGAGTGTGTCCATGACCGGAAGAAACCTGCTTGCCGAAGACCGCGACGTGCCCTGGGAGGCCGACGCGCGCCCGCTCGGCCTGCTGGCGCCAGTGCACGACAAGGCGCCAGTTTATTACCGGATGCCCGATACGCCTGACGGGCACCATATCAAGGAATATCCCAGCGGCCTGCGCCAGCTGGTACGTTTTGTCGGCGTCGAGGAACAGGTCGTCAAATACAGCCTGAGCTGATCCCGCGCCACCGTTTTCCTGTGGTTGTCTCCTCCAAGCCCGATCCTGCGGGCAGGGACTTGAACCCGCGAATTTCGCGGGTTTTTTTCTTGCCGTGACGGTTGCGGAGGGCGCCTGCTTCAGAGCTGCGGCGCACGGCAGGCGGCACCGCCGGCATTGTCCGCCTCGGGCATGCCGAACACGGCCCGCGCGCCGCATTGCGACCCGAACATGCGCGCCTGGTCGTGCCCCACGCCCACCACTTCATAGGCCTGGTGGCGCATGACGAGGTCCGGACCGGCAAGGTAGCGCTCATAGCGCAGGTAGCCGCGCGCACGCTGCAGCCGCGTGGGGCCCTCGGCCTCGGCGCCGCACGATTTGTCGAGCACGCGGTGGTTGGGATCGTTGTCCTCGGTGCCGGCCAGATACGTCACCTGGCGCCCGGCATAGCGCCGGTACAGCGCCATGCCGTCGGCGCCTTTGGCATACGGCACCATGTCCTGCATGCCGTAGCGGTACCTGTTGTAGTCCGGGCAACGGGCCACGTCATATGGGGCGAACGACTTGCCGTCGGAGCCAGCCGGCCGCACTGGCGTGAAATACAGGTACGAAGACGGATTGGCCACGACGTAGCGCAGCTCGATGCCGCGTGCGCGGATGCGTTCGTCGACATTGTTGAGCACCGCGTAGCGGTGCACGATCTGCGCGCCGCCGGAGTGGCCGGCCACCGTCACCTTGCGCACCTGCGGCAACCGCGCCCTGTCGGTGAAGCGCGCGAGCAGGTCGTCCAGCACCTGCAATGAGCTGACGCGCGCCGGGCCCTCGACCGCGTCCTCGCCGCTGAGCCATCCCTGCACCGACCAGTGCGGCATGCCGGTAAAGCCCTTGTTGCGGTCAGGCGTGCCGGGAAAATTCGGCGCCACCAGCAGCACCTCGTCCCGGTTGCGGCCACTGGCCTTCAGCAGTGCCGCGCCGGCGGCAAAGTAGTCGTCGCCGTTGCGCTGCAGGCCATGCTGGACCAGCACGACTTCGCGGATGCGCGACAGGTCGCCATCGAGCCGGTGGTTGGCATATACCGGAAAGTCATAGCCGGCGCCGGAGCCGAGATGCACGCGCTGCCACTGCGGCGCGGCGGCCGTGGGACCGGCGGCCTTGTCTGCGGCGGGCGGCACTGCCGGCGTGCCGGCGCAGCCGGCCACTACCGCGATGGCGGCGGCGGCAAGGGCGCGCGCCAGAAACGAACGGATGGACTGCGGCAGGCGGGCGGTCGATGGCGTCATGGCAGGTGGTCTCCGGTTGGCATGCCGGCGATGGTAGGCCAGCGGCACGCGGCGTGGCAACGCCTGGCACGAGCCGGGAAAGACACGGCGGAACCAGTACGGGGCGGCAAGATGCGGCATATCAGGCGCGCCCGCGCCATGCCAAAGCTTGCAAAAGGCGGAGGAAGGGTTTGCAATCGTGGTCCCCGGCACACCCGGCCTTCGCTTGCGCGCCGCCGCGGCAGCGGGAACGAAGGTTGCAGCAACCCGGGACACCCTCCGCGCAAGCAAAAGGAAGCCTTATGTACATGGTCTACTGGTCCGAAGCCCTCGGCACCGGACTGACGCCGCATGCGCAGTCGTTCCCCAGCGACGCGATGCGCGAGGCGCTGCGCTTTACCGAAGCGCTGCGCCAGCGCCAGCACGCGGGCGAGGCGGTCAGCTTTGTCACGCTGTGCTCGGAAAACCCCGACTCGGTCGGCCGCGCCGGCGCGGCCGATCCGCCGCCCGACTACGAGTGGAAGAAGCGGCGGCCCTGATCCGGTTTGGTGCGGGTCGCTCAGGCCCGCGCGGCCGCCGGCCGCAGCGCGGCGCGCACGACGAAGGCCATCAGCACCGCAAACAGCAGCATCGCCGCCAGGAAGTACAGCCCGGCCGCAAGGCTGCCGGTGGCGTCCTTGATCACGCCGATGCCATACGGCCCGAAATAGCCGCCGAGATTGGCGAGCGAATTGATGGTGGCGATGCCCACCGCGGCGCTGGCGCCGGTCAGGAACTCGCCGGGCAGCGCCCACACCACGGCCTGGATCGAATAGATCGAGAACGCGGTCAGGCAGATAAACAGGAACTGCAGCACCGGCGACTGCACCCATGCGCTCAGCGCCATGGTGATGGCCGCCATGCCCGACACCACCACGATATGGCCATAGCGCTCGCGCTTGCGGTCGGAATGGCGCGGCACCAGCCAGAGCCCGACCACGGCAAACAGGTAGGGCACGGCCGACAGCAGCCCGGTCATCGCATCGGTGACGCCGAACTGCTTGATGATGGTCGGCAACCACAGCGACAGCCCGTAGATACTGAGCGGAAACGGCAGGAACAGCAGCGACAGCAGCAGCACGCGCTTGTCCTTCAGCGCCTGCAGCGGATTGCCGTGCGACTTCAGCGCATAGGCGGCCTGGTCCGCCGCCAGTTCGCGTTCGATCCAGGCGCGGTCCGCCGGCGCCAGCCACGCGGCGCTGGCCGGCGACTCGGGCAGCAGCTTCAGCGTCGGCAGGCACAGCAGCACCGCCGGCAGGCCGCTCAGCACGAACAGCGTCTGCCAGTTGCTCATGCCGAACAGGCCGTGGGTGGACAGCACCAGCCCGGCAAGCGGACCGGTGATGATCAGCGCGATCGGCTGCGCCAGCACCAGCAGGCCGATGATGCGGGCGCGATGGCGCATCGGGAACCACTTGGTCAGGAAGTAGAGGATGCCCGGATACAGGCCCGCCTCGGCCGCGCCCAGCAGGAAGCGCAGCACATAGAAGCTGTGCGCGCCCTGCGTGAACGCCATCGCCATGGTGATCACGCCCCAGGTGAACAGGATGCGCGCAAACCAGCGGCGCGCGCCAAAGCGTTCCAGTGCCAGGTTGCTCGGCACCTCGCACAGGAAGTAGCCGACGAAGAACAGGCCCGCGCCCAGGCCATAAGCCGCATCGCTGATGCCGATGGCCGCGTTCATGTGCAGCTTGGCGAAGCCGACCACCGAGCGGTCGATATACGCAACCACATAGATCAGCGCCAGGAACGGGATCAGGCGCCGCACCAGCATGCCGATGATGCGGTGCTCCTCCGCGGCTTGTGATGTTTCACCCCGGATCGGGGCGGCGCGCTCCAACGGAGCGGTCTGGGTGCCTTGCATGGCGGGTCTCCTTGTTTTGTCTTCTCGTGGCCGCCGCGTCGGCGGCCGGCGCTTTGGTGCAATGCTCAGTGCGAGTGGCGCGGCACCTCGCGGCCGCGGCAGCCCACCAGGAAGTCGAGGTCGCAGCCCTCGTCGGCCTGCAGCACGTGGTCGACGTACAGCTTGCGATAACCGCCGTCGGCGGGCGCCTGCAGCGGCTGCACGTCAGCCATGCGGCGTTCGAACTCGGCTTCGTCGATATCCAGGTGCAGGCGCCCGGCCTCGCAGTCGAGCTCGATCCAGTCGCCGTCGCGCACGATCGCCAGCGGCCCGCCCGCAGCAGCTTCCGGCGCGACGTGCAGCACCACGGTGCCGTAGGCGGTGCCGCTCATGCGCGCGTCGGAAATCCGCACCATGTCCTTGACGCCCTGGCGCAGCAGCTTGGGCGGCAGGCCCATGTTGCCGACCTCGGCCATGCCGGGATAGCCACGCGGCCCGCAGCGCTTGAGCACCAGCACCGAGTTCTCGTCGACCTCGAGCGACTCGTCGACGATGCGTTCCTTGTAGTGCTCCAGGTTCTCGAACACCACCGCGCGGCCGCGGTGGCGCAGCAGCTTCGGCGTCGCCGCCGACGGCTTGAGCACCGCGCCGCGCGGCGACAGGTTGCCGCGCAGGATGCGGATGCTGCCGTCGCGGATCAGCGGCTGGTGCAGCGGACGGATGACTTCATCGTTGGTGATCGGCGCGTCCTTGACGTTGTCCCAGATCGCCTTGCCGTTGACGGTGAGCGCGCCGGGATGCGGCAGCAGGCCGGCCTCGCCCAGGCGGCGCAGCACCGCGGGCAGGCCGCCGGCATAGTAGAACTCCTCCATCAGGAAGCGGCCCGACGGCATCAGGTCGACGATGGTCGGCGTGTCGCGCCCCACCGTGCTCCAGTCTTCCAGTTCCAGCGGCACGCCGATGCGGCCGGCGATCGCCTTCAGGTGGATCACCGCGTTGGTCGAGCCGCCGATTGCCGCATTGACGCGGATCGCGTTCTCGAACGCCTGGCGCGTCAGGATCTTCGACAGCGTCAGGTCCTCGCGCGCCATCTCGACGATGCGGATGCCGGACATGTGCGCCAGCACGTAGCGGCGCGCGTCCACGGCGGGGATCGCGGCATTGTGCGGCAGCGAGGTGCCGAGCGCCTCGGCCATGCAGGCCATGGTCGAGGCCGTGCCCATGGTGTTGCAGGTGCCGGCCGAGCGCGACATGCCGGCCTCGGCCGACAGGAACTGGTGCAGGTTGATCTCGCCCGCCTTCAGCGATTCATGCAGCTGCCACACCGCGGTGCCCGAGCCGATGTCCTTGCCGTCGAGCTTGCCGTTGAGCATCGGCCCGCCGGTGACGACGATGGCCGGCACGTCGCAGCTGGCCGCGCCCATCAGCAGCGCGGGCGTGGTCTTGTCGCAGCCGGTCAGCAGCACCACGGCATCGATCGGGTTGCCGCGGATCGCTTCCTCGACATCCATCGCGGCGAGGTTGCGCGTCAGCATCGCGGTCGGGCGCAGGTTCGATTCGCCGTTGGAGAACACCGGGAACTCAACCGGGAAGCCGCCGGCTTCATACACGCCGCGCTTGACGTGCTCGGCCAGCTTGCGGAAGTGCGCGTTGCACGGGGTCAGTTCCGACCAGGTGTTGCAGATGCCGATCACCGGGCGCCCGTCGAAGGCATGGTCGGGGATGCCCTGGTTCTTCATCCAGCTGCGGTACATGAAGCCGTTCTTGTCGGCGGTGCCGAACCACGCGGTCGAGCGCAGCGGCTTGCGTTGCTTGTCGTTGGAATCCGACATGTTGTTCCTGGTGCGGGGCCGCCATCGCTGGCGGCGGGAATGGCAGGGACGACGGATCCAGCGGCGGGGCGCTGTCCGGCGGCGGCAGGCGGCACCACGCTGTCTCCGGTCGTTATGTTTTGTGGGACGCAGTGTATGCAGCTTGCCGATATGCTACTAATGAAGAGTTCGGCCTTTGGCATATCGATTCCGGCATCAGTACAAACCCTAGCCCCATGCCCGCCACCCCTGCCGCCCCCGTTTCTGCCGCGACTTCCCCGGCCCCCGAGGCCCTGCCCATGTGGCACAACCACACCCGCCTCAAGACCCGCCAGCTCCTGCTGCTGCTGGCCGTGGCCGACGAAGGCAGCATCCACCGCGCGGCCGAGCGGCTGGCGATGACGCAGCCGGCCGCGTCCAAGCTGCTGCGCGAGCTGGAGGAACTGCTGTCGGTACCGCTGTTCGAGCGCCTGCCGCGCGGCATGGCGCCGACCGACTGCGGCCGCGCGATGATCCGCCACGCGCGCGCGGTGGTGGGCAGCCTGAACCAGGCGCGTGAAGAAGTGCTGGCGCTGAAGGCCGGGCGGCTTGGCCATGTGGCGATCGGCGCGATCACCTCGCCCGGGGTGCAGCTGCTGCCCGTGGCGATCGCGCAGGTCAAGGCGCGCTATCCGGGGCTGCGGGTCTCGGTCGACATCGACAACAGCAACGTGCTGCTCGACCGCCTGGGGCAGGAAAAGCTGGACATGGTGGTGGCGCGCCTGTTTCCCGAGCACGACAAGGGCCGGCTGCGCTACGAGCCGATGGCGCAGGAGCCGGTCTGCGCGGTGGTGCGGCCAGGCCATCCGATGCTGGCGGCGCGCGGCCTGTCACTGGCCGATGCCGCCGATGCCGCGTGGCTGATCCCGCCGGCCGGCACCGTGCTGCGTCACCGCTTCGAGCTGATGTTCCAGCGCGCCAGCCTGGCGCCGCCGGTCAATGTGGTCGAGACCGCCGCGCTGCTGTTCCTGACGCGCATGGTGACGCAGTCGGACATGATCGCGGTACTGACCGCCGACGTGGCGCAATACTACGCCGCATTCGGCATGGTGGAGATCCTGCCGATGGCGATGCCCTGCCATATGGACGACTTCGGCCTGATCACGCCGACCGACCGGCTGATGTCGCCCGGCGCGCTGCTGGTCGCCGACGCGCTGCGCGAGGCCGCGCAGGCCATCTATGACGGGCACGCGCCGGCGTGAAACGGCGCGTGCCTGGTGCCGGCGTCAGCCGAGGATGTCGAACTGGTCGAAATACGCTTGGTTCAGTTCCAGCCCCAGCCCCGGCAGGTTGTCGTCAAGCTGCAGGTAACCATTGTCCGGCGCCGGGTCGCCCTTGAAGATGTAGTAGAACAGCTCGTTGCCGACCTCGACGTCATGCACCGGGAAGTACTCGGCCATCGGCGACGCGGTCGATGCCATGGTCAGGTGGTAGTTGTGCATCTGGCCGGCGTGCGGGATCACCGGCACCGACCAGGCCTCGGCCATGGCGTTGATCTTCTGCGCCGCGGTAATGCCGCCGACGCGGTTGGTGTCGTACTGGATCACGTCGACGGCGCGCCGCTCCAGCAGGTCCTTGAAGCCGTACGAGGTGAACTCGTGCTCGCCCCCGGAAATCGGGAACGGGCTGGCCTTCTTCAGCTCGACATAGCCTTCGATATCGTCGGCAATCACCGGTTCTTCCAGCCAGCGCGGATTGAACTCGGCCAGGCGCGGCAGCATGCGGCGCGCGTATTCGAGGGTCCAGCCCATGTAGCACTCCAGCATGATGTCGACGCCGTCGCCGACCAGCTCGCGCAGCAGCCGCACCTGCTCGAGGTTCTTCTGCATGCCGGCGGGACCGTCCTTGGGGCCGTAGCCGAAGCGCATCTTCATCGCGGTGAAGCCCTGGTCGAGATAGCGCTGCGCTTCGGCCAGGAAGGCGTCGCGGTCGTCGTTGTTGTAGAGCTTGGAGGCGTAGCACCAGATCTTTTCCTTGGTGCGCCCGCCCAGCAGCTTGAACACCGGCTTGCCGACCGCCTTGCCCATCAGGTCCCACAGCGCGATATCCACCGCCGAGATCGCCGCCATGCCGATGCCCTTGCGGCCCCAGGCGTGGGTGCGGCGATACATCTTCTGCCACAGGTATTCGTTGTCGAACGGGTCCTGGCCGAGCACCACCGGGGCCAGGTACTGGTCGACGATCTGCTTGGCCACGCGCGGCGCCAGCGCGCAGTTGCCGATGCCGACCAGGCCGGTATCGGTCTCGATCTCGACCACCATCCAGCCGTGGAAGCGGAACGAGCCCATGGCGTCGCCGCGCTCGTACAGGATGTCGGTGGCGTTGGTGCAGAAGTGCGCCTGCGGCGGCACGGTCTTGCCCTTCCATTCGAAGACGCGGGCGCGGACGTTGGTGATCTTCATATTCAGCTCCTGATGGCAATGCGTTGGCGCGAACGCGCCCCGGCCGCGCCGGGGGCGGTCCTGCCGGATTCGGTTAGAGAGGGACGGGTGGCTAGGCTTGCGCGGCGGCGCGCCGTTGCGCGCCCATGCGGCAGGCGATCTGGAACGCCTGCAGCGTGGCGCCGGGATCGGCGCGGCCCTGCTGCGTGATGTCGAACGCGGTGCCGTGCGCGGGCGTGGTAATCGGCACCGGCAGTCCGCCCTGCACCGTCACGCCGCGCGAGAAGCCCATCAGCTTGATGCCGATCTGGCCCTGGTCGTGGTACATGGTGACGATGGCGTCGAACTGCCGCAGCGACGGCCCGCCCTGCACCTTCAGGAAGATGGTGTCGGCCGGGAACGGGCCCTGCGCATCGACGCCACGTTCACGCGCCGAAGCCACGGCGGGCGCGATCACGTCGATCTCTTCGCGGCCAAAGGCGCCGTTGTCGCCGTTGTGCGGATTCAGGCCGCACACTGCGATGCGCGGGCGGGCCATGCCGGCACGCCGCAGGGCCTGGTCGATCAGGTCGATGGCACCACCGACGCTGTCGGGCGTAATCATCGCCGGCACGTCCTTTAGCGCGACGTGCGAGGTCACTCGAGAGGTCCATAGCCCGTCCAGCACGTTGAACTCGCAGAAATTGCCGTGATAGCCAAGCTGCTCGGCGAACCAGTGCAGCTCGTCGCTATGCGCCATGCCGGCGGCGTGCAGCGAGCTCTTGTTGAGCGGCCCGAACAGGATCGCATCGGCCTGTCCGGCCTGCGCCAGTTCCAGCGCCAGCTTCAGCGTGCCCAGGCTGTAGCGCCCGCCTTCGGCGCTGGCCACGCCGCGCGCATAAGCCGGGCTCTCGGGCAGCTGCCAGTGGTACAGGCGCGGCTGGCCATCGGCGGCGAAGACGGGCACATCGGTCTCGGCCAGTGCCAGCTCGACCCCGGCGACCTGCATGCCGTGGCGCCATTCGGCGCGGTCGGCGATCAGCAGGATCTCGGCCTGCGCGGCGGTGCCGGCGTCGGCCAGCAGACGGGCGATCAGTTCGGGACCGATGCCGGCGGGGTCGCCCAGCACCATGGCGATTCTTGGACGGGAATGCATGAGGCTTCCGTAGAGGTTATTGGTCGAGCTTGACGCCCAGTTCGGCGATCAGCTTGCCGTAGCGCACGTATTCGGCGCGCGAGAACGCATCGAACTGCGCCGCAGTCATCGCGCCGGGCACCGCGCCCACGTCGGCCAGCCGGCGCACGGTGTCGGGGTCCTTGATCACCGTGGCGAGCGCGCCGCCCAGTTTCTGCAGCGTCGCCGGCGGCGTGCCGGCCGGGGCATAGACACCGTACCACGCGCTCATCTGGATGCCGGGCACGCCGGCTTCGGCCAGCGTGGGCACGTTGGGCAGCAGCGCCGAGCGCTGGTCGGCGGTCACGGCCAGAGCGCGCAGCTTGCCGGCCTTGATATGGCCGATGACCGACGGCATGGTCTCGAAGCTAAGGTCGACCTGCCCGCCCATCAGGTCCACCAGCGCGCTGCTGCTGCTCTTGTACGGCACATGCAGCAGCTTGCCCTTGATCTGGCGCGCAAACGCCGCGCCGGCCAGGTGCTGGGTGCTGCCGACCCCCGACGAGCTGTAGCGGAACTTGTCCGGACTGGCCTGGATCTGCGCCACCAGCGCCTTGACGTCGCGCGCCGTGACCTGGCTGTTGACCACCAGCACGTTGGGCACGGTCGATACCAGCGCCACCGGCGCCAGGTCCTTGAGCGGGTCGAACTGCAGCTTGAGCAGGTGCGGCGCGATCGCCTGCGAGGTGACCACGCCCATCAGCAGCGTATTGCCGTCCGCCGGCGCCTTGGCGGTGATGTCCGCGGCAATGGTGTTGGACGCGCCGGGGCGGTTGTCCACCACCACCGGCTGCTTCAGCTGCGCGGCGAGCTTGTCGGAGACGATACGCGCCATCACGTCGGTACCGCCGCCCGGCGCGGCGCCCACCATCAGCCGCACCGGCCGCGTGTCCTGGGCCATGGCCGTGCCCGTCGTTGCTCCGGTCACGGCGGCCATCGTGGCAAGGCCGGCAAGTGCGCCGGCGATCCATGTCTTCATTGCTGTCTCCGTCGTTTGCTGTCCGGCTCTGCGGCGCGGATGGCCAGACTATAGGAGCATCAGTGATTCGCTACTACTGATGTTTTTTGAACTGGCGATCACCTGGGGTTATACCTTGGCGCCCGCCGTAGCGGAGTCGCGCGGACCCGCTTTCAGGATAGCGACCAGTTGCCGCGCCGCCGCCGACAGGCCGCCGCCGCGCCGCGTGACGATGCCGAAGGTCTGCTGGCGCGACTGCAGCCGCACCGGCAGGATGCGCAGCATCTTCTGGCGCACGAACATGGCGGCCACGCCCGCCGGCAGCAGCGACACCAGCCCGGGATCGCCCTGCAGCATCGCCACCGTGACGAACGCCGACGAGGTCGACACCGCATTGGCCGGAAAGCTCATGCCCGCCAGGTCCAGTTCGCGTTGCAGCAGCGCATGCATCGGCATATGGCCGGCATACGTGATCCAGCGATAGCCCGCGAGTTCGGCAAAGCCCATCGCAGCCGCGCGCGGCGCAGGATGCGAACGCCCCACCACCACCGCCACCTGCTCGTCGCCAAGCGCGTGGTAGTGGTAGCGGGCCGGCTCGTCGCTGACCAGCGAGCGGCCGATCACCAGGTCGAGGTGGCCGTCATCGAGCAGTTCCAGCAGGCGGCGGCTGGTGTCCTCGATCACTTCCAGCGCCAGCTCCGGGTGTGCCTGGCGCAACTGCGCCAGCGCCGGTACCAGCACATCAGGCACCGCGCCCATGATGGTGCCGACCGCGACGCGTCCGCCGCTGCCGGCACGGATGCCGGCGACCTCGTCGCACATCGCGCCCAGGTCCGCCACCAGCTGGCGCGCATGCCGGATCACGCAGTGGCCGAAGGCGTTGGGCCGCATCCCGCGCCGCGAGCGCTCGAACAACGGGGCCTCCAGCATGCTTTCCAGCTCCTGCAGCGACTTGCTGGCCGCGGACTGGGTCATCGCCATGGCCCCGGCCGCCTGGTGCAGCGAGGCGTGTTCGTCCAGCGCGATCAGCAGTTGCAGCTGCTTGACGCGCAAGCGGCCCATGACGGTCTCGAGGGTGGATTTCATGACAGGTCAGCGAGTCGCAAAAGCGATCACCAGATGGAAAGGTTTCAATATACAGCCCGCCGGGCGGCTCGTATATTGGCCCGACCCTTTGATCGACAGCCTCGGAGACAGACCATGACCCGCAGCCCAACCCCCACCGTCTACCGCGGCGTATTCCCGGTGGCACCGACCATCTTCGACGCGCACGGCGGTCTCGACCTGGACGGCCAGCTCCGCTGCATCGACTTCATGATCGATGCCGGCTCGCACGGCCTGTGCATCCTGGCCAATTTCTCCGAACAGTTCGTGCTGAGCGACGACGAGCGCAACGTGCTGATGAAGACCGTGCTGGAACACGTCGACGGCCGCGTGCCGGTGATCGTCACCACCACGCATTTCAGCTCACGCCTGTGCGCCGAGCGCAGCCGCGCGGCGCAGGACGCGGGCGCGGCCATGGTGATGGTGATGCCGCCCTACCACGGTGCCACCATCCGCATGCCCGAGCGCAGCATCTATGAATTCTTCGCCACGGTCTCGGACGCGATCGACATCCCCATCATGATCCAGGACGCACCGGTCAGCGGCACCACGCTGAGCGCGCCGTTCCTGGCGCGCATGGCGCGCGAGATCGGCAATGTGTCGTACTTCAAGATCGAGGTGCCGCAGGCCGCGGCCAAGCTGCGCGAGCTGATCGAGCTGGGTGGCGACGCCATCGTCGGCCCGTGGGACGGCGAAGAGGCGATCACGCTGATGGCCGACCTGGAAGCGGGCGCCACCGGCGCCATGACCGGCGCGGGCTTTCCCGACGGCATCCGCCAGATCCTCGACGCCTGGCAGGCCGGCGACGCGGAGCTGGCCGCGCAGCGCTACCAGCAATGGCTGCCGCTGATCAACTACGAGAACCGCCAGGGCTGGCTGGCCACCAGCAAGGTGCTGATGCAGGAAGGCGGCGTGATCGCGTCGGACGCGGTACGCCACCCGCTGCAGCCGATGCACCCGGCCACGCGCGAAGGGCTGCTGCGGATCGCGCGGCGGCTGGATCCGATGGTGTTGCGGTGGGGGCGGTGAGGGGTTCGGTCATGCCGGGGCCTCGCATCGAGAGGCGCTGGCCCTCTCCCCCGCCCCTCTCCCGCAAGCGGGAGAGGGGAGCAAACCGCCAGCACACGAAACCACCACTGTCCCTAAAACGCTCGATTGCGTGCTCCCTCTCCCGCTTGCGGGAGAGGGTTGGGGAGAGGGCCGGAGCCTCCACGAAGTCACGGCGCACGCCAGCCCCCTTCCCGTTCTGAACGCACGCCTGCCAACTTCTTCCCAAACCCACCATGACCCTCACCGGCAACCTCCTGATCGGCCGCCAATCACTACGCGGCACCCACGGCTCCCTCCACGCCACCGACGCCGCCACCGGCATCCAACTGGAACCCGCCTTCGGCGGCGCCACGCCCCAGCAGCTCGACCACGCCTGCGCCCTTGCCTGGCAGGCGTTCGACACCTACCGCGAGACCGCCCCCGAGCGCCGCGCCGATTTCCTTGAAGCCATCGCCACCAACATCCTCGCGCTAGGCGATGCGCTGGTCGACCGCTGCGTGGTCGAATCCGGCCTGCCGCGCGCGCGCATCGAAGGCGAGCGCGGCCGCACCGTGGGCCAGCTGCGGCTGTTCGCGAACCTGCTGCGCCAGGGCGATTTCCTTGAGCTGCGCGTGGATCCGGCCCAGCCCGAACGCAAGCCGCTGCCGCGCCCGGACCTGCGCCTGCGCCATATCCCGCTGGGCCCGGTGGCGGTGTTCGGCGCCAGCAATTTCCCGCTGGCATTCTCGGTCGCCGGCGGCGACACCGCGTCGGCGCTGGCCGCCGGCTGCCCCGTCATCGTCAAGGCGCATCCGGCGCATCCCGGCACGTCGGAGCTGGTCGGCCGCGCCATCCAGCAGGCCGTGGCCGGCATGGACCTGCCCGAAGGCACGTTCTCGCTGCTGTTCGACGCCGGCCTGGAAATCGGCCAGGGACTGGTGCGCGATCCGCGCATCAAGGCGGTGGGCTTCACCGGCTCGCGCGCGGGCGGCATGGCGCTGATGGCGCTGGCCGCGGCGCGGCCGGAGCCCATCCCCGTGTTTGCCGAGATGAGCAGCGTCAACCCTGTGCTGCTGTTCCCGCATGCGCTGGCCAGCCGCGCCGAAGCGATCGGCACCGCCTTCGCCGATTCGCTGACGCTGGGCGCGGGGCAGTTCTGCACCAACCCCGGGCTGGTGCTGGCGGTTGCAGGGGACGACCTCGACCGCTTCCTGCAGGCGGCCTCGGCACGGCTGGCCACGCTGCCCGCGGCGACGATGCTGACTCCCGGAATCCATCGCGCCTATTGCACCGGCGTCGAGTCGCTCGCCGGGCACGCCCGTGTACAGACCGTCGCGCGCGGCCCGGCAGGATCGGCCACGCAGGGACAAGCCGCGCTGTTCGCCACCGACGGCGCAGCCTTCCTTGCCGACCCCGCGCTGCGCCATGAAGTCTTCGGCGCCGCCGCGCTGGTAGTGCGCTGCCGCGACCTCGCCGAAGTACGCGGCATCATCGATACGCTGGAGGGCCAGCTGACCGCCGCGCTACATCTCGACGACGCCGACCACGATGCCGCCCGCCCGTTGCTGCCCGCGCTGGAACGGCTGGCGGGACGCATCCTGGTCAACGGCTTCGGCACCGGCGTGGAAGTCGGCCATGCGATGGTGCATGGCGGGCCGTGGCCGGCCACCTCCGACGGCCGCAGCACTTCGGTCGGCAGCCTGGCGATTGCACGCTTCATGCGCCCCGTCAGCTACCAGGACATGCCGGCCGGGCTGCTGCCCGCTTCGCTGCGCCCGGACAGCCCGCAGCGGCACCACTGGCGCGTCGACGGCAAGCTGCCCGGCACCGCCGCTTGAGCCTTAGCGCGACCGCGCCCGCAACGCATCGATCAGCAGGCTCATCGATGCGGTCGGCGGGCGGCCGCGCCGCGTGACGATGCCATACGGCCCGAGCTTGCGCGGCAGCGGCAAGGGCAACACCGCCAGCGCGCCCAGCCGGCCATAGTAGGCCGCCACCGACTCCGGCAACACCGCGATCAGCTCGCTGTCCGCCAGCAACGAGGTGGTCATCAGCACCGCCGCGGTCTCGATGGTCGACGGCGGCGCCGGCACACCGGCATCCTCGAACGAGCGGTCGATCAGCGCGCGCATCGGGCTCGGGCGCGGCTGCATGATCCACGGGTAGCGGGTCAGCTCGGCGAACGACAGCTTGCGCCGCCGCGCCAGCGGATGCTGCGGCCCGACCACGATCGCCAGACCCTCGTCGCCCAGCTGCTCGAACTCCAGCCCGCTGCTGTCCCAGCCATCCGGCACCCGGCCCAGCACCAGGTCGAGCTGGTCGCGCTCGAGCTGCGGCATCAGCACGTCGCTGGTCTCGACATGCACCGCCACCTCCAGCCGCGGATGATCGCGGTTCAGTTGCCGGATCACGTCGGCAAGCAGCCCCGGCGTCGGCGCCATCACCGCGCCGACACGCACGCGCCCGATCTTGCCCGATTCCAGCGCCACCAGTTCGTCGCGCAGGCCGCCCATATCGGCAAACACCAGCCGCGCGTAGCGCGTCGCCGCCAGCCCGAAGCGCGTCGGCCGCAGCCCGCGCGCATGGCGCTCGAACAGCGGCACGCCGAGCAGGTCTTCCATGTCCTGCAGCATCTTGCTGACCGCGGGCTGCGTCAGCGTCAGCGCTTCCGCGGCCTGGCGCAGCGAGCCGCGCTCTTCCACGGCGAGCAGCAGGCGCAGGTGCTGCATCTTGAGGCGGCCGTGGAGGGTGCTGACGGGTGGGATCATGGGAGGGGACAGGGAACGACATGGGCGCAATGGGTGCGCCGCGATGACGAATTCTTCTCGCTTGAGGCGGGTTGGTCAAGCTGGCTGTTCCGGTGCTCCCAGGCCTGACATTCGTGTGCCTGAAGCCGCGCCAATTGTGCAGCAGCCCGCTGCACAAATCCGTTCCCACAGGGAGTCCCCACAGGGTTCAATTTTCCTCGTACCCCAGCGCCCTGGCGCTACTGGCGACCAGCAATATCGCGCCCGATTTGAACTGCCCGACAAAGGTACAATGCCGCGTACCCCGCACCCTGGCCCGCCAGGCCGCCGTCATTCCGCAAACCCCTTCCACGAACAGGACACCAGCCATGGGCAATCCCAGCCGGGCTTACCTCCTCGGTCCGCTGCTCAAAGGCGTCTCGCGTTCGTTCTATCTGACGCTGCGCGTGCTGCCCGCCGGCATGCGCGATCCGGTCGGGCTGGCTTATCTGCTGGCGCGTGCCGCCGATACGATTGCCGATACCTCGCTGATTCCGCCGCCAAGGCGGCTGGAATTGCTGCTGTCGTTGCGCGACCGGGTCAACGGTGCGTCGGCGGACGCCACGCTGGTCGACAGCATCGCCATGGAGGTGGCGGCCCGGCAGGAACAGTCGGATGAGCGCGTACTGCTGGAATCGCTGGGGCCCGCGCTGGCGGTGCTGTCGCAACTGGATGCATCCGACCAGCAAGCCGTGCGGCAGATTGTCTCGACGCTGACCGAAGGCATGGAGTTCGACCTGCGCACCTTCCCCGACGAGCATGCCGGCCGCATTGGCGCGCTGCGCGATGCGCAGGCGCTCGACCATTACACCTACCTGGTTGCCGGCTGCGTGGGCGAGTTCTGGACGCGCATGGCGGCGGCCCACATGCCCGGCACGATTGGCGACGTCGAAACCATGCTGGGCCGAGGCGTCCGCTTCGGCAAGGCGCTGCAGATGACCAATGTGCTGCGCGATTGCGGCAAGGATTTGCGCATCGGGCGCTGCTACTTGCCGGCGGCGATGCTGGAGCGCGAAGGTTTGCGCCCACAAGAGCTGCTGCGCCCGGACGCCTCTGGGCGAGCGCGCCCGCTGATGTTCGAGCTGGTGCGCTTCACGCTCGAACATTTCGAACAGGCCCTGGCCTATACGCTGGCGATCCCGGCGCGCTTCGTCAGGCTGCGGCTGGCCTGCCTGTGGCCGGTGCTGATCGGCATGGAGACGCTGAAGCGCCTGGTGCGCAATGACCACTGGCTCGATCCCGCCACGGCGTCGCGGCTGCCCCGCAGCGGGGTCTACCGGATCCTGGCGGGCTCGCTGCCGGCGGTGCTGTCGAACCGGCTGTTGCGCCTCTGGTTTGCTCGCCAGAAGCGCGATATCGCCGCCATCATCGGCTAAGGCGGCACGTGTTGTGCCGCCTGGATCAGACAACTCAGTCCGACTGGTATTTCGGCGAGCGCGGCCCGTACAGGATGCCGCCGGGTTGGCCCGCTGCCAGCAGCCGGTAGCTGGTGCTGCCCGCCACGGCGTAGCTGGCGTCCATCGAATGGTTCATCGCCTGCGTGATGGCGGCACTGATCAGCATGCCGATCAGCCCCCCGCCACTGCTGGAGCTGTCGGTGGCAGCCACCGCGGTACCGGACCACAGTACGTCGCCGTTCTTCAGGTCGACCAGCTTGGCGTTGGCCGCGACCCGGGTCACGCTGCTGAGGATCTGGTAGCGCGAGCCATAATCGGTCACGGTGACGTACAGCGCCGCGTCCGCGCCAAAGATCTCATGCAGCTTGGCCACCGGCACGGCATGGATCTCGTCCGGAATCGTCAGCCCGTTCTGGCGGAAGGTTTCATCGACCACGGCCACGGGCAGCACGTAGTAGCCCGATTCCGCCAGCGGGAAGGTGGCTTGCGACAGCATCGCGTAAGTGGCCTTGATGTCAGGCGACGTATTCTGCGGCGGCAATACCACGATCGAACGCGGCCGGCTGGCCTTGAAGGCGGCGTAATCCACCTGCTTGGTCGGCACGGCACAGCCAGCGAACAGCATGACGATGGCCACGCCTGCCAGATAGGTAAGAAGTCGGCGCATCATTGGGGGCTCCCTGCGGTGCTGGCGGTACTGGCGGTGGCGGCGTCCTTGCCCGCGACGGCGCCGGTCTTGATCTCGGTGCGGGTATCGCTCTTCATGTTCCTGAGCAGGAAATCCATATAAGGCGCCGATTCCGGAAACAGCGTCTTCTCGGTCTGGAATTCCTTGATCATCTGGTCGCCCTTGCCGATGTTCAGGTACAGCAAGCCAAGCTGCGCGTGATAGCCCGGCGGCACCGACCCGCTCTGCGCCTGGATCTTCTGCAGCCCGCTTTCCAGCGCGGTGATCTGCGCCTCCTTGGATTCGCCTTTGAAATATTCGTAAACCTGGGCCTGGTAGCCCTCCCACTGGTACATGGATTTTGGCGCGGCGCATCCGGCGAGCAGCAGGCTGCCGGCGGCCGACAATAATGCTGCGCGTTGCAGCATGACCGGTTTCATCATTGTTGTTCTCGTTGCGTTGGACGTAGCGTCTGGACCGGACGCTTATTGCTGGGCCGGCTTCCAGGCGCCCGTTTCGATGGCGCTGACCAGGTTGTTCACGGCCTCGCGCATGGCCAGGTCCATGACCTTGCCGTTGAGTGTCGAGTCGTAGCTGGCCGTGCCGCCAAACCCGATCACCTCGCGGTTCGACAACTTGTATTCGCCCGCGCCTTGCGTGGCATACACGACTTCCGAGGTGCTGATATTGACGATGTTGAGATTGACCTTGGCATAGGCCACCTGCTCGCGGCCGCGGCCGAGGATGCCGAACAGCTGCACGTCGCCGACTTCCTTGCGGCCGAACTCGGTGATATCGCCGGTCACCACATAGTCGGCGCCCTTGAGGCGCTGCGCCTGGTTCTTGATCGCCGCCTCGCGCTTGATTTCTTCCAGGTTCTCGCGCTCCAGCACATTGAAGCGGTTGGTCTGCTGCAGATGGGTCACCAGGCTGGTCTTGGCCTGCCCGCTCAGGCGGTCGATGCCGTCCGAGAACACGCCGCGCATGTAGTTGGAGCGGTTGTCGAACTTGCCGACGGCGATCGGCGTGCGCACGCCTTGGTATGGGCGGCTGGCGCTTTCGACCTTCTGCACCGGCAAGGCGGTCGAGGTCTCGGTGGCGCAGCCTGCCAGCAGCAGCGCGGCGGCCGCGCCGATCAGGCAGCACGATTTCACGATCTTCACTTGATTTCTCCCTGTTGTGATTGGACTGGTGCCATGTTCCAGGCACGGCACGGCGGCCCGGGGCGCGCCATGCTACACCGTGTCCTGCGAGGGAAAGTCAATCTGGATCAACCGGCTGGCGCGGCGGGTACACGGACCGCAGTCCTGTCTTACGGCAGATCCTGGCGGATCCTTAGCCGCGCCTGGCGAAGATAAAAAAAACCGGCCCAACGGGCCGGTTCGATACTGCGGACAGCAAGAGCGTGGCGGAAGCTTAGTCCACCGTCGCCCCCGAAGCCTTCACCACCTTCGCCCACTTGGCCGTTTCCGACTTCATGAACGCGGCCAGCTGGGCCGGCTTTTCGGGGTTGGGTTCGGCGCCCTGGTCGGCCATCTGCTTCTTCACGTCCGGCATGGCCAGGATCTTGACCACTTCGGCGTTGAGGCGGTCGACGATGGCCTGCGGCGTGCCGCCGGTGGCGTACAGCGCGAACCACGAGGTGGCTTCATAGCCGGGCACGCCCGATTCGGCCACGGTCGGCACGTTGGGCAGCGCCGGCGAGCGCTTGGCCGAGGTCACCGCCAGCGCGCGCAGCTTGCCTGCCTTCACGTGCGGGTACGACGACGGCATGTTGTCGAACATCAGGCCGATCTGGTTGCCCAGCAGGTCGTTGACGGCCGGGGCGCTGCCCTTGTACGGGATGTGCTGGATATGCAGGCCGGTCATCGAGTTGAACAGCTCGCCCGACAGGTGCATCGACGAGCCGCTGCCCGACGAGCCGTACGACAGCTTGTCCGGGTTGGCCTTGACGTAGGCGATCAGCTCCTTGATGTTGTTGACCGGCACCTTGGGGTTGGCCACCACCAGGTTCGGCACCATCGCCACGCGCGTGATCGGCGCGAAGTCCTTGACCGGGTCGTACGGCAGCTTGGAGTACAGCGACTGGTTGATGGCATGCGTGCCGATGGTGCCCATGAACAGCGTGTAGCCGTCGCCCGGGGCCTTGGCGGCCAGCGAGGCGCCGATGTTGCCGCCCGCGCCCGGACGGTTGTCGATCACCACCGGCTGGCCGAGCGCCTTGCCCAGCTGCAGGCCGACGATGCGGGCCAGGATGTCGGTGGTGCCGCCGGCCGAGAACGGCACGATCAGCGTGATCGGCTTGGTCGGATAGCCGCCCTGTGCATGGGCAGCGCCGGCAAAGCCGGCGAGGGTGGTGGCCAGCGCCACGCCGGCCGCAAGCAGGCGGCGGCGCGTGGTGGAGGTCTGGGAATCTTGTCTCATCGGTAATGCTCCGGTGCTATGTCGTTCCGGCGGTGATCGGACCGCGGGAGGTTGTGCTGAATGGCGTGATTGCCGTTCCCCAACGGAGCGCGCACACGCGCGCTCCGGTTTGGCGGCCCGCTCACGGGCCGCCATGCGTGACGCTTGGTTAACGTCTCTTCTTGTTGAATGCTTGAGTCGCGCAGGCCGGCCGGTCTTTACACCGGCGCAACGCCCAGCGTGGTGCCGCCGCAAACGTACAGCACCTGGCCGGTGACGAAGCCGTTGTCGGGCGACAGGAAGAACAGCGCGGCACGTGCCACGTCCTCGGGCGTGCCCATGCGCTTGACCGTGATGCTGGCGAGGATGCGTTTGGTCTGTTCGGCGCCTTCCGGATTGCTCTTGCGGAACAGCTCGGTGGCGATCGGCCCCGGCGCCACGGCGTTGACGGTCACGCCATCGCCGCCCAGTTCCATCGCCAGCGTGCGGGTCATCCCGATCAGGCCGGCCTTGGTGGCGGAGTACACCACGCGCTCGGCCTTGCCCAGCGCCGCGCGCGACGCCATGTTGACGATGCGGCCGAAGCCCGCAGCGCGCATCGCCGGCAGGCACGCCTGCGTCAGCAGCAGGGTGGCCTGCAGGTGCAGCCCGGTCACGTAGTCCAGGTCGGCGACGGTGGCGGTGTCGGCGGTGCCGGGGCGCGTGGCGCCGGCGTTGTTGACCAGGCGCGTGACGGCGAAGCGCGACGTCACCTGCGCGGCCACGGCGCGGGTGGCCTCGGCATCGGTCAGGTCGGCCTGGAAGAAGCTCAGGTTGGGGTGCGACCACGCCGGCTCGGCATAGTCGACATTGACCACCTGGGTCACGCCATCGGCCAGCAGCATTTCACAGATGGCGCGGCCGATGCCGGAACTGCCGCCGGTGACGAGGGTGGCTACGGGGAGGGACATCTTTGACTCCACACCGGCACGCGATGCGCGGCCGGGACATGCAAATACGAAAAAACGATGCGTGAATCAGGGCGTGGCCCTGACAACTACCGCTGGCCGGCTCCCTCTCCCGCTTGCGGGAGAGGGTTGGGGTGAGGGCCGGAGCATCGCGGCCTTACACCGCTTGTCGCGAGGCACGCGCCTGCCCTCACCCCCGGCCCCTCTCCCGCAAGCGGGAGAGGGGAGCAAACAAGCGGGAGATCATGCGATCGCCCGCACGCGCTTAAACGCGCTCGATCACCATCGCAATGCCCTGCCCCACGCCGATGCACATCGTGCACAGCGCGAAGCGGCCACCGGTGCGGTGCAGCTGGTACATCGCGGTGGTGACCAGGCGCGCGCCGCTCATGCCGAGCGGGTGGCCCAGCGCGATCGCGCCGCCATTCGGGTTGACGCGCTGGTCGTCGTCGGCCACGCCGAGTTCGCGCAGCACCGCCAGGCCTTGCGCGGCGAAGGCTTCGTTCAGCTCGATCACGTCGATCTGGTCCAGCGTCATGCCCAGTTGCTTGAGCAGCTTCTGCGTTGCCGGTGCCGGGCCGATGCCCATCACGCGCGGCGCCACGCCGGCGGTGGCCATGCCGACGATGCGCGCGCGCGGGGTCAGGCCGTGCTGCTTGATGCCGGCTTCGCTTGCCAGCAGCAGCGCGCAGGCGCCGTCGTTCACGCCCGAGGCGTTGCCGGCGGTGACGGTGCCGTCAGCACGGACCACGCCGCGCAGCTTGGCCAGTGCTTCCATGCTGGTGGCGCGCGGGTGTTCGTCGCGCTCGACCACGATGGCATCGCCCTTCTTCTGCGGGATCGTGACCGCGGTGATTTCCTGTGCCAGCGTGCCGTCGGCCTGTGCGCGCGAGGCCTTTTCCTGGCTGCGCAGCGCCATCAGGTCCTGGTCTTCGCGGCTGATCTTGTAGTCGGTGGCGACGTTCTCGGCGGTCTCGGGCATCGAGTCCACGCCGTAGGCGGCGCGCATGGCCGGGTTGATAAAGCGCCAGCCGATGGTGGTGTCGAAGATCTGCGCATCGCGCGAGAACGCGCTGGTGGCCTTGCCCATCACGAACGGGGCGCGGCTCATGCTTTCCACGCCGCCGGCGATCATCAGGTGGGCCTCGCCGGCCTTGATCGCGCGCGCGGCGGTGCCCGTGGCGTCCATGCCCGAGCCGCACAGGCGGTTGATGGTGGCGCCCGGCACGTCCTGCGGCAGGCCCGCCAGCAGCGACGACATGCGCGCCACGTTGCGGTTGTCCTCGCCGGCCTGGTTGGCGTTGCCGTAGATCACGTCGTCGATGGCCTTCCAGTCGACGTTGGCGTTGCGGGCCATCAGCGCCTTCAGCGGCACCGCGCCGAGGTCGTCCGCGCGCACCGCGGACAGGCTGCCGCCGTAGCGGCCGATGGGGGTGCGGATGGCGTCGCAGATAAAGGCTTCGGTCATGGTGCGTCTCTCTCTCTTTGTGATGGATATCGATGCCGGCGCTCAGGCCTGCTTCAGGGGCACGCCGGTCAGGCGCTGCAGTTCGTCAAAGCTCAGGCCCTCGACCAGGTCGCGCGCGACCAGGCCGTCGGCGGTGACGTCGAGCGTGGCCAGGTCAGTGTAGATGCGCGTCACGCAGCCGATGCCGGTCAGCGGATAGGTGCACTTCGGCACGATCTTGCTTTCGCCCTGCTTGGTCAGGTGCTCCATCATCACGAACACCTGCTTGGCGCCGATCGCCAGGTCCATCGCGCCACCCACGGCGGGAATGGCGCCCGGTGCGCCGGTGTGCCAGTTGGCCAGGTCGCCCTGCTGCGACACCTGGAACGCGCCCAGCACGCAGAAGTCGAGATGGCCGCCACGCATCATCGCGAACGAATCGGCATGGTGGAAGTACGAGCCGCCCGGCTTGATCGTCACCGGCTGCTTGCCGGCGTTGATCAGGTCGCCGTCTTCTTCACCCGGCGCGGGCGCGGGGCCCATGCCGAGCAGGCCGTTCTCGCTGTGCAGCAGGATTTCCTTGTCGGCCGGCAGGTGGTTGCCGACCAGGGTGGGCAGGCCGATGCCGAGGTTGACCACGGCACCGTCGGGAATGTCTTTGGCCACGCGGGCGGCCATCTGATCGCGGGTCAGGCGTTGCATGCTGTTTCTCCTGTATTCGCGCTCAGGCGACCTTGACGACACGCTTGACGAACAGGCCCGGCGTGACGATATGCTCGGGATCCATCTCGCCCAGCTCGACCACGCGGCTGACCTGCACGATCGCGCATTTGGCGGCCATCGCCATGATCGGGCCGAAGTTGCGGGCGGTCTTGCGGTAGGTCAGGTTGCCCCAGCGGTCGGCGGTGTCGGCCTTGATCAGCGCAAAGTCGGCGTGGATCGGGGTTTCGAACACATAGCCCTGGCCGTCGATGATGCGGGTTTCCTTGCCCTCGGCCAGCGGCGTGCCGTAGGCGGTGCGGGTGAAGAAGCCGCCGATGCCGGCGCCGGCGGCGCGGATACGCTCGGCCAGGTTGCCCTGCGGCACCAGCTCCAGCTCGATCTCGCCGGCGTGGTAGAGCGAATCGAACACGTAGGAATCCGCCTGGCGCGGGAACGAGCAGATGATCTTGCGCACGCGCTTGGTCTTCAGCAGCGCGGCCAGACCGGTGTCGCCGTTGCCGGCGTTGTTGTTGACGATGGTAAGGTCGCGCGCGCCCTGCGCGATCAGCGCGTCGATCAGTTCCGCGGGCATGCCTGCCAGGCCAAAGCCGCCGGTCAGGATGGTGGCGCCGTCGTGGATGCCGGCCACCGCCGCTTCCACCGAGTCGTATAGCTTGTTGATCACTTGCGTTCCAGGTCGGAAGATCCACCAGGCTACCGGAGCGGGCCGCAAGCCGCGGCGCATGAAAGACGGTCTCCGGTAGTCCTGCCGGAAGGATGTTCATTGCGGCGGGCGGCGTGGGCTGCCCGGTGAACGAGTCCAACAGTCTGCGCGTGCTCTGCATTGGTCGCAGTGGACCAGGCACTCGTCGCTCGAACCTCGGAGAGACCGGAAAAATCGGGCTCGCGCCGAAATGTTCGATATACGAACTTGAATTCGCAGAATGAACAGGTTACACCCCGGCGTCGCCGACGGTCAAGCCGACCGGGCGGTCGGCAAACCAGATTGTGCGATCAGCGCGCAAGGTGATGCCGACACCCCGCGTGTAGGACAGAGCCGACATCACAATCGGCTCGCGCGGGATATGGCGCGACGCGGGCCGGGCCTATCGTTGAATCAGAACAAGGCAGCGCCGCACAGCAGCCTCCGGACCACCCGGCTGAGCCGGCCTCGCCTGGCAACACACAAGAACGAGGAGCCCGTCATCATGGCCACCGCCAACGTCCCGTTTTCTTCCACGCCCCATGCAGCAGCGCTCGCGCGCATCCTGCATGTCACCCGCTGTGCCTGGGCATTGGACCTTCAGACCCCCCAGACTTCCACGCCGGCGCTGTCGCGCCGCGCTCGCCTGGCCCGGTCGGCCGCCCGCGCGTTCGAGGCGCAGGTGATGGCGATCCGCTGCCGCCAGGCCGTCGTCGCCTGACCCTACCCCGCCTAGGCTGCCACCGGCACACCGGTCAGCAGCACGCGGCTGCCACCCGTACCAGGACGTACTTCGAGCCGCACGTCGATGCGCTCGCGCAGCTCAGTCACGTGCGAGATGATCCCGACCAGTCGTCCGGCCTGCTGCAGGTCCAGCAACGTGCGCAGCGCGAAGTCCAGGCTTTCAGGATCGAGCGTACCGAAGCCTTCGTCGACGAACAGCGTGTCGAGCTGCATCCCGCCCGCGCGCGACTGCACCACATCGGCCAGGCCCAGCGCCAGCGACAACGACGCCAGGAAACCTTCACCGCCCGACAGCGTATTGGCCGGGCGCGCCGCGCCAGTGTCGTGGTCGAACACTTCGATATCGAGCCCGCCGGCGCTGCGCTGGTCGGCCTGCTCGCGCACGCGCTGCAGCACATAGCGGCCGCGGCTCATCGCCAGCAGGCGTATGGACGCGGCTTCCAGCACCTCGTCGAGCAGCGTGGCTAGCACGAAGCGCTGGAACGTCATGCGGCGCGGGTTGTTGCCATTGGCCACTTCAGACAGCCGGCCCAGCACGGCAAAGCGCGCTTCGATGTCGCGGCCTGCCTGGTCCAGCTGCTGCAGCCGCTGCTGGCATTGCAGCAGCGCATCGCGGGAACGGCCGCGTTCGGCCTGCTGCCGCACCAGCGCTTCCACCATCGCCGCCGAAGCCGCCAGCGCCGCGCGCAGCGCGTCCAGGTCGGGCGCTTCGAGCGCTTGCGCGGCGGCTTCCGCGCGTTCGCGGCGGTCGGCGGCAGCGGCCAGTTGGCTATCGAACGTACGCAGCGTGGCGTCGAGCGCTTGCATCGCGCCATCGTCCAGACGAGCGTCGGCGTGCGCTCGGGCATCGGCAAAGCCGTGCTGCGCGAGGGCCTGAGCCAATGCCGCTTCGGCGTCGCCTAAGCGTTCAGTGATCCGCGCGTGAGACTGCCGTGCCGACACCACCACCGCCTGCGCACCGGCATCTTCCGCTGCGGCCTGGCGCTCTGCCACCTGCGCCGCGGCCAGCGCCTGCTCCAGTTCGACCAACGCAGCCTGCGCCTGGCGCAGTGCCTCGCCCAGCGCCACCGGATCGCGCGAGTCCTCGGGGACCTGCGCGCTCTCGGCCTGCCATTCGCCGCGGCAATGCGCCAGTGCCTGCGCGGCGGCATCGGCGGCGGCGACGGCAGCGCGGTGCGCGGCTTCGGCGCTGTCGCGCGCCGTGCGCGAGGCTGCGATCGCGGCTTCGCGCTGCGCCAGGCTTGCCGATGCCTGCCGCTGCTGCGCCAGCGCCGCTTGCTGCGCTTCGATGTCAGCGGCGACGCCGGCGGCCGCTGCCTCGCTCGCATCGCCCAGTGCCGCGGCCAGTTCTTCCAGCCGCTCGCGCGCCTGTGCGATCGCCAGCTGCGCGGCTTGGTGCTGGCCGGCACAGCGCACGGCATCGGCCTCCGCTTCCAGCAGCGCCTGGCGCGCGGCCTCCAGCGCCAGGTCCGACAGCGGCTGCGCTACGTGCCGGGCCGGCTCGGGATGCGCGGTGCTGCCGCAGACCGGGCAGGCATCGCCTGACGCCAGCGTCTGCGCCAGGCGCGCGGCCTGCCCGGCGCGCCATGCGGCTTCGGCTTCGGCCAGCGCGGTGCGGCAGCGGTCGCGCTGATGCAGCGCCCGCTGTTCGGCTTGCGCGTGGCCCGCGGCCTGCGTGTTCGCGGCATCCAGCGCGCGCGCCGCCTGCCGGTATCTTTCGAATTGCCGCGCGCGGTCCTGCAGCGCGGCCAGCTGCAAGGCAGTGGCCTGTGCCTGCGCTGCGGCAAGCTGTGCCTGTCCCAGTGCCGATTCCGCGGTCACGGCGGCGGCGCGGCATGTCTCGACCTGCGCCAAGGCGCGCTCGCGTGCGGTGGCGGCAGTGGACTGCCTGGCTTCGGCCTCTTGCAAGGCACGCTGCAACGCCCCCAGCCGCTGCGCGCGCGGCAGCATCGCTTCCAGTTGCGTCACGCGGCGCTGCGCGGCTTGACGTACGTCCGCCTGCTGCACCTGCGCCTGCAAGGCCGCGGCGGCCTGCGTGGCCCGTTGGCCAGCGCGCGCGGCGTGTTCGGTCGCCTGCCCCAATGCCGCGGCGCCGGCGGCGTGATCGCGCTGTGCCGCCTGCGCGGCCTGCACCGCCGGCATCACGCGCGCGGCGCGCTGCGCCGCCTGAAGGCGGCCGCGCTGGTCATCGATGGCGGGCTGCCGCGCCAGCAGCGCGGCATGGGCGGCCTGCGCCTGCTGGCGCTCCAGCAAGCGCGCCGCCACCTGATCGCCGGCCGCAAGCGCGGCCTGCGCGGCGGCTTGCGCGGCGCGTGCGCCTTGTTCCTGGCCTTGCAGCGCCTGCAACTCGGCCTGCATGGCCGCGATGCCGTCCGCCAGCGCTTGTGCCGATTCGACGCCGGCCTGCCGCAACGCTTCGTCGCGCTGGATCGTGATGCGCTCGGCGTCGCGCCGGATGCCGGCGGCCTCGGTCTTCAGCAGCTCTTCCACGCGCCGGTACAGCTCGGTGCGGAACAGCCGTTCCAGGATCGCCTGCCGCGCCTGCGAGCTGGCGGTCAGCAGTTCGCGAAAGCGCCCCTGCGGCAGCACGATGACCTGGCGGAACTGCGCGCTGTCGAAACCCAGCAGCACGCGCACGGCATCGCTGACCTTGCCCGGCTGGCTGGCCTTGCTGACCCAGCCGTTGCCGTCGTGCAGGTCCAGCTGCGCCCGGGCCGGCTCGGTGACCCAACCCTCGCCGCGCTGCTTCGGGCGCTCTTGCACCGGAGAGCGCACCACGCGCCAGCGCTGCGCGCCCAGGCTGAAGGTCAGCGTGACCTCGGTGCGCAAGCCCGCGGCCGCATTGGCGCTGCGCATCGCCTGCGCGCTGCGCTCGCCGCCGGAGGTGTCGCCGTACAGCGCGAAGCAGATGGCATCGAGCAGCGTGGTCTTGCCCGCGCCGGTGGGGCCATGGATCAGCACGAAGGCCTGCTCGCCCAGCCGCGTGAAATCGATCTCCTCGGTCGCGGCAAAGGGGCCGAACGCCTGCAGCGTCAGATGCAGCGGTCTCATGCCGACTCCCGTTCCGCCGCGGCAATGCCGGCCAGCACCTGGTCGAGCGCGGCACGCTGGTCCGGGTCCAGCTCGGCATCGGCGACTTCGCGGAAGAAACTGGCGAACAGCTCGCCGGTGCCCAGCTGCCGCAGCCTGCGCCCCGCCTCCGATGCCATGCCGCTGCGCGCCAGCACGGTGCGTTCGATCGCAAGCGCGTTGGGATAGACCTGGCGCAGCCGCGCCATCGGGTCCAGCAGCGCGCCGGTATCGGTCAGGCGCGCGTGGATATAGTCGTCGCGCTGCGGATCCTCGGCACCGGCGGCCAGCAACTGTGCCAGCTCGCCCTCGAGCACGCGTACGTCGCGCAGCGGTTGCAGCGTCAGCGGCGTGATGGCGACGGCGCCGTCCGCGTCCAGCTCGATGCGCGATACCGACTTCTGGTGCGCGCATTCCGACAGCGAGTATGTCAGCAGCGAGCCCGCATAGTGGATGCGTCCGCCGCCCAGCGTCTGCGGCCGGTGCAGGTGGCCCAGCGCGACCAGGTCGAAGCCGGCGAACAGCTCCGCGGCCACGGCGCCACTGCCGCCCACCGACAGCGGCCGCTCCGATTCGCTGGCCGCGCCGCCCACCACGAAGGCATGGCCCACCACCACCGCGCGCACGCCCGGCGGATGGACCGCGCGGATGGCATCGAGCTGAGCGCGCAACGCGGCTTCGTGCGACGGCATGTCCGTACCGATCGCATCGCGCACCACGGCGGGTTCGGCATACGGCAGCGCATAGACGCGGACTTCACCGTGCGCATCGTGCAGGCTCACGCAACTGGCCTCGGGCAATGTGCGACCAGCCACGTGCAGGCCCTGCGCGCGCATCAGGCGCGCGCCGAATTCCAGCCGCTGCGCGCTGTCGTGGTTGCCCGCGATCATCACCACCGGCACGCCGGCATCGACCACGATGCGGCCGAGCACGTCGTCGAGCAAGGCCACCGCCTCGGGCGGCGGCACGGCGCGGTCATAGACGTCGCCGGCGATCAGCACCGCATCCGGGCGCTCGGCGCGGACCAGTTCGACAAACTGGTCGAGAAGGTGGGCCTGGTCTTCCAGCAGGCTGCGCGCATGGAAGAGGCGGCCGAGATGCCAGTCGGCGGTGTGAAGGAAACGCAATCCGGGGTCCGTTGAAATATCGGCGAAACCCGCATCATAATGCGTCGCGGCAGGCCAGCCATGGCGCGGCGCGCGTAAAAGCGGGCGATGCGCAGACCACGGTGGCGCTGCCGGCGCTCAGACCGGCTCGGCCTCGCTGTCGGCGATCTGGTACTTGCGCATTTTTTCCCACAGCACCTTGCGGCTGATGCCCAGGCTGGCCGCCGTGTCCTGCCGCCGCCAGCCGTTGGCGTCGAGCGCGGCCAGGATGCGGCGGCGTTCTTCCATGTCCCCGCGCAGGTCGGTGCGCTCGCCGCCATCGAAGGCACCGGGATGCAGCGCGCGGAACAGCGGCCGGATACGCTCCTCGTCCCAATGCCCGGTCTGTTGCACGGTGATGCCGACGCGCTCGGCCAGGTTGCGCAGCTCGCGCACGTTGCCGGTGAAGTAGGCGGTGCCGACCGCGCCCTTGAGCCAGTCCGGCATCGGCGGCAAGGCGTCATAGCCGGAGGCGCCCAGCATATGGCGCAGGAACGACTGCAGCAGCGCCACCTTGTCGGCCGGGCCACGCTCTTCCAGGCTGGGGATGCGCATCTCGATCACCGCCAGGCGGAAGAACAGGTCGGCGCGAAAGCGGCCCTGCCGCACCGCATCGCGCAGGTCCTTGTTGGTCGCCGCGACCAGCCGGAAATCCAGCTTGACCGCCAGCGTCGAGCCCAGCCGGGTGATCACGTTCTCTTCCAGCACGCGCAGCAGCTTGACCTGCTGGAACAGCGGCAGGTCGCCGATCTCGTCGAGAAACAGCGTGCCGCCGTTGGCCTGCTCGAAGTAGCCGCGATGCGCGAACGATGCCCCGGTAAACGCGCCCTTGGCATGGCCGAAGAACTGCGACTCGAACAGCCCGTCGGGAATCGCGCCGCAGTTGACCGCGACGAACGGGCCCTTGCCGTAGGTGCTGTTGCGCTCATGGAACAGGCGCGCGATGCGCTCCTTGCCCGCGCCGGTTTCGCCGTACAGCATCACATTGCTGCCGAAGTCGGCAAAAGTTTCCACATGCTGCAGCAGCTGGCGCATCGCCGGCGAGCCGGCCACCAGGTCGGCCTCGCGCTCGCCGGTTGCCTCGGTCGCAAGCAGCTGCGGCAGCAGCTTGCCGATCTGGCTGCGCAGGTCGGCGCCGGTAAAGTCGTCGGCCAGGATATGCGCGTACTCGGGCGGAAAGCGCCCAGGATCGGTCTCGCGCCCCGGCCCCGCCACCCAGATCACCGGCATGCCATGCGCGGCCTCCCAGTCGAGCGAGAAACGCGCGGCGCCGATCACCGACACGCTGATCACCGCGATGCACGGCTTCAGGCGCGGCTCGGCCGGCAAGGCCTCGAGCGCGCCGGCGCGGATCACGTCCACGCCCAGCGGCGCCAGGAAACGCGTGACGCGGTCGGCAATCTCGTACTTGCCTTCCCACACGTAGACTTCAAGGTTTTCGTAGGCCCAGCGGTCTGTCTTCATTCTGTTTCTGCCATCAGGCGGTTTGGCGCGATCATGGCTCAGTACACCAGTTCAGCGTTGTTGCAATCGATGCTGTGGAGCCAGAGGTCGCTGTTGCCCAGCTGGATGCCCAGGCTGTTGAGCAGCGGCGGAACCAGCCCATCGAGCGTAGCCCCCAACGGCGCCAGCACCGGGCCCAGATCCAGGGGCAAGCTGAGAACCCCCAGCAATTTCGTCCGTACCTTCAGCGACAGCGCCTGCGAAAACAATCCGCCGAACGGATCCGCCATACCCACCTGCGCATGCTCGCCGGGGGCGAGGGTAATTTCCTGGCCAGCCGTATTGCCGTAGCGCGGTACGTCGGTGGCGACCACGTCAGCGAGGCCGATCCCGATTACCTCAGCCTTCCCGAGCACCACGTCGCCGCCCGTGCAGCCCTCGGTCAGACACGCCGTGGCCAGGCCGCTCTTCACCTGCATCGTGGCCCGGCGGTCCGCGGGATTGGCCGCGCATTGCAGCCGGGTAAGGTCGGCCGTGGCGTTGGCCACATCAAGAAACAGCGGCACGTTCAGATTGGCGTCGATAACCGGCTTCAGGATGTCGGCCTTGATCTGGAGCGCCAGCGTCAGCCTGACTTGCGCGGAGGTGGCGCTGGTCTGCCAGGTATCGGGCTTGCTGGAAAGCTGCCGTGCCGGACCAGCTGCCGTGACCGGCGGCTCGATCACGCGCAGGTTGGCGCTAATGCCGCCCAGGCCAAACGGTAGCTTCGGTATGTTCAGCGGCAACGCGACCGCGGTGTCGCCGCGCGCGACCTGCGCGCCCGCGAGCAGCAACTGCGCGACATTCAGGCCCACTTCGACCGCCGACGATGCCGCGGGCGCCATCAGGCCGAGGTCGAGCAGCCTTGCCAGCGACACCGTCGCGGCCGCCCCGCTCGCGCCCAGTGTGGTGGGCGGGCTGCCCAGCATGGTGTTGAGCAGCGTGTCGCGCCCGGCCGCGCCGAGCACCAGCGCATAGAAATCGCGCAGGTTCAGCGACGCATTCAGCAGTTGTTCCACGGTGCCGACGTCCGCCTCGAGCCGCAGCTGGTCCAGCGTCACCGTGGCATTGACCAGCCCTTGCCAGTCCGCCAACGACAGGTTCACCGCATTGCCCAGCAGCACGCTCAGCATGCTGTTGGCGGTCGAGACGTCCAGCAAACCGGTGCCCAGCGAAAACGCGGCCACCGGCGGGCTGCCGCTGGCAATCGACTCCGCAAACAACTGCCTGCCGCTGCCGCCCTTGAATACGAACAGGATCGGCACGGTCTGCGTGGCCTGCACGCGCACGGCATTGGGCGAAACCGTGGCCGCGTTGTACACGGCATTGAAATGCCTGGGTCCGGCGGTCGCCGGATCCCACACGCCGACGCAGGCCGTCATCGCATCCGCGCCACCCCCGGCAGCCTGCGCACAGCCCAAGGCAATGCCCGACGGATAGCCGTTCTTCGCGCCGATATTGCTGACCGTTCCCAGCACCGCGGCATTGAGGTTGGCTGGACTATCCGCCCGCTTGAGCTGCTGCGCCGCCGACATCGCCGCCAGGTCCACCGTGTTCTGCAGCTGCCGCTGACGCATGAACACATGGCCGACGTCGATCGACACCAGCGCGGCGATCGCGACGGTGGCGATCAGCACCGCCGCCATCACGCTGACGGCGCCGCGTGCGGAGCGACGGGTGCGGGGCACCGGCGGCTGGCGCAGGCTCATTTTCCGCCCAGCATCTGCCCGGCCGAGCCGGCGCGCGTGGTGCTGGCGTTGGCCTGGCCGGTGTAGAACTCGGGCAGCGCGAAGCGGAAGCTGTTCAGGTAACGCTCGTAGCCCAGCGCGGCCTGTTCGCCGTGCATCGGCAGCATCGGCCCGGCCTGCGTGCCCTCGCGCTGGATCGCCAGGATCGTGCGGGTGTCGGCGCCGATCTCGCGCTGCGCGGGCCGCGCGGTGGGCATGCCGGCGGCTTCGGTCGGCGCGGCGTCGTCCTGCGCGTAGGCCAGCGGGGCCAGTGTCCACAGGCACAGCGCCACGCATGCGGCGCGCTTTCGGATCGGAACAAGAAGATTGGCTGTCATGGTGTGGCGCCGGCTTGCGCGGCGATGGCGATTGGCTTGGCCACGACCGCCACGGCGGCGGGCGCGGAGACTGGCTTGGGCTGGCCCTGGCGCGTCGCACCGCGGTCGCGCGCGGCGGCGGCGCGGGCGATGCGGTCGGCTTCCTTGCGGATCGCGCTGCGCGTGGGTTCGGGCAATGCGGCCTTCTGCATCATGGCGTTGGCCTGGGCGCGCTTGCCATCGGCCATCAGCCACACCACGGCATTGCTGATCACGCGCGGGTTGCGCGCGTCCAGCTCGAGCGCCTGCATCACCGGCACGCGCGCGTCCTGCAGCGCGCCGGCGCGCATCAGCGCGTAGCCCAGGTCGCTGGCGATGCGCGCGTTGACCGGGTCCAGCGCGGCGGCCGCGCGCAATTCCGTGACCGCGCGCGCAAAGTCGTCCTGGCGCCCGGCCAGCAGGCCAAGGCCGTGGTGCGCATGCGCGGCTTCCGCGCCCTTGGCGGTCGCGGCCAGCGCCTGGTAGGCCTCGATCGCGGCCTGGTCCTGTCCGGTTTCGCGCAGCGCATCGGCGCGCATTACCTGGATCTCCGGGCCGGTGCCGAAGCGCTGCACATAGACCTCGATATGCGCGAGCGAGGCGAAGTACAGCCCGTCCTGCTGCATCTTGCGGATCAGGCCCAGGTAGACCGCCTGCTCGCTGTATTCCGCGCGCGCGGTCTTGTCGCGCAGCCTGGCCAGTTCCACCTGGGCCTCGGCCTGATCGTGCATGGCCGTGGCGGCGTTGTTGCCCGCGGCGCAGCCGGACAGCACGGCCATCAGTACACACGCCGCCGCGGCCGGGCGCGCCATGAAACCCCTCATCGCGTTCCTCCCATGTTTGCCAGCATGCGGATCACCCCGAGAAAGCCGGGGCCCGCGGTCAGGATCAGCAGCACCGGCAACAGGCTGACCACCATCACCGCGGTCATCTTGACCGTGAGGCGGCCGATCTCGTCCTTCATGCGCGACTTGCGCGCCTCCTGCATGCGCAGCCCGAACTGGCGCAGCGGCTCCTGCACCGCGCCGCCATGCTTGTCGACCTGCGTCAGCAGCGTGATCAGGCTTTTCAGGTCTTCGCTGTCGAACAGCCGGCCGATGCGCAGCAGGGTCTGCTCTCGCGAGCGGCCCGACGCGAACTGCTGGTTGGCGCGCGCCAGCTCCGGTCCCAGCACGCGCAGCATGCTGCCGAACTCGGCCACGATCACCTGCAGGCTCTGGTCGATCGACAAGCCAACGCCCTGCAGCAGCCGCAGCATGTCGATCAGCACCGGCAGCTCGTCGTCGACCAGGCGCAGGCGCTCAGCGGCGCGGCGGCGCAGATACCACTTGGGCGCCAGGTAGGCCACGGCGAAGGTGCCGAAGCCCCATGCCACCACCATGAAGGCACTGGCGCCGAGATGCCACAGCATCGCCAGCACCGACAAGGCCAGCGGCAGGCCGAGGCGCAGCACGCCGAACACCACGCGCGCCTGCAGGCCATACCAGCCGCATTGCTCGAGCAGCTGCTGGTCTTCCGGCGTCACCACCGCGCGACCGAGGCGCGACTCCAGCCAGTGGACGTCGAAGCGCTCGCCGACGCGCGCACCCAGCTGAGCGCCGAGCGCGGTGGCGACACCGGACGTTGCCGCGGTGGCCGCGGCATTGGCCGCGGGGCGCGCAGCCGCGGTACCCGGGACGCCGGGCATGCCCTGCGCACGCGGCGCGGCAGCCGGCGCGGCCTGGGCAGCCTGGGCGACTTCCGTCGCGCGCTGCTGGCGCGCCAGCGCGGCGTCGATGGTGCGGGCCGACAGCCGGCGCTGGCGCCAGTCGCGCAGCAGCGGCAGCGCCAGTACGCCGACGCCGCATGCGGCGACCAGCAGGCTCAGCGAGATCAGCGTCAGGCGGTCCATGGGGGCGATGTCATCGTTGCCTTCAGATCGACTTGGCCAGCCGGTACAGCATCAGCGCGCCGGCGACTTCCAGCGCCGCGGCCGACAGCAGCATGGTCTTGCCGGTGGGGTCCTTCCACATCATCAGGATGTAGCCCGCGTTGAGCGTGAACAGGCCGCCGGCCACCACCAGCGGCAGCAGGCCAAGCACCCAGGCCGACAACCGGGTTTCGGCCGACAGCGCCATCAGCTCGCGCTGCGCCTGCTCGCGGTCGCGCATGAAGGTGGCGGTGCGCTCCATCACCACGTCGGCGCGGCCGCCGTAGCGCACCGACAGCCGCAGCACCGAAGCCACCAGCACCAGTTCCTCGACCTTGTAGGCGCGCCCCACCTGCAGCACCGCCTGGTCCAGTTCCTTGCCGGCGCGCTGCAGGTGCACCGCCTGAACCAGGCACTGGCGCAGCGGGGCCTCGGTATTGGCGATGGAATTCTGGAACGCCGCCGGCACGCTGCTGCCGATGGTCATCAGCCGCACCACGCCATCCAGGAAGCCGGGCAGCTGCGACAGCAGCTTCTTGTGCAGCCGGCGCACGCGGTGCCAGGCCGCGCACGCCGTCACCGCCAGCGCCACCACCAGCGCCGACACCGCGCCCAGCCATTGCCCCGCCACGGCACCGGCCAGCGTGCACAGCACCAGCGGAGACAGCCACAGCAGCGCGGTGCGGCGCGTCGGCGCCAGGTCGGCGCGGCGCAGGAAGTCGTCCCAGCGCCGGCGCAGGTCGCGCGCCGGCAGCTGCAGCGACGGGTCGGGCGCCTGTGTGTAGCGCATCCGCACCTGCTCGGTCTGCGCCTGCAGGAACGCCTGCTGCTGTTCGCGGCGCGCGCGCGACTGCGCGCCGGCGAGCAGCAGCAGCCCCAGGCCGGTGATGACCAGGGCGAGCGCGGCGAGCAGCAGCGTGGCGCTAGACATCGAAGCGGTCGTCCAGCATGAAGCCCGGGCCGCGCATGCGCGCCAGCTTGGGCGAGTGCGGCAGCAGGCCCAGCGACAGCCAGCGGTCGGTCTCGGTGCCGTCGGGGTTGACGAACGGCTCGTGCCGGTACAGCTCCTGGGTCGAGATGATGTTGTCGCCCAGGCCGGTGACCTCGGTGATCGAGACGATGCGGCGCTTGCCGTTGGACAGCCGCGCAATCTGCACGATGAAGTCGATGGCGTTGGCGATCTGGCGCCGCAGGCTCATCTCGCTGCCCTGGAAGCCGGCGAAACCGGCCAGCATCTCCAGCCGGTACAGGCATTCGCGCGGGCTGCTGGCGTGGATGGTGCCCATCGAGCCGTCGTGGCCGGTGCTCATCGCCTGCAGCATTTCCAGCACTTCGCCGCCGCGCACTTCGCCGACGATGATGCGGTCCGGGCGCATGCGCAGGCTGTTGCGCAGCAGGTCGCGGATCGACACCACGCCGGTGCCCTCGAAGCCGCCGGGCCGGCTTTCCAGCCGCACCACATGCGGATGGTTCAGCGCCAGCTCGGCGGTATCCTCGATGGTGATGACGCGCTCGGTCGGCGGCACGAAGGTGGCCAGCGCATTGAGCAGCGAGGTCTTGCCGGAGCTGGTGCCGCCACTCACCAGGATATTGCAGCGCGCCTGCACCGCGGCCTGCAGCAGGTCGCAGATCTCGGGGCTCATGGTGCCGAGCGCCTGCAGGTCGGCGGGCGTCATCGGGTCCTTGCGGAACTTGCGGATCGACACCACCGGGCCTTCCAGCGCCAGCGGCGGGATCACCACGTTGATGCGGCCGCCGTCGGGCAGGCGCGCGTCGACCATCGGGTTGGATTCGTCCAGGCGCCGGCCGATCGGCGCCAGGATGCGGCGCACGATGCGCAGCAGGTGGCCGCTGTCGGCAAAGCGCACCGGGATGCGCTCGAGCACGCCATGGCGCGACACGTACACGTCCAGGTGGCCGTTGACCAGGATGTCTTCGACGGCGGGATCGTTGAGCAGGTCCTCGATCGGGCCGAATCCGGCCAGCTCCTTGGTCAGCGCCTCGGCGATCTGGCGCAGCTCGGCCTCGTTGATGGGAATGCGCCGCAGCCGCGTAAAGCTCTCCAGCTCCAGGTCGACAAAGCGCTGGATCGCGGTGCGCGACCAGCGGCCGAACTCGGCCCCCAGCTCTTCGATGCGCGTCAGCAGGTGCTCGTGCGCGGCTTCCTTGATGTTGTGGAACTCCTGCGACACCGGGAACGGTGCCGGGGCGTTGTCGGAGAATTCGATCGCTTGGGTCATGTCAGCTTCCAGTGCGAGCCGTGCGCGCGCCGCGCGCTACCAGCGCTGCGCGCAGCGCCCCGGGCAGTTTGTCCTTGATCCGCGCCAGCAGCGTGGTTTCTTTGGCCGCGGCGGTGCGATAGCCCAGCCGTGCCAGCAGCTCGGCCAGCGCGCGCACATAGGGGCAGTGCGGGTCGTCGTCGGCCAGCACCGCGCCACGGTTCATCGCCAGCACCAGCGCCTCGCGGCTGTCCGGCAGCGTCGCCACCGACTCCACGCCCACGCGCCGCGCGATCTGCGCGGCATCGACGCCCAGCCGCGCATCGAAGCGCGACACCAGCAAATGCAGGTCGTCGCGCTCGACTTCTCGCGCGCGCAGTTCATGCACCAGCTCCGCCGCCGACACGATCGCGCCCACGCTCTGGTCCGCCACCAGCACCACGCTGTCGGCAGCCTTGACGATCTGCGCGGTGAACTCGGCATTGCCGAAGCCGCCCAGGTCGACGATCTGCAAGTCGAAGAACGCACGCAGGCGCTCGAGCAGGCCGATCGCATCGGCGTACGAGATGTCGCGCAGCTCGCTCAGCGCGGCCGGCAGCGGCAGTACGCACACGCCGTTGGCGTGGCGCGTCAGCGCGGTCTGCACGAAGACCTGGTCGAAGCGGCGCAGGTTGCGCACCGCCTCGACGAAATGAAAGCCGGGGCTCAGGTTCAGGTAGAGCGCGCCGTCGCGCGCCGGCAGGCCCAGGTCGGTCAGCAGCACTTCGGCGCGGGCATCGGTCTTGGCATGGCGCGGCAGGTGGCGGCGCGCCGCCGCGGCCAGGTTGACCGCCAGGCTGGTCACGCCCACGCCGGCGCGCGCACCCAGCAGCGCGATGATCCTGCCCTGGCGCGCGGCCTCGGCCGGGCGCACGTGCTCGCTCGGCACGGCCAGGCGCTTGACCACGGCCTCGGCTTCGGCCGGCGCGTCGCGCAGGTCGATGAAGTCCTTTACCCCCGCGCGCAGCGCGGCCAGCATCACGCCGGGCTCGCCGGCCTGGCCCACCGCCACCAGCGGCAGGCCGGGGAACAGCCGCTGCAGCTGCTCGGCCAGCCGCGCCGACGGCGCCGCCAGTTCCGCCGAGAAATGCAGGAACACCAGGCCCGGGCGCAGCTCCGAGACGCGCTCGATAAAGCCTTCCTGCGCGCCGCCATCGGCCACCAGCGTGCCGTGCGCGCCGATGACCCGGCCCAGCCAGTCCCTGACTTCGCCCTGCGTTGCGTGCAACAGAAAATAGTCCATCTCTCCGCCTCAAAGCTGTTGGCCATGCCAGCCGGCATGGCCGGCGGCTATTTCGAGAAACCCGGCAAGGTCGGGTCCGCGTACTCACCCATCACATACCAGCCCCACACATTGGGGCTGGCACTGGTCCGTCCGTCGGCGCCGACCGCCTGCGCCGCCGGCGCGTTCTTCGCCATCGGCTTCACCAGGCGCGGCGTGACGACGATCATCAGCTCGCGGTCTTCCTGGTGGAAGTTCAGGTTCTTGAAGAACACGCCGATCACCGGCAGGTCGCCCAGCACCGGCACCTTGTTGACGTTGCTGACGGTGTTGCGGCTGACCAGCCCGCCGATCACGAAGCTCTCGCCGTCGCCCAGCTCGACCGTGGTGTCGGCGCGGCGCGTGACGATGGCCGGCACCACCGCGCCGTTGATCGAGATGCCGCGCGACGGGTCCAGGTCGCTGGCCTCGGGCGCCACCTTCAGCGCAATGCGGTCGGCCGACAGCACCGTGGGCGACACCGTCAGCCCGATGCCGAACGGCTTGAACTGGATCGTGGTGGTGCCCAGCGCCTGCGGCACCGGGATCGGGATCTCGCCGCCGGCGAGGAAGCTGGCGCTCTGCCCCGACAGCGCCACCAGGCTGGGCTCGGCCAGCACGCGCGCCAGGCCGTTGGCTTCCAGCAGGCTGATGTTGGCGAAGATGCCGTGCGTAAGCGACGCCGCCACCAGGTTGAAGGCATTGCTCATCGGCGATGCGATATCGGCGCTGAAGCTGCCGGGCGCGCCGCCGCTGCCCGGCGTGAAGGTGAACTTGTTCAGCGTCGACGGCGAGAACGTGCCGAAGGCAAAGCCCGAGTTGTTGCGGAAGAAGTTGATGCCGACTTCCTTGAGCACGGTCTTGCTGATCTCCACCACCTTGACGTCGACCTGCACGGTGCCGCTCAGCGGCACCGTGGAGCGGTCCACCACCAGGCCGGGCTTGCCGTCGGTCTTGCCCGCAGTGGCCGCACGCGCCGCCGCCTGCGCGCGCGCGGCGCCATAGGCATCGGGCGACTGGCCGGTGATGGTGGCGCCGGCTGCCGAGTAGCCCAACTGCGCGCCGTTGGCATCGGGCGCGATGGCATCGACCTGCACGCTGTAGTTCTGCGGCTCGGCGCTGCCGCGCGTCCACACCATCACGTCGGTCACGCCGGGCTGCTTGGCCACCAGCAGCACGCTGGGCGCGCCGCGGGTACGCAGGATCAGCGCATCGGCGACCACGGGGTTGCCCACGGCGACGCGCTCGACCGGCTGCGCGCTGCGCAGTTCCTTCTGCGCGCCGGCCATCAGGCGCAATTGCCGCGCGGTGGCGGCGTCCTGCGCCTGCGCGCGCGGCGCCAGCGCGCACCATGCGGTGGTGGCGAGCATGGCGGCAAGGGTTAGCTGCATCAGCCGGCGGCGCAGCGTTGCGGCGTGGGCGGGAGTGTTCTGGATTGGCATGCGATGGGCGCCCACGTTCTTATTCGATATCGCGCTTGCCGGCGCGGATCACTTCCACGCCGGCGCGTTCCCTGGCTTGTGCCGGCGCCGGCGGCGCGGCAACCTGCAGCGGCCGCGGCGCCGGCGCTGCCGCCGGTGCGCGCGCGGCCGGCGCGCCGTTGCTGGCGGCCAGCCCGGACAACAGCACGCCCGCGGTAGCCTTGTCGGGGGCGGCGCGCGCTGCGTCGGCGGGCACCCCGGCGCGTGCGGCGAGCGCCGGCGGCGGCTCGGCAAACATGCCGTCGCTCGGCATGGCTTCGTCCTGCGGATTGCGCAGCGCCAGCATCAGGCGCCCGGACTGCTGCGCCATCGCCAGCCGGCTGACCTGTTCCAGCGGCACCGACAGCACCGCGGTCTTGGCGCCTTCCTGGCGTGCCATCATCTGTTCCGGCTTGGCCGCCTGCGGCCGGTTGACCGAGGCCACGCCGTAGGCCAGCACGCGCAGGCGCGACAGCAGCATGCGCGCCTGGCTGTCGGGGATTTCCTGCTGGTCGCGCCGCAGCACCAGGAATACATCGACATAGTCGCCCGGCTGCACCTGGTTGCCGACGCCGATGACTTCATCGACCGACACCGCCACCGCGCGCTCGCCTTCCGGCACCTGCGCGGCCAGGCCGGACAGCAGCTGGCTTTCCAGCACCGGCACGTTGGCGCCCAGCGCCACCAGCGGCACCTGCCCGGTGACGCGTGCCACGTCGCGGTAGGCGCCGGCGGGATCGATCGGCAGCAGCTCCACCTTGAGCGCCTCGGCATCGAGCGGCTTGCCGGCTTCCGCCGGCCGCGTGGTGACCACCACCGGGTGCAGCGGCCTGGCGCCGGCCGATGCCGCGGGCTGGGCCGGCTGGCGTCCCACCTGCCACGCCAGCAGCGCGAGAAGCAAGGCCAGGCCGAGCAGCACAATGGCCAGTAATCGGATCTGCTTGCTGGTCATGCGGAAATCCTTGGTTCGGCCGTGGGGCGATTCGTCATGCGCATCAGATATCGGGAGAGAGCTGGACCATGGCCGAGCCCGACAGCGCGGCCGGCAGCGGCACCATCGGCACCGCGGGCATGATGCTGGTGGTGGTCAGGGTCAGCGTGACCTGCACGCACACGTCGGCCGAGCCGGCCGCGCATGGCACGGCCGTGGCGACGCCGGCGGCGGGAATCAGGTCGCGGATGGATGCGGGCAAGGTGCCGCGCGCCATTGCGGCGGCGGCATCGACACGTGCCTGCTGCGTGGCGGCCAGGCTGGTGCCGGCGACCCCTGCGGGATAGCGCAGCGCGGCGCGTGCGCCTTCCTCGGCGGCCAGCGTCAGCACCTGCTGCAGCGCCAGCATCACGCCGTAATAGACGATGCCGATCACGATGGTGATCAGCACCGGCGCCACGATCGCAAATTCGATCGCGGCGCTGCCGGCACCGTGGCGGCGCCGGCTGATTTTCCTGTTGACCCTTGCGTGCAGCAACATCTGAAATCCCGGTCTTTTGGTGTTCTGCCGCGCCGACCGGCGGCGCGGCCTGCTGGCCTCGAGCCGATCCGGCTATCGGCCCGCAGCCATCCAGAACAGCACCCCCACGGCCAGGTACGCCGCATACGGGATGCCGCGCGCCGGCGAAAACTGCGCCGTTGGAAGGGACTGGTCCTGGGAATGCAAAGCGTGATCCGCGGCCGGCGTGCGGCGCGCCAGTGCCAGCAGCGCGTGCACCAGCCCGAGCAGGCTGCCGACGACCCATGCCACCACCAGCCCTTGCGGACCGGTGAACAACCCCGCCACCGTCAGGAACTTGACATCACCCGCGGCCATGCGCCCGAGGGCGTAGACCGGCAAGGTGACGGCAAGACCCAGCCCCGCACCGATCAGGCGCGCGGCCAGCGGCGGCTCCGTGGCCTGTCCGGCGACCAGTGCCAGCCCGAGGGCCAGCACGGCGATCGCCAGCAGGAGGTTAGGAACCCGCCGGTAAGCGAAATCTGTGTAGAGGGTCGCCGCGCAGAGGAGCGCGGTAATCACGCCAGCGCTATTGGATCAAGGCTTGGAAGTCCCACTAGCAGGGAGCCACAACACTACGCGGCTGGCAAGATTGGTGAAGCCAGTAGAGATACTGGTGCCAAGGCTACTGGCTGCCACAGCAACACCAAGCGCGATAAGGCCCGCAATCAACCCATATTCAATAGCCGTCGCCCCGCGCTCATCTTTAATAAAGCGTGCAATGAGTCGTTTCATGATTTGACACTCCCGAGTGATCTGATGCCGCGATCACGCTTCCCCCGTTCGATTATCACGGTGCTCTGTGGCCCGCTCTTTTATCGACTGTTCACGCTTGCTGCGCTTTTTTTATAAGACACGCAATGTCTCAACCATACCCCTCCCTCGGGTGATAGTAATGACCCGAAGGGGTTAATGCACCCGTTTTAAACGACCCGGCACGCACCGGGTCCCAGCTTGTTAAAGAGCAGGCGGGCCGGCGCAAACCGGCCCGCAGCCTGGCCATGCCGGCATTTCAGCCGCGCGGCCAGGTGGAATAAAAAGATGCGCTGCGACGGGGTGATGAGCGACAGCGCACCGTGAAAACACCTATGCGGGTTGAGACATTTCAGTGGTGCAGCAGTCCGCCCAGGATCGGCAGTTGCGGCTTGCCGTCGCCACCGCCCGAGCCGCCGCCAGCATGGCCGCCGACACCGCTCTTGATGCCGCCGACCAGGCCGGTGACCGGCGCCAGCAGCGCACCGACCGGGCCCAGCGCACCGCCGCCCCCGGCACCGCCATCGCCGCTGCCGGGCTTGACCAGCGGCAGGCTGCCGAGCAGGCCGCCAAGCGCATTGCCGCCGTGGCCGCCATCGCCGCCCTGGCCGTTGCCGGCACCCACCAGCGGCAGGTTGTTCAGCAAGCCGCCCAGCGCGTTGCCGCCGGTCTGGCCGTTGCCGTTGACCAGCACGCCGACCGCGGCAACGGTCTTGCCGGCCTCGGTCACCACGCCGCCAAGCGGTGAGACCACCGGCGCCTGCGTATTGCTGAGCATGCTGCCGCCCGTGGCCACCGTATTGCCGACCTTGTAGAGCAGACCGTCGACGGGAGCGCCAAGGCGCGTGGCGGCGCCCAGCGTCTGGGTGCCGTCGGTAACCTTGCTGGTCAGCGGCACGATCACCTTGCTGAGCGAGTTGGTGACCTGTGCGACAGCGCCATCGGACAGCACCGTCTGCAGCTTGTCGCCGCCGCCCTGCACCACCGTGCCGACCTTCTTGACCAGGCCGCCCACCGGCGTGGTCAGCGGTGCCAGCGGCGCCAGCTTCTCGGTGCCCAGGCCCTTCACCAGCTCGCCGCCGCTGACCACGGCGTCGCCGACTTCACGCACGACATTGCCGGTGCTGGACACGGTCAAGCCGACCGGGTTGTCGACCGAGCCCATTTGCCCGAGCCCGTCGCGCACGCCGGCGCCGAGCGCGCCGACCGCTTCGCCGGCATTGACCACCACGCCGCCCGCGCCCTTGCGAGCGTCGGTGGGCAGCAGCGGCAGCGGTGCGTCCTGGATCGACTTGCCGATCTCGCTGACGGCGTTGCCGGTTGCCACCACGGTATTGCCCGCGCCTTCGGTGACCTTGGCGGTCGGCGTGGTCTGCGCGGCGGCCGGCGGCGGCGGCGTGACCGGCGTATCGGTGCCGCCGCCGCTGGGCTGCGGATTGGCGCCGCTGCCGCCGCCGCTCGACGAGCAGCCCGACATCAGCAAGGCAAGGGCGGCCATGCCGGCCGCAGCCAGCGAGGTCATGGAAAGCGGTGCGGGATGCTTGGTCTTCATTGTCCTTCTCCTGTCTGGTTGGCCACGGCGCTGCCGGGCCGTCTTTTCTTGTGAACCGCATGGAATGCCGACGAGCCCCCCCGGTGTCCCGCTTTGTGCCACCTGCCTGCCATCCCCATCAGTCATGGCAGCACAGTGGCACGCGAAATCATCAGCGCGTCGGCAGAGCAAATGGCAAGGCGCATGCCAGCGCGGCAAGGTGGACCGGCGCACAGACCGGCGGGCCGCTCGCAGGCCTTGCGCAGCGCGGCTTGCGGGGCGAATCAAGGTGGCGGCGAAGCACCCACGCGCAGCATCGCGGCAGGGTCCGGACGTGTTACGTGCTACGTAACGTGTTCCGGACAAGCGGGAACACGCAACGGCAGCGCGGAGGGCAGGCGACGGCCAGTTGCGCCGGATGCGCGCGGCCTTGCCCGCGCTGTTTTGTTCCCCGCGCACGACACACGTTACGTAACGCGTAACGCGCCACGCCCTTTACTCCCACGCGCCGCCAGGTCTCGCGGCGCTTGCCGCGAACACCGCGCAGGCCGCGTGCCGCAAGGCCTGGCGGGCACCACACCCGACTTCGGCGGGGTCTGTGCGGTAGCACGCCAAAAGGCTGGCATACCGATTGCGCCATCACCGTCACCGCCGCACGCAGCAGACCAAACGCGTTGCGCGGCCGAGCGATTGAAACGACGGGAATGAAGGAACAGACCATGCGCAAACAACAACTCGCCGTAACGGCACTCCTTGCAACCCTGCTGGCCCTGGGCGGCTGCGCCAGCGGCAGCGGATCGACGTCGATGGGCACCAGCGATACCGCTGGCACGAATGGCGGCACGAATGGCGGCAACAACGGAGGCACCGGCGGCACAGGTGGCGGCACCGGCGGGACCGGCGGCGGCACCGACCTCGCCGGCGGCGGTACCGGGGGCACGGGTGGCACCGGTGGCGGCAGCGGCGGCACGGGTGGTGGCACCGGCGGCAACAACGGCGGCAACACCGGTGGCAATACTGGCGGTGGCGAGACGCCCACCGCGCGGACCCCGACCGCGACCGTGATCAACAACGCCGGCACGGTGCTGGGCAATACGGGCAGCACCGTCAGCGACCTCGGCAACCAGATTGGCAACGCCAACCTGCCGCTGGTGCCGGGCCAGACCCAAAGCGGGCTGGGCGGCGTGGTGGCCTCGACCGGCGATGCCGTCGGCGCGCTGGCCACGGGCCTGCAATCCGGTCTGGGCAGCATGCCCAATTCGACCAACCCGGTCGGCACCACCGTCGCCAGCACCGGCAACGTGGTGACCGAACTGGGCAAGGCGGTGACCAGCGCCGGCACAGCGGTGAGCGGCCTGGGCACCGGCCAGCTGGCACCGCTGGCGCCGCTGACTTCGCCGCTGGGCGCGGTGGTCGGCACGCTGGGCAATACCGTCAGCAACACCGGCGGGACGTTGACCTCGGTGTTGTCGAGCGGCGCGGTCGAGCAGGTGACCATCACCACCAGCAAGCTGATCGTGCCGATCACTTCGCAACTGACCAGCACCACACAGTCACTGGGCGCGGCCACTGGCCTGGGCGCCCCGACCAGCAGCCTGCTGGCGACCGTAGGCGGTGCGCTGGCCACCGCCGGCACCAAGCTGCAACAGACCAACACGCCGGTGGTCGCGGGCGTCGGCAGCGTGGTCAACGCCACCGGCACCACGGTGGCCTCGCTGGGCGGCGCAGTGAACGGCCCCGCCAGCGGTGGCGGCCTGGGCGCGCTGGGTTCGGTATTGGCACCTGTTACCACGCTGGCCGGGGGGCTGACGGGCGGGGCAGGCGCCGGCGGCACGGGTTCGCCGCTGGCGCCGGTCACCGGCCTGGTCGGCAGCGTCACCGGAGGGCTGACCGGCGCCACCGCCAACACGCCGCTGGCTCCGGTCACGTCGCTGGTCAGTGGCGCGGTGGGCGGCCTTGGCAGCGCCACTGGCGGTGCCGGTGGTTCGCCGCTGGCGCCCGTCACCAGCCTGGTCAGCACCGTCACCGGCGGCCTGGCTTCCGCCACGGCCAGCACGCCGCTGGCTCCGGTCACCGGCGCGGTGAGCGGCGTGGTGAATGGCGTGGTCGGTGGTGTGGTCGGCAGCGTTGGCGGCGCAACCAGCGGCAGTGGCACCACCAGCCCGCTGGCACCGGTCACCAATGTCGTCTCCGCCGTGACCGGCGGCGCCACCACCACCGCGGGCAGCACCACGACCAAGGGCTCCACCACCGGCCCCGTCGGTGGCCTGGTCGGCGGCCTGCTCGGCGGCCTGACTGGCGCGCTCGGCCAGAAGTAATCCTGCCTTGGCCGCTGCCCCGCCGATCGTTTGATCGCGGGCAGCGGTGCTCACCTGATTCAACGTAGCGGCCACGCGCTGGACCGGCAGTATCGGCCAGCAGGCGTCCGGGGGTAGCGGCAATCCCCACGCCAGTGGCACGCGACGTCAATAGCCGCAGTGTTTCTTACAGGGGTTTTGCCATGCGTGCACGTCATCGCGTTGCCGCGCTGCTGGTCGGCGTCGGCGCGTTCCATCACGGCCTGGTCCAGGCCGATCCGCGCAGCCCGGTCCAGGGCGATCCAACCCAGACGCTTCCCAAGATTGCGCCGGCCCGGCCCGACAGCCGCGTGACCGTGCAGGTCGAGCGGCCGCAGCCCGCCATGCAGGACCTGCTCAACGCGCGCCTGACGCCGCGGCGCTTTCGCATCGAGGGCGCGAAGACGCTGCCGTTCGAAGAAGTCGCCGCGCAGTTCCAGCCGCTGGCCAACCGCGAGATCACGGTGGCGCAGCTGCTGGAAGCCGCCAATGCGGTGACGCAGATGTACAAGGAGCGCGGCTACCCGCTGTCGTTCGCGTTCGTGCCGGCGCAGGACTTTGCCAACGGCGACGTGCTGGTCACGGTGGTGGAAGGCTACGTCGCCAAGGTCACCGTGACCGGCAAGGCGGGCCCGGCCGAGCGCCGCCTGCGCGCCATCGCCGAGAAGCTGCAGCAGGACCGCCCGCTGCGCCAGGACCGCTTCGAGCACTATGTCAACGCGCTGGCGCTGCAGCCCGGGCTGCAGGTGGCGGCGACGGTGCAGCCGCCGACCACCACCGACGGCGCCTGCGAGATGGTGCTCGAGGTCAAGCGCAAACCCTTCACCTTCGGCACCGGCATCGAATACATGTCGCCGGGCCTGCGCGCCATCGCCACGGCCACCACCAACAGCCTGACGCCGCTGGGCGAGCAGGTCTCGGTGTCGGCACTGTTTCCCAAGGGCCGCGACAACGAGGAATACTACGCCGCCAGCTATGCACAGCCGCTCGGCACCGAGGGCATGGTGGCGCGGCTCAATGCCTCGCACTACCGTGGCGTGCCGCAGAACGCGACGCTGGCGCCGATCGGCTTCAACCCGCGCTATGTCAACGACACCAAGCGCATCGGCGGCACCCTGAGCTATCCGCTGCTGCTGTCGAACGCGCATACGCTGACACTGACCGGCGGCGTCTACGGCGCCGACCAGTTCGAGCGCTATACCCATACCGCTACCGGTACGCGCGTGACGCTCGGCACCAACGTGCGCGTGGCCACCGCGGAGCTGACCTACCTGCAGCGCGGCGAAGGCGTCAGCCGCAACGCCACGCTGGGCCTGTACAAGGGCTTCGATGCGCTGGGCGCGAGCCGCCAGAACAACAACAATGACCTGAGCTTCTTCCGTACGCGGCTGCTGCTGTCGCAGTCCAAGGACCTGCCGGCGGGCTTTGGCCTGACCCTGGCCGCCGCCGGCCAGTACAGCGGCGACCGGCTGGCGTCGGGCGAGCAGATCAGCTTTGGCGGACGCTTCTTCGGCCTGGGCTACCCCGCCGGCGAAGTCGCGGGCGACAAGGGCTGGGGCGCATCGGCGGAAATCAGCCGGCTGTTCCTGCCGGACCTGACCTACCTGCGCACGATCCAGCCCTATGTGTCGGCCGACGTGGCGCGCGTGTATTCGAACAGCGTGTCGCTGTCGCACCGCAGCCTGTCGTCGGTGGCGCTGGGCGCGCGCTTCTCGGACCGGCGCTATTACACGCTGGACCTGTCGCTGGCGCAGCCGGTCGGCGACAAGCCGACCAATGCCAGCCGCCGCTCGCCGCGCATCAACATGATCTATTCGTACCAGTTCGACTGAGGCCTGGCATTTCTAAGGTTCCCTGCACGGCCGGCGGCAAGTTCTGCGCCGGCCGATTTTTTTGCTGGACCGCGCCGCGCGCTGGCTGCCGCAATTCCGCAACATTTTTGCTCATGTACGCAAATGTCAATCTTGACCAGTCAATAGTAACCAAATGATAATTCTTCTCATTATTGTTTAGATTTGCTATAAAAGAGGGCATAAAGTGCAGTATTCGGCAGTCATAACAAGAAAGAGCCACGGGAAGCTGGGTACCATTCCTCGATTGACCGGCATGGTCGGCGCCGCAGTCGCCGCGGCGCCGGTCGCCGCGCAAGAGGCGCCCAAGCCGGTCAACCTGCCGCAGGTGACGGTCACCGGCGACAGCGGTTTCAAGGCGGAAAGCTCGTCGTCGATCAAGAATCCCGAGCCGCTGCGCGATACGCCGCGCTCGATCACGGTAATTCCGCAGGAAGTCATCCAGAGCACCGGCTCGACCACGCTGACCGACGTGCTGCGCACGGTGCCGGGCATTGCGTTCGGCGCGGGCGAGGGCGGCAACCCGGTCGGCGACCGGCCGTTTATCCGCGGCTATGACGCGCAGGCCAGCACTTTCCTCGACGGCTTCCGCGATATCGGCGCGCAGTCGCGCGAGCTGTTCAACGTCGAGAATGTCGAAGTGACCAAGGGCCCGGCCGGCGCCTACGACGGGCGCGGCTCCGCCGGCGGCAGCATCAATATCACCAGCAAGGCGCCCCGGCTGGGCAATTTTGCCGAAGGCAACATCGGCGTCGGCAACGCGCAGTACGTGCGCGGCACCGCCGACGGCAACTGGCAGTTCGCCGACCACGCGGCGTTCCGCCTCAACGCGATGTTCCACGACCAGGACGTCGCCGGGCGCGATGCCGTGCACCAGAAGCGCTGGGGCGTGGCGCCGTCGGTGGCGTTCGGCCTGGGCACCGACACACGCCTGACGCTGTCGTACTACCACATGCAGACCGACGACATCCCCGACGTCGGCATCCCGTACAACAACCCGGCCTTCACTGCGCGCCGCGACGGCCGCCCGCGCACGCGCCAGGCCGGCGACGGCTCGCCGGTCAACGTGCCGCGCAGCACCTACTACGGCCTGCTCGACCGCGACTTCCGCAAGGACCAGGCCGACATGGGCACGATCCGCTTCGAGCACGATTTTTCGCCGGCGCTGAAGTTCCGCAACCAGACCCGCTTCTCGCGCACCAACCAGGACTACATCTACACGCAGCCTGACGACAGCAAGGGCAACATCTACTACGACCTGCTCTGGCGCCGCGTGAACACCCGCTATTCCACCGCGCGCACGGTGGCCAACCAGACCGACCTGTCGGGCGAGTTCCTGACCGGTGCGATCAAGCACAAGTACGTCTTCGGCGTCGAGTTCTCGCAGGAAAAAAGCGAGAACGACACCTACAACGTCGACACCGGCAACAGCAGCTGTCCCAACGGCGCGGGCGCGGCCGGCGGCTACAACTGCACCACGCTGCTCAACCCCAACCCCAACGACCCGTGGCGCGGCAGCATCGCGCGCGCCAACAACCCGACCAACGCCAAGACCAACACGGCGTCGGTGTACCTGTTCGACTCGGTCGAGCTGAGCAAGCAGTGGATCGTCAACGGCGGCGTGCGCTTCGACAGCTACCGCACCAGCTTCACCGCGGCGCGCGCGGCCAATGGCTCGCGTGCGGAATACTCGCGCGACGACAACCTGTTCAACTACCAGCTGGGCGTGGTGTACAAGCCGGTGGAGAACGCCAGCTTCTACGTGTCGTACGGCACCTCGTCGACTCCCGCCGGCGCGTTCCTGGCGCAGGGCTCGGACCCCAACGGCCTGGCCCCGGACCGCAGCGGCAACCGGGGCGACCAGCTCGCGCCGGAAAAGAACCGCTCGTTCGAACTGGGCACCAAGTGGGACGTACTGAAGAACCGCCTGGCGCTGACCGCGGCGATCTTCCGCATCGAGACCACCAACGCCCGCATCGTGCAGCAGGACGGCACCGCCGCCATGGCCGGCAACAAGCGCGTGGACGGCTTCGAGCTGGGCTTCTCCGGCAACGTGACCGACAAGTGGGCCATGTTCGGCGGCTACACCCACCTGAAGAGCGAACTGCGCAACAACGGCGGCGCCGGCGCTGCCTTCGGCCTGAGCGACGGCCAGTCGTTCCCGAATACGCCGGACGACAGCTTCAGCCTGTGGACCACGTACCAGCTGCTGCCCAACCTGACCATCGGCGGCGGTGCGTACTACGTGTCGAAGATCTGGGGCAACGAGGGCACCAACAAGTGGGTGCCGTCGTACTGGCGCTTCGATGCGATGGCCGCATACCGCATCAACAAGAACGTGGCGCTGCAGCTGAACGTGCAGAACCTGACCGACAAGACCTACTACAGCCAGGCCTATACCTCGCACTATGCGACCGTGGCTCCGGGCCGCACCGCGGTGCTGAATCTGAACCTGCGCTACTGAGCGCGGCGGCCGCCCAGGCCGCACTGCGCACCGCGGCACGCGGCCAGCTCCGGTTGCGTGCCGCTTTGCCTTTCAACCGAAGCTCCTTGTATGGATACCCTGCCCTTCCGCGTCGCCACGCCGGTCGAACTCGAACAGCTCGGTCCCGCGGGACTGCGCGACAAGCTGGCCGGCCCGCCGCAGCAGGCGCTGCCGTGGCTGGGCGGCGCCGCGGTGGCAGGCCAGCTCGATGCGCAGATGGTGCTGGGCCAGTGGTTCCTGGCCGGCCATGGCGTCGCGCGCGACCCGGTGCAGGCGTTCGCGTGGTTCAAGCACGCGGCGCACGCCGGCCATGCGGGCGCGGCCAACCTGGCCGGCCGCTGCTACGAGAACGGCTGGGGCACCGCGCCGGATGCGCGTGCCGCCGCGCACTGGTACACGCTGGCGGCGGAGCGCGGCTCGGACTGGGGCATGTACAACCTGGCCACGGCGCTGGTGCTGGGCCGCGGCATCGCCGCCGACCGGCGCGCCGCGCTCGGCTGGTACCAGCGCGCGGCGGCGCTGGGCCATGCCAAGTCGCTCAATATCCTCGGCGGCTTCCACGAAGACGGCTGGGAGGTGGCGCAGGATCCGGCGCGCGCGGTCGCGTACTACCGCCAGGCGGCTGAAGGCGGCGACTTCCGCGGCCAGTTCAACTATGCGCGCATGCTCGCGCTGGCGGGCCGCGAAACCGAAGCGCAGCAGTGGATCCGGCTGGTGCCGCAGACCGCCACCGAGGCCTTTATCGACAAGATGCTCGCGTTCCTGCGCGACGCGCCGCGGCCGGCGCTGCAGCGCCTGTACGCGCATGCCAGCGAGGCTGCGCAGTCGGTGCAGCCGGAACCACTGGCCGCGGCCTGAGCGCAGTGAGGGTTCAGGTCACGCGGAAGCCCACCTTCAACGTGACCTGGTAGTGCGCGATCTTGCCGTTCTGGATATGGCCGCGCGTTTCCACCACTTCGAACCAGTCGATGTTCTTGATGGTCTCGCCGGCCTTGGCGATGGCGCTCTGGATGGCCTGGTCGCAGCCGTCGGGCGAAGAGCCGACGATCTCGACCAGCTTGTAGGTGTGGTTCGTCATTGCCTCTCCTTGGCGGCCGCGGCCGCATGGGTTGCATCCATCATAGGCGCCGGCCGCGGATAGTCCCAAGGCTGCGGCGCGACCCCGCGCGCCCCACAGATCCTGTTACACAATCCCGCTTTGCCAGTGGCGTATGCGGCTGCTACGCTGCGTTCCCGCCCCGGACAGGTGCGGCGCGCGGCGCGCGCACGCTGTCCCGCACGTGTCCTTTACCGACGCCAAGATCCGCCGTGACTTATCGCTTCATTCGCCGGGCCGTGCTGGGCCTGGGCCTGGCCGCCGCCGTGTCGGCCTTCACTTCGTTCAGTCCCTTCGCGCTGCTGGCGCACGCGCGTTCGACCTCGACCTTCGACCAGGTCTCCGAGACCATCGCCAACAGCATTAGCGAGACCTTCAACGAGGCCGTCGCCAACCACTTCCCGTCGCGCACCGGCAAGTCCGCGCAACCGGCCCAGCCGCCCGACGCCAGGCCGCTGCCGGCCAAACCCTTTGCCGATGGCAGCGGCTACACGCTGTGCTTCGTGCCGGATGGCGCGAGTTGCCAGGCGCTGCTGATCAATGCCATCCGCAGCACGCGGCAGCGCCTGCTGATCCAGGCCTATTCGTTCACCAGCGCGCCGATTGCCGAGGCCGTGGCGCAGGCGCACCGGCGCGGCGTCGACGTGCGCGTGATCCTCGACAAGAGCCAGCAGAGCGAGCGCTATACCAGCGCCACCTTCCTCAAGCACGCCGGCGTGCCGGTGGTGATCGACAACAAGCCCGCGATCGCCCATAACAAGGTGATGGTGTTCGACGACCAGGCGGTGTTCACCGGCTCGTTCAACTTCACCAAGTCGGCGCAGGAGCGCAACGCCGAGAACGGCATGCTGATCCGCGGCGACGCGGCGGTGGTCAAGGCCTATACCGACAACTGGCACAAGCGCTACCGGCAATCGCGCGCGTACTGAAGCGAGCGCCGGCCTGCACGATGCGGCGCGCAGTGGCACACTGGCGGGCTGACAATGCGGCAATCCTTGCCCAGCCTCTTCCGGAGAACCCTTCGCCATGACAGACATTCCCGACAGCCAGTGGATCCGCGTCGACACCGCCGCGGGCAGCTTCGATGCCTACCTGAGCCTGCCGCCGGCGGGCGTGCAGCCCGGCGCGCCGGGCATCGTGCTGCTGCAGGAGATCTTCGGCGTGAACGAGCATATCCGCGCGGTGGCCGACCAGTACGCCGCCGACGGCTATGCCGTGCTCGCGCCGGACGTGTTCTGGCGCCAGGCCCCGCGCGTGCAGCTGGGCTACGAGGGCGACGACATGGCGCGCGCCATGGCCCTGCGCAAGGCCGTGGACGTGTCCGCCGCGCTCGACGATATCGCGGCCACGGTGCAGGTGCTGCGCCAGCATACCGGCGCCGGCAAGGTGGCCGCGGTGGGCTACTGCTTCGGCGGCCTGCTGTCGTACCTGAGCGCGGCGCGCGGCCTGGTCGATGCCGCCGTGCCCTACTACGGCGGCGGCATCCAGAACCAGCTGCAGGAAGCCGCCAACATCCGCGTGCCGGTGCAGTTCCACTACGGCGCGCTCGACGCGCATATCCCATCCGACGCCGTGCAGGCCGTGCGCGACGCGATGGCTGGCAAACCCGCCACCGAAATCCACGTCTACCCGCAGGCCGACCACGGCTTCAACTGCTGGGCACGCGGCTCCTACCACCAGCCCAGCGCCGCGCTGGCGCACGGGCGCGCGCTGGTGTTCCTGTCGGCAGCGCTGTAGTCCGCCTGTCCGTCCCGTGCCGGCTTGCCACGGCAAGCCGGCACGCCTTATCCTCGGCGCTTGGCTTCAAGACTTGCTGGACCCCAACCATAACAATGGAGACCACCATGCAGTCAGAGCAGCAGCGCGCCCTGCGCAACACCATCCCCGACGCCATTGCCCGCGCGGTGCGGCGCAGTCCGGACAAGACCGCGATCCGTTTCGGCGAGCGGTGCTGGAGCTACCGCCAGCTCGATGACGCCAGCGCGCGCGTGGCCGGCGCGCTGGCGCAGTGGGGCCTGCGTCCCGGCGACCGCGTCGCCGCCTTCGGCAAGAACTCCGACGCCTATGTGCTGCTGTGGCTGGCCTGCCTGCGCAGCGGCCTGATCCATGTGCCGGTGAATTTCTCGATGACGCGGGCCGAGGCGGAGTACATCGTCACGCAATCGGGCGCCAGCGCGATCTTTGCCGACCCGGCGCTGGCCGAGCGCGTCGACGGCCTGCCGTGCAAGATCCGCGGCACGCTGCACGGCGGCGATGGTCGCACCGATATTCTTGCCGCGGCCGCCGACGGCCCCGCCGTGCCGGTGTCCGACGCCCTCGCCGAATCCACGCCCGCGCAGATCCTGTACACCTCCGGCACCACCTCGGCGCCCAAGGGTGCGGTGCTGACGCATCGCGCGCTGCTGGCCGAATACGTCAGCACCATTGCCGCCTGCGATATCCGCGCGTCCGACTATTCACTGGCCGCGCTGCCGCTGTACCACTCGGCGCAGATGCATGTGTTCCTGATGCCGCTGCTGCTGTGCGGCGGCACCACGCTGATCGCCGACAGCCCGGAAGCCGGCTACTGCCTGCGCACCATCCACACCGAGCGCATCACCAGCTTCTTTGCACCGCCGACGGTCTGGATTGCGCTGCTGCGCCATGCGGAGTTCGATCCGGCCCGGCTGGGTACGCTGACCAAGGCCTACTATGGCGCCTCGATCATGCCGGTGCCGGTGCTGCTGGAGCTGCAGCAGAAGCTGCCGGCGCTGCGCTTCTACAACTGCTACGGGCAAAGCGAGATCGGGCCGCTGGCGACGGTGCTGGGACCCGACGAGCACGCCGCGCGTCCGGCCTCGGCGGGGCGGCCGGTATTGAATGTCGAGACCCGCATCGTCGATGAATCCCTGCAGGACGTGCCGCCGGGCGAGCTGGGCGAGATCGTGCATCGCTCGCCGCAGTTGCTGACGCACTACTGGGACAAGCCGGAGCAGACCGCCGAGGCCTTCGCCGGCGGCTGGTTCCATTCCGGCGACCTCGGCTACATGGATGCCGAGGGCTACCTGTATGTGGTGGACCGGATCAAGGACGTGATCAACTCGGGCGGCGTGCTGGTGTCGAGCCGCGAAGTGGAAGAGTGCCTGTACACCCATGGCGCGGTGGCCGAGGCAGCGGTGTTCGCGCTGCCGCATCCGAAGTGGGTCGAGGCGGTGACGGCGTGCGTGGTGCGCAAGCGCGGCCACGACCATGCCACCGAAGACGAGCTGATCGCGCATGCGCGCCAGGCGCTGGCGCCGTTCAAGGTGCCCAAGCGCATCGTGTTCGTCGCGGACCTGCCGCGCAATACCGCCGGCAAGCTGCTCAAGCGCCAGCTGCGCGAGGATTACGCGCAGCTGTTCGGCACCGACTGACGCGCTCAGTACGGCACGGCCACGCCGTTCTCGATGCGGACGCGGTCGCCGATGCGCATCTGGTAGGCGTTGGACTGGGTCAGCGTCAGGTAGGCGTTGTCGCTGGTGCGCACGCGCACGCGGTAGGCCGGGGCACTGGTGCCGGTGCGCTTCTCGACTTCGTTGCCGGCTACCGCTCCGGCCACGGCGCCGCCGATGGTCGCCACGGTATTGCCGCGGCCGCCACCCACCTGGTGGCCCAGCAGCCCGCCGACGATGCCGCCTACCACGGCGCCGGCGCCGCTGGTCGACGGCGGCTGGCCCGGCACCACCTCGATACCCTCGACCCAGCCGTAGCGCACGCCATAGGCCTGGTTGCCGTAGCCGTTGCCATAGCTGCCGTCCTGGTACGACGGCTGCGGATACGGCTGCTGCGGATACGAAGACTGCGGGTAGTCCTGCTGAGGATAGCCTTGTTGCGGATAGCCTTGCTGCGGATACCCCTGTTGCGGATAGCCCTGCTGCGGGTAACCGCTGATGGTGGTGCCACTGCCGTAGCCCGTGCTGCCATAGCCGGTGTTGCCATAGCCGCCGCCGTAGCCCCCGCCATACCCCGCGCCATAGCCGTTGTCGTAGCCATACGGCGTGGCACACCCGGCCAGCGCACCGGCGCCAAGCACCGCAAGCACAACCGAACGAAAGGGGATGGACATGTCAGGACTCCTGCGCGCTGCGCGTGTTGGGGAATGCGCGCGAGTCTAGGGCCGCCGCCGGCCAGCGGGTGTCACCGGAGCTTGTGATTGGTAACCGCCTGTAACGGCCTGCAGTGCAGGCGTGGCGCCCGGCGGCGTTCAGCCGCGCTCCGCGCCATCGTCGTTGAACTGCGTGATGCGGGCCACGCGGAACGCGCCGCGCAGCGATTCGAGCTCGGTCCGGTGCAGCATCGCCAGCCGGTTCAGGTAGCGCTCGCCCTTGGCGGTCAGGTGCACCTGCACCACGCGGCGGTCTTCGGGATTGAGCCGGCGCTTGACCAACCCGGCGGCCTCGCTGCGATTGACCAGCGCCACCACGCCGTGCTGCTTGGCCTGCAGGCGCTCGGCCAGTTCACCGATCGAGGCCCAGTCCTTGTCGACGCAGCCGCGGATATGCAGCAGCAGCAGGTATTGCTGCACCGTCAGCCCTTCCGCGCGCGCCGCGTCTTCGGAAAACCGCAGGAAGCGGCGCAGCTGGTAGCGGAAGTCGGACAGTGCCTCGAAGTCGGCCTTGCTGAGCGGGGCGGGTTGCGGCGACGAGGCTGACTTGCTGGGCATGGGCGGCAAAAAACGCGAAAGGGAATGAAGGCGCGGCAATCCGCGCACGCCCCCTGCGGGGCGCTCGCAATTATAGGGGCCGCGCGGCACACCGGCAGCCGATCCCGGTTTGCGCCGTGCGCGCGCTCGGCTATGGCAGAATCTGTGCGGTTGCAGACACCTTCACCCGTCACCGGAAAACGCACCGATGTTCTCGGAAATCGCTCTCTTCCTGCTGGATACCGTCTTTACCCTGTTCGGCATGGCGCTGCTGCTGCGCGTCTGGATGCAGCTGACGCGGCTGCCCACGCGCAACCCGGTCTCGCAGGGCGTGTTCCAGATCACCGACTGGCTGGTGCGGCCGCTGCGCCGGATCATCCCGGGCGTGGGCGGCATCGACTGGGCCACGATCCTGGCCGCGTGGCTGACCGCGGTGGTGTTTCTGGCTCTGGTCGCGCTGATCAGCGGCATCGACCTGCCCGGCTTCGTTCCCGCCATGCTGCTGACCGCCGTGCTCTATGTGCTGAAATGGGCCATCAGCCTGGTGATGTGGGTCACGCTGCTGATGGCGATCCTGTCGTGGGTCAACCCGCATTCGCCGATCACCCCGGCGATCGACCACCTGACCGCGCCGGTGCTGCGCCCGATCCAGCGCGTGGTGCCGCGCCTGGGCGGCTTCGATATCTCGCCGCTGGTGCTGTTCGTGATTGCGCAGATCCTGCTGATGGTCCTCGCCCGGCTGGGCGCCGGCATCATCGGCCTGCACTGACGGCAGCCGGGGCGCACGAGCGGCGCAACGCCTTCACCGACTGCGCCCCTCAGCGCCCCTCAGCGCCCCCTCAGCGCCCCTCAGCCCGCCGTACGCGCCTCTCCCGGTGCCAGCCCGTCCGCCGCGGCATCCGGCCCGGCGTCCCGCGCCGTCTCGGCATCGCCTTCCGGCGGCAGCTCCGACACCATCATCGATTCGATCGCTTCCATGAAGGCGCGCACCTTGCGCGGCTGCAGGCGCCGGTCCGGCAGCAGCGCGAACACGCGCAGCGGCGGCAGCGGATAGTCGGGCAGCACGCGCACCAGCCGCCCCTGCGCGACCTCGGCCTCGCAATAGATCACCGACAGCCGCGCGATGCCCAGCCCCGCCAGCGCGCCCTGCAGGCGCAGTTCGGCGTTGTGGGTCTGCATGCGCGGGCGGATCGGCACCGATACGGTCTGGTCGTCGCGGGTGAATTCCCACACCGTGTCGCCGGGCGTGGTCAGCGTCGGCATATTGGCCAGGTCTTCCGGGCGCAGCTGCGCCGGCAGGCTGGCCGCCAGCGCCGGCGCGGCGAACAGGCCGCGCTCGACGTGGTAGATCCGGCGCGCCACCGTGCCGGAATCCGGCAGGTCGGCGTCGACGATGACAAAGGCCACGTCGAAGCCGTCGCGGATCGGGTCGACCAGGCCCTGGGTGATTTCCACCGCCACATCCAGCGCGGGGTGTGCCGCCAGCGTGCGGCAGATCACGCCGCCGAGCTGCTGCGCGCCGAATTCATAGGGCGTGGCGATGCGCAGCACGCCCTGCACGCGCTCTTCGCGCGCCAGCGTTTCCTGGCGGATTTCGCGCAGCCGCGCGAACAGCGGCGCGACGTCGCGATAGACCGCCTTGCCGGCATCGGTGAGGCGCATGCGGCGCGTGGTGCGCTCCAGCAGCTTGGCGCCGATGGCGGTTTCCAGCCGCGCCACGGCGGCCGACACGCGCGACTTGGGACAGTCGAGCTGCTCCGCCGCGGCCGTGAACGTGCCCTGCTCGACCACGCAGCAGAACGCCTCCCAGTCATTCCATTGGATTGTTTCGTTCACCGGACAATGTTTCCCTGACAACCTGTAGTTCTCAACGGTGGGCCTACATTATGCTTGAGCGATGCAACAAACGCCTGTCCCGGCCGGATCGGACGCGCTAGCCCCAGCCATTCCGGCCATTCCAGCCCCCGCCGCCCCCGGCACCGCTACCCCCCAGCGCCAGCGCATGCAGCTCGCCAGTCACCCCGAGATGGGTCACTGGCGTCTTTCATTGTTCGGCCTGACGCTGGGTCTGGTGACCGGCATCGACTTCTCGTCCACGCTGATGATGGGCGTGGCCAGCCAGCATATCCAGGGCGGCGTCGGTGCCGCGCCGGAGGACTACCTGTACGCGATCTCGGCCTACGCCGCCACCGCGGTGCTGATGAATATGGTGCTCGACCAGGTCGCGCGCCGCATTACGTACAAGCGCTTCACCATGGTGTCGCTGCTGGTGTTTATCGCCGGCTCGGTGATCTGCGCGGAGTTCGCCAGCCCGGCCGGGCTGATCACCGGCAAGGCGGTGCAGGGGCTTGGCGCGGGCGGCCTGTTCGCGGCCTCGCGCATCCTGGCCCAGCTGGTGTCGACGCCGGCCGAGCGCGCGCCGCTGATGCTGCGCTTCGGCGGCGGCTCGTTTTCCATGCTGGCGATCACGCCGTGGCTGACCAGCATCTTCCTGGACGACATCGGCTGGCGCGCGGTGTTCCTGTTCCAGGCCGGCATTGCGCTGCCGGTGCTGCTGTCGGTCGCGCTGACCTACCCCACGCGCGCGGCGCGCGATCCGCATCCGCCGGTGTCGACGCTGGACTGGCCCGCCGCCATCGCCGCCGCGCTGGGCGCGCTGGTGTTCCTGCATACGCTGCAGGAAATGCGCTACACGCGCTTCTTCAGCTCGCTCGAGATGCCGCTGGCCGCGCTGTGCGGCGTGGCGCTGTTTGCCTTCAGCGGCTGGCGGCTGTATCGGCATCCGGACCCGTGGATCGACTTCTCGCGCCTGGCCGGGCGCCAGTACCTGTACGGGCTGGGCTTCTACACGCTGTACTACCTGCTGTCGTCGGGGTGGTCGTTCCTGCTGCCGACGCTGACGCAGACCGGGCTCGGGCTGACCTTCCGCACCACCTGCATGCTGCTGTCGACCAGCGGCACCGTGTCGGCCATCGGCGCCGTCGTGATCACGCTGGGCATGGCGCTGGTGTTCCGCAAGCGGCGCGTGATCGCGATCGGCTTTATCGTCTACGCCTGCGCGGCGATGCTGCTGTCGACCCAGCTGATGCCGGGGGCGCCGGACTACGCGCTGGTGCCGGTGGTGCTGCTGGAGGGGCTGACGCCGGTGCTGCTGATGGTACAGGTGGCGTCGATGACCTACCTGGAAGTGCCGGTCGAGGATTTCTCGCACGCCTACCAGTTCAAGAACGTGTGCAAGCAGATTGCCTCGGCGATGGGCACCGGGCTGGCGAGCGTGTTCATGCAGGACGGCCTGGCGCAGCACCGCACCCACCTGGTCGAGCACATCACCCGCTTCAACCCGGCGCTGCAGATGCCCGACGCGCTGTCCGCGGCGGGACTGGCCAAGATCTCACAGGAAGTCGACCGGCAGGCGACGCTGCTCGCCGGCATGGACCTGCTGCATGGCTTTGCCGCGCTGTGCGTGGCGGCAGGGGTGTTCGTGCTGGTGCAGCGCAGCTTCCGCTAAGGGCCCGGCCCTGGCCGCCGCGGGCCGGTCCGGCCCCGGCACTGGCGCAATGCCGGCATTTCCTCTACCCTTTCGGCCTTTCCGTGCCAATCCGGCGAACCACGCCGGGCTACGCAAGATGGCCAGTCCCACCGATTCCCGCCAGACCCCGCCGCCAGCATCGCCGACCGCCGACAGCGCCGCCACGCCCGAAAAGCCGAGCGACAGCTATGTGCAGTCCTTTGCACGCGGGCTGTCGGTAATCCGCGCCTTCAACGCGCAGCACCCGGCCCAGACCCTGACCGAAATCGCCCAGGCCAGCGGCCTGACGCGCGCGGGCGCGCGCCGCATCCTGCTGACGCTGGTGGGGCTGGGCTATGTGCAGGCCGATGGGCGCCTGTTCCGGCTCACGCCCAAGATCCTCGACCTGGGCTTCGCCTACCTGACCTCGATGCCGTTCTGGAACCTGGCCGAGCCGATCATGGAGACGCTGTCGCAGCAGGTCCATGAAAGCTGCTCGATCTCGGTGCTGGACGGCACCGAGATCGTCTACGTGCTACGCGTGCCGGCGCGCAAGATCATGACCATCAACCTGTCGATCGGCAGCCGCCTGCCGGCGTATTGCTCGTCGATGGGACGGGTGCTGCTGGCGGGCTTGAGCGAGCCCGAGCTCGACAGCGTGCTGCGCGCCACCGAGCTGCGCGCGCGCACCGGGCGCACCGTGACCGACGTGGACGCGCTCAAGGCCATCGTCGCCGACGTCCGCCAGCGCGGCTGGGCCCTGAACGACCAGGAGCTGGAGGAAGGGCTGGTATCGCTGGCCGCGCCGATCCGCAACCGCGCCGGCCACACCATCGCCGCCATCAACATCAGCGGCCAGGCCAACCGCACCAGCGCGCAGCAGATGCTGGAGCGCTTCCTGCCGCCGCTACTCGAGGCTTCCGAGAAGATCTCCGGGCTGGTCGGGCTGCGCACCTGAGCGCAGCCACGCCGGATCAGACCACGGCGGGCAGCTCGACGCTGCCGAACTCGGCCGAGCGCGTGCCGTCAAGCGGCCGGTTGCTGGCGCCGAAATACGCGAACGCCACCGACAGCTTGACCGCGTTGGACACATTGCGGCCGGCCGCATGGAACAGCCGGCTGTCGAAGCACAGCACGTCGCCGCGGTGCAGCGCCAGCGGCTGCGCGGCATCCAGCAGCGGCTGGCTGGCCGGGTGCGCTTCGATCAGGAATTCGGCCGGGTCCAGCTGGCCTGGCTCCAGCTTCGCCTGGTGCGAACCCGGGATGACGCGCAGCACGCCATTGCGCTCGTCCTCATCGCCCAGCGCCAGCCACACCGTCACCAGTTCCGGCCGCGCAAACGACCAGTAGCGGGTATCGCGATGCCAGCCGGTCTGGCTGCCGTAGTGCGGATGCTTGGTCATCACGCAGTTGTGATGCGCCAGCGTGATGCGGGCGGGCTCGCCCAGCAGGGCCTGCACGACGGCGACCAGCTTCGGATCGCTGGCCCAGCGGCGGAATACCTCATCCCGCCCGTAGGCCTGGCGCAGGCGCCTGACCGTGCCGCCGCCGGCGGCATCGCGCGTGGCCGGGGCGCCCGGATAGCCGAGGTCGGCCTCGAACTCCACCGGCGGCACCGCCGCGGCGAGATGCTGGCGCGTCACCGCCTCCAGCGCCGCACACACCGGCTCGTCGGCAAAGCCGCGCAGGATCACGAAGCCATTGGCGTGGAAGGCCTGCACCAGGCGCGGCAGCGCGCCGGCATCGGCGGACAGGGTGGAAGCGGGCATGTCGGCGCAGGGATCCAGCGAGGTCATTGCAGCAGGCGCGGCGCACGGCCGCGTGAAGAGGCGGAAACAGAAACAGGGGCCGCGGTGGCCCGACAGGCTCATGATGCCAGAAGCGGCGCCATCTGGCGCAGGCGCCGCATCCGTAGCCTGCACTCCGCTCCGGCTAGCGGGCACGTGCGTACGGCAACAGACGGTCGCGCCTGCGGTGCGCGCCGCTACAATGCGCTGGTCTTTGCCCGATAATTCCTGCATCCACCGCGATTTTTTCAGGCTCTGCGCCGAGGTCCCACGTGACTGCACGCCCCCGCATCGTCGCTTCGCTGGCCGAGGCCCAGGCCCAGCTGGGCCGCATTGTCCTTGGCAAGCCACAACAGGTGCGGCTGGCACTGGCCTGCATGCTGGCACGCGGCCACCTGCTGCTGGAAGACGTACCGGGTGTGGGCAAGACCACGCTGGCGCATGCGCTGGCGCGCACGCTGGGTCTGCACTACCAGCGCGTGCAGTTCACCAGCGACCTGTTGCCGGCCGACCTGATCGGGGTGTCGGTCTTTGTCCGCGACGCCGGCGAATTCCGCTTCCACCGCGGCCCCGTGTTCGCGCAGGTGGTGCTGGCCGACGAGATCAACCGCGCGCCGCCCAAGACCCAGAGCGCGCTGCTCGAGGCGATGGCCGAGGGTCAGGTGACCCATGACGGCGCCACGCATGCGCTGCCGTCGCCGTTTTTCGTCATCGCCACGCAGAACCCGCTGGAGCAGATCGGCACCCATGCGCTGCCCGAATCCCAGCTGGACCGCTTCACCATGCGCCTGTCGCTGGGCTACCCCGACCCCGCCTTCGAGCGCGTGCTGTACCTGGGCGGCGCCGGCGCGGCGGAGCTGCCGCCGGTGATGGATGGCAGCCAGGTGCTGGCGCTGCAGGAAGCGGCCGCGCAGGTGTACGCCAGCCCGGCGCTGGTCGATTACGTGCTGGCGCTGGTGCAGGCCACGCGCAGCCACGGCGGCTTTGCCGCGGGACTGTCGCCGCGCGCCGGGCTGGCGCTGCTGGCATGCGCGCGCGCCTGGGCCCTGCTGGCGCAGCGCGACCTGGTGCTGCCCGAAGACGTGCAGGCGGTGTTCATGGCCGTGGCCGCGCACCGCCTGTTGCCGGCCGGTGCCGGCGGCCACGCCGCCGTCGACGGCCAGCTGGCCGCGCTGCTCGCCAGCGTGGCGATCCCCTGAGCGCCATGGCGGCGCGCAAGGGCGTGCTCGGCGGCACGCCACGCCTCGCCCGGCGCCGCGCCGCCAGCCGCCGCCCTGCCGGTGGTGCGGGCGGCGTGGTGGTGCTGGACCGCCGCCATCTCTACATCCTGCCTACGCGCGGCGGCGTCGGCTTTGCGGTGGTGCTGGCCGCGATGCTGATGACCTCGCTCAACTACAACATCAGCCTGGGTTTTGCGCTGACCTTCATGCTCGCCGGTATCGGCATGTCATGCATGTGGCTGGCCTACCGCAACCTGCTCGACCTCGCCGTGGCCGCGGGCCCGGTGGCGGCGGTCCATGCCGGGCAGGATGCCGTGTTCCACCTGCGCGTCGACTGCCGTGGCGGCGATGCGCGCATCGGCATCGAGGCGCGCCTGTCCGCCATGCCGGAAGTCACCGCCGCAACGCTGACGCTGGATGCCAATGCCAGCGGCATGCTGGCGCTGCACGTGCCGGCGCCACGGCGCGGCCGCCTGGTGCTGCCGCGGGTCACGATCGCCAGCCGCTTTCCGTTCGGCCTGTTCCATGTCTGGAGCCATGCGGACCTGGAAGTGTCGACGCTGGTCTACCCCGCGCCGGAAGCCGACGCCCCGCCACCGCCGCCCGCGCACCGCCCCGACCATGGCGACGACACACACGCTGCCGCCAGCACAACGCACAGCGAAGACGGCATCGACCAGCTGCGCCGCTACCGCAGCGGCGACCCGCTGCACCGTATCGCCTGGAAGCACAGCGCGCGCACCGGCCGCTGGCTCAGCCGCGCCGGCGATCCGCCGCGGCAGCCGGCGCGCTGGCTGGACTGGCACGCGCTGCCCGCTGGCATGGAGTCCGAGCCCCGGCTGTCGCGGCTGTGCGCGTGGCTGCTCGCCGCCGGCGACGAGGCCGAGATCGGCCTGCGCCTGCCCGGCATCGAACTGGCGCCGGCGCGCGGCGCCAGTCACCGGCGCGCGTGCCTCGAGGCGCTGGCCTTGTGGCCGCAGCGTCCTGGCACAGCGCGCGCTGCGGAACCCGCATGAAACCCGCGCCTCGTCCGCTGCGGCATGAAGACCACGGGCTGCTGCTAGGACAGCTGGCGCTGGTGCTGGCGCCGCAGGCACGCACGCTGCCGGTGGCGGTCAGCCTGCTGCTGGTGCTGTTGCTGGCGTGGCGCTGGCTGCTGTGGCGGCGGCGCGCGCCATTACCGTCGCGCTGGATGCTCGGCACCACCGCGATGCTGGTGCTGCTGGTGGCGTGCGCGCTGGTGTGGCAGGACGGGGGCGGCATCGGGCGAGAGCTGGCGGTGGCGTTGCTGGGCGCCTTTGTCATCCTCAAGCTGCTGGAATGCCGTGCGCTTTCGGACGCAACGCTGGTCACGCAGCTGTCGTTCTACCTGCTGCTGACGCTGTACCTGTCCGACCAGCCGTTCTGGCTGGCGCTGTACAGCCTGGCGATCGGCGCCTGGGTGCTGCGCAACTGGCTGTTGCTGCATCACCCCGAGGCGCGCAGCCGGCTGGCGATCTGGCCGCTGCTGGGCCGCATGGCGCTGCTGGGCTTGCCGTGGGCGCTGGCGCTGTTCGTGCTGTTCCCGCGCCTGGAGCACCCGCTGTGGCAACTGCCGCAATCGGCGCAGAGCGGCACCACCGGCATCAGCGATACCATGCGCCCGGGCAGCGTGGGGCAACTGATCCGTTCGTCAGAAATCGCCCTGCGTGCCGACATTGCGGGCCCGCCGTTGCCGGCGTCCGCGCTGTACTGGCGCGCGCTGGTGCTGTGGGAATACGACGGCACCACCTGGCATCCGTCGCGGCTGCGGCGGCAGCAACTGGTCCCTGCAGCCGGCGCCGGCGGCGCGTCGAATATCGACATCAGCATCACGCTGGAGCCCAGCCGGCAGCGCTGGCTGTTCGTGCTCGACCGTGGCCAGGCGCTGTCATCCGGCGCGGATGCCGCCGTCACGCCCGACGGTGAATTCATGGCGCGCCGGGCGGTGGACCAGCGCATCCGCTATCGCACGCAGTCCACGCTGTCGCCGCCGGCGGAATACCTGACGCCGGCCACGCTGCGGCTGGCACTGAGCCTGCCGCCGGGCAACCCGCGCGCCCGCGCCCTGGCCGCGCAATGGGCACAGCGCCATGCCGATCCCGCGGCGCGCGTGCAGGCCGCGCTGCGGCTGTTCGCGGCAGCACCCTTCGCCTATACGCTCACCCCGCCGCCGCTTGGGGCCGAACAGATCGACAGCTTTGTGTTCGACACCCGGCGCGGCTTCTGCGAGCACTACGCCAGCAGCTTCGTGTTCCTGATGCGCGCAGCCGGCGTGCCGGCGCGTGTGGTCACGGGCTACCAGGGCGGCGAGTACAACCCCATGGCCAATCACTACGTGGTGCGCCAGTCCGATGCGCATGCCTGGGCCGAAGTCTGGCTCGACGGCCGCGGCTGGATCCGCGTGGACCCGACCAGCGCAGTCGCGCCCAGCCGCATCGAGCAGGGGCTGGATGCGGTGGTCGGCAACGAAGCCGCCGACTGGCGTCCGTCGCGGCAGCCGGCCTGGCTCAAGGATTTGCGCTGGGCCTATGAGGGCATGGTCTACACCTGGCAGCGCTGGGTGCTGCAGTACGACCATGCGCGCCAGCAGCGGCTGCTGCAGGCGCTCGGCACCAGTGCCGGCGCAGGACCGTTGCTGGCGGCGGTGCTTGGCCTGCTGTGCCTGCTGGCGCTGGTACCGCTGTGGCGGCGGCGCGCGCCCGCGGATCCGGTCGGCGCGGCCTATGCGCGCTTCTGCGCCGTACTTGCCCGCCACGGCTGCACGCGCGCGCCGGCCGAAGGCCCGCAGGACTTTGCGGCGCGGGCCAGCACGCAACTGCCGCGCGCCGGCGCGGCGATCGCCGCGGTCAGCGCCGCCTATGTCAAGCTGCGCTACGGCAACTTGCCGGCCGAAACGCGGGCGCAGCTTATGGCGTCGATGCGGGCGGGCATTCGGGCGGTCGCGGCAGCATTGCGCCGGTAACGGGCAGGCGCCGGCGATATTAGCTACACCTGATATAATTACGTTTGTAACTATATCGGACGCAATCAATCCGCCGCCTGCCATGTCTTTCGAGCAACGCATCGACCGCTTTTGCGCCAGCCATCCCGAAGCCCCGCGCGACCTGATCCTGGCCTCGCGACTGCTGTTGCGTACCGCGCGCCTGCTGCGCGGCCATATCGACCAGGCCCTGGCGCCCTTTGAACTGGATATGAACCAGTATCTGGTGCTGAGCATGCTGGCCGCCGACGAGGACGAACCGAGCATGCCGTCCGAACTGGGCGACGCGCTCGATGCCACGCGTACGCAGATGACGCGGCTGCTGGACGGCCTGGAAACGCGCGGACTGCTGCGCCGGCGCGCCTCGGCGAGCGACCGGCGCAGCCTGGAGCTGACCCTGACACCGGCCGGCCGCCGGCTGCTCGAACGCGCCGTCCCGGCCGTGCATGCTGCATACGGCGAAGCCTGGGCGCCCCTTGGCGCAAGCGGCCTGGCCAGCGCCACCCGCAACCTGAGCTTGCTGCACCAGACCGTGGAGACGCTGCAAGCATGAATCCGCGATCGCCCTGGCGGCCGCTATGGCGACTGCGCGCAGGCATGCGCTGGCTGCGCTGGCTGAGCCGCCGGCAGCGCCAGACCCTGCTGATGGTGCTGCTGGCGCTGACCACGGGCGTGGAGTTCCTCGAGAACATCATGTTCGTGTTCGCCTCCAGCCATATCGTCGGCGGCCTGGATGCCGACCCGCGCAGCTTTGCGCTGGTGCAGGCGGCCTACGCGGTGGGCAGCATGCTGATGATCCTGAAGCAGCAATGGCTGTCGCGCCGCTTCGGCTACCGTCATTACCTGACCGGCGCGCTGCTGCTGTTCATGGCCGGCACGGTGGTGGCCGCGACCAGCCATGCACTGCCGCAGATGGTGGTGGCGCGCTTTATCCAGGGGCTAGGCGGCGGCGCCTTGTTCACCAGTTGCCGCATCCTGGTCAATGTGCTGTTCGGGCCGACGGAGCGGCCGCGCGCCTCGCGCATCTTCATGATCGGCATCTTCTCGGCCTCGGCGATGGCGCCGGCCTTCGCCGCCGGACTGATCGAGCATGGGGTCTGGCAGGACGTGTTCTACGGCGTGCTGCCGTTCGCCGCGGTGGCAACGCTGGGCGCGTGGCTGCTGCTGCCGGATGCCGAGCCGCGCGCCAGTGCCGACGGCCCCGCGCTCGGGCCGCTGCTGCTGTTCGGCGCCGGCATCGTGACGTTGCAGGCGGCGCTGACCGAGGCGCGCTTCGACGTGTTCTCGCACCCGCTGCGCCTCACGCTGGTGGCCGCCGCCGGGCTGGCGCTGCTGGCGCTGTTCCTGTGGCACCAGTGGCACCACCGCACCCCGGTGCTGCACCTGCGCGCGCTGCGCCAGCCGGTGGTCCTGACCGGCCTGGCGATGTACTTCGTGTACTACATGATCAGCAACCTGAGCGGCTACCTGTTCCCGATCTATGCGGAGCAAGCGCTCAGGATCCCGCTGGCCACCACCGGCTGGCTCAACAGCTTCGCCGCACTGGTCAGCCTGGCCGGCATCTTCGTCTACCTGCGGTTTGCGCCGCGGCTCGCGCGCAAGAAGCCGCTGATGGTGGCTGGCCTGGTGCTGATGGCCGCCACGGCGTGGTGGTTTTCGCGCATGCCGCCCGACGCCGGGCCGCCGGCATTGGCGTGGGGACTGATCGGCAAGGGCCTGTTCGGCGTGCTGGTGATCATTCCCATCGCCGGGCTGACGTTCCGCGCGCTCAGCCCGGATGCCTTTGCGCACGGCTACCGCAGCAAGAACCTGATGCGGCAGATTGCCAGCTCCTTTGCCTCTGCGCTGGGTGCGGTGCTGTTGCAGAACCGCCAGTTCGCGGTACACGACAGCCTGCTGCACGCGCTCGGCCAGCGCCCGGCCGAGGCAGAACAATGGATCGCCGGGATGCAGGCGGCGCTGGCCGCGCGCGGCTTCGATGCGGCGCAGGCACACCAGGGTGCGCTGGCGCAGCTGAGCGCGCAAATCGCGCAGCAGGCCACACTGATCGCCTGCGAGGACATCTATCGGCTGATTGCCGTGCTGGCGCTTGGCGCGGCTGCCTACATGCTGTTGCAGCGGCGGCTTGCTTGAGCGCTGCGTGCGCCGCCACGCCGGGGCCAGCACTGCGCTGGCCATGGCCTGCCTTGGGGACTGCAGGTACAACCGGGAAGATCAGGGAGAAGCGAAGGCACCGCGCGCGAAGGGTGGGCGCGGACGGGTCGCAGTGCCGGCGAACGCGGCACCGGCGAAGATCCTGCTCAGAACAGCGACAGCTGGCGCATGCCGAAACCGATGGTCTCTTCCACGCGCGCGCGCGCGTGGGCCAGCGAGCCTTCCGCGCCGGAGTAGTTGCCGGCGGCCCAGTGGTAGACCACCGGAAGCTCGCCGCGCTCGGACAGGCGCACTTCGCCAAGCTTGTCGCCGCGCTCGTTGCGATAGAAGTGCGAACGGTAGCCGCGCTCCCAGTGCGGGGCGACCTCTTTCTTGCGCCGCCGGGGCTTCGGCGCGGAGCCGGTGACAGACGTCGTGGACGTCAGTCGCCGCGCTCTATCGGTACCCGGCATCGGGGCACGGGTGAAATCCAACTGCATAGACTTCCTCTTTGTCGATTCAGCAGAACCAGGGCCGGCGGGGGCTGCCGCCGCATGCTTCGTGCATCGCAGTCGAGATGATACCTGCTGGCGCGCTTTCTGTAAGCAGTTCGTTGCGCTGAATCCCGCCTCTGGCAAGGCTTAGCGGGCCGTATACCCGCACGTATACCCACTCGTAAACGTGTCGGTATACGTGCGGGTATACGGCCCGCGAGGACGTCAAAGCCTTGCTGGTTAACGACTTGCGGGCACGCAGCGGTGCCCGCGAGCATCAACCCAGATCGAGCGGAATGAAGATGCGCGCATCGTCGCGCTGCACCAGCAGCGCCACCTGCTTGCCCGACTTGCCCACCAGCGTGCGAAGCTGATCGACCGATGCGATCGGCGTGCCGTTGAGCGACAGGATCACGTCGCCGGGCTGGATGCCCACGCGCGCGGCGGGACCGGTCACGTCCTCGACCACCAGGCCGCCTTCGATGCCGCTTTCGCGCTTCTCCGCCGGCGACAGCGGGCGCACCGCCAGCCCGAGCCGGCCATTGGCCTCCTTGCCGCCCGCTTTTTGCGCCACCGCCTGGTCCCGCGCGGTGCCGATCGTCACCGACAACGTCATCGGCTGGCCCTTGCGGATGATCTTCAGCGAGCTCTGCGTGCCCGGCTTGATATCGGCCACGTGTTCCGGCAGGTCGCCCGAATGGTCGATCACGTCGTTGTCCAGCTGCACGATGACGTCGCCCGGCTTCAGGCCCGCGCGCGCGGCCGGACTGTCAGGCTCGACCGAGTTGACCAGCGCGCCGGTCGGCTTGGGCAGGCCGAACGACTGCGCCAGCGCCTGGTTGACCTCCTGCACGCTGATGCCAAGGCGCCCGCGCGTGACCTTGCCATGCGCCACCAGCTGCTGTTGCACCTTGGTCGCCACGTCGATCGGGATCGCGAACGACAGGCCCTGGTAGCCGCCCGTCTGGCTGTAGATCTGCGAGTTGATGCCGACCACCTCGCCGCGCTGGTTGAACAGCGGACCGCCCGAGTTGCCGGGATTGACTGCCACGTCGGTCTGGATGAACGGCACATAGGTGTCGTCGGGCAACGAGCGCGACTTCGCGCTGACGATGCCCGCAGTCACGGTGTTCTCGAAGCCGTAAGGCGAGCCGATCGCCAGCACCGGCTCGCCCACGCGCACCTGCGACGGATCGCCCAGGCGCACGGTCGGCAGGTCCTTCGCATCGATGCGGATCACCGCCACGTCGGTCTGCGGATCGGTGCCGAGCACCTTGGCCTTGAACTCGCGGCGGTCGGTCAGTTTGACGGTCACTTCCTGCGCGCCGTCGACGACGTGCGCATTGGTCAGGATCAGGCCGTCGGGGCTGACGATAAAGCCCGAGCCCTGCCCGCGCACCAGTTGTTGCGGGCCGCCCTGCGGCCCCTGGAACTGCGGGCCGAAGCGCTTGAAGAACTGGAACAGCGGGTCTTCCGGATCGATGCCGGGCGGCATCTGCACCGACGTGCGCTGGGCGCGCGCAGTCACGCTGATATTGACCACGGCGGGTCCGTACTGCGCGACGATGCCGGAGAAGTCCATTGGCCTGGCGGCGGCAGCCACTGGCTGGGCGGCCGCTGCCACCGGCGGAGGAGCCGCGTAGCCCGCGGTGATGACGTCTCGCTGCAGATAGGCATAGCCGCCGCCGAGCGCGGCCAGCGCTGCGATACCAACGGCGGTGCGAGCAATGGTCTGGCGCATCATAGGTGTTCCTTTCCTTTTGGCATCTGGCGTCGGCACGATGCGACGCAACACCGTCATGCTAGCGACCAAGACTTAAAACAGACTTAAGGCTTGGGGTCCAACGTCCCGCTACGTGCCATCCGATCGGGCGCACAAAATTTATCTTGCGCACAATCTAATTGCGTCTAATATATCGACATGGAACGCGACAACGAACCCGCCACCGACTGGCTTTTGCTGGACCACCAACTATGCTTTGCGCTGTATTCGAGCTCGTTGGCGATGACCAAGCTGTACAAGCCGCTGCTAAGTGAGCTTGGGCTTACTTATCCACAATATCTGGTCATGCTGGTCTTGTGGGAGACGGAAACGATGTCGGTCTCGGAACTCGGCAACCGCCTGGCGCTGGATTCGGGCACGCTGACACCATTGCTGAAGCGGCTCGCGGCGTCAGGTCTGGTGACCCGCACCCGGGACGCGGCTGACGAGCGCAGGGTCCTGGTCAGCCTGACCGACGCCGGCCGTGCGCTGCGTCGGCGCGCCGAGAGGATTCCTGAACAGATGTTATGTGCCACGCAATGCCCGGTCGAAGAGATCCAGGCGCTGACGCGGCGCTTGCATGCACTGCGGTCGACGCTAGAACAAGCGCGGACCGATTCCAGCTTGCCGGACTGACGGCAGGTATTGATGATGGCGCCCCTGAGGGCAACCAAACCGGAGCCTTAGATGAAACTCGAGAAAGTCGTATATACCGCCCATGCCACCGCCACCGGCGGCCGCGATGGCCGTGCCACCACGTCCGACGGCCAGCTCGACGCCAAGCTGGCGGTACCCAAGGAAATGGGTGGTGGCGGCAACGGCCTGAATCCGGAGCAGCTGTTTGCTGCCGGCTACTCGGCCTGCTTCCTGGGTGCGATGCGCTATGTCGCCAGCCAGCAAAAGATCAACGTGCCCGCCGATGCATCGATCCAGGGCGCGGTCGGCATCGGCCCGATTCCGCAGGGCTTCGGCATCCAGGTCGAACTGAAGATTTCCTTGCCGGGCTTCGAACGTGAAGCGGCCGAGAAGCTAATCGAGCAGGCGCATCAGGTGTGCCCGTATTCGAATGCGACCCGCGGCAATATTGACGTTACGCTGACCCTGGTCTGAAGCGGCAAGCCAAAAAGAAACGGCCCGCATCGCGCTTGCGATGCGGGCCGTTTTTCTTGATATCACTTCGCCGGCTGCTCCGAGTCGTGCAGCGTCAGCTGGGCGCAAAATGATCGCTTCTGCGCTGAACTCATACGCTTGATTTCGATTTCCGCCTTCAATGCTTCCGACTTGGTGGCGAAGCGCATCTGGCCGAGCACGCGAATCGGCTTGCGCGAACGCGTATATTTGGCCCCTTTTCCGGACTGGTGTTCGGCAAAACGGCGGGCCACGTCCGTGGTGATGCCGGTATAAATGGAATCGCCGTTGCATTCGAGCAGGTAGAGATACCAGGCGCAGTCAGCTGACATGGGCGGATATGGTGAACTGCGGGAATGGTATTACGGCGCTACGGCAATGGCGAGCGCAGCGTTTTGGCCGCGCCAAAGAC